>JAQBPV010000033.1 GCA_028287345.1 Gemmatimonadota bacterium
AAGTACCAACCACCGATGAAGGTGATGGGCAGAAAGGACAGGAAGTGAAAGCTGATTGCCCACGTAACCGCGGCATCACCGCCCACGCCGTACAGCCGCAACCCCTCCTTGCCGAACAATTCGAACACGCCGAAGAAGCCGGGCGCCTGCGGTGCCGCAACGCCGATGGCGATGACACCCTGCAGGAACAGCGCAGAGGAGTACGGCGCGTCGATGCCGACTGCCTTGAATCCAATCCAGAAGGCCAGGCCATTCACCAGCCAGTGCAGCACTGTCCACGCGAAAATCGCGGCGAACCGGCTCGGCGAACGCAGGACGCTCAAGCCGTGCATCAGTGCGACGAGTGCGACGCGGCCCTTCTCCTCGAGCTTCGGTGCGATGCGTCGAGCAACGAGCTCGTAGAGCGCCAGCACTCGCGCCGGAAAGAGGACCATCGCGTACATGCCGACAAGTGCGACGCTCACGAGCGCCAGTCCCTTCACGGCAATGCTCGACATCGAGAAGCCGAACACCTTTGCACCGGACGGAAACGCCGGATCGAGCATGGCGCCGAACATCAGCACGAGGATGACGACCATGTCGAAGAGTCGGTCGACCGCAAGTGACGCGAATGCCGCCGGGAACGACACCTTCGGCGTGAAGCGCGACAGTGCGTACGCACGGGCGGGCTCACCTGCGCGTGCCGGAGCGACGTTGTTGAGCATCATGCCGATGGCGGTGGCACGCCACAACGCACCAAACGGAAGCTTCGGCGCAACCGGATCGAGAATCGGACGCCAGCGGCGCGCGCGCAGTGGAAAGGTCAGCGTCGCCGTGGCGGCGGAGAGAATCAGCAGGCCGAGGTTCGCCTTTCGGATGTTCTCGACGACCTTGGCGAACTCGATGTCCTTGAACGCCAAATAAAGAAGAACGGCACTCAGGACGATGCCGAGCGCACTTCGCCAGCCGAATTTCATTGTTCGTCGTCAGTTCGTGAGCGCGAGGTCGAGCAGGTCGAGCAACTCGTCGAGCGCTTCGCCCTCCACGGCCTTGCCATCATGCCGTGCCGCGTCGCGGATTTCGACGGCGCGGACAATCGCCGATCGGCCGCGGTAAAGCAGGACGCCGATGGGAATGGCAGGCTGTTCTGGAATCTTCACCGGCGCACTCAATGGCGTGCCTCCGAGTGAGGTGAGCTTGTCGATACCCGCGCCGATCAGGTCGTCCTGCCGCACTACGGGTGATGCATGTGCGGCCTCTTCGGCCAACTGCTTCGCCGCCGGTGGAACGCGGTCCTGTGGCGTTGCGGTCGGCTCGGCGATCGCGAGCGACGAAATCGCAGGGGTCATCACCGCAGACGATGCGCGCGACGTCCTGAGCGCGTTGACTCGCTCACCGAGCGGCGCCGGAGTCGCACCTGGCTGCGCGAGCAGCGATGCCACTTCGTCGAGTGAGCGCAGCGCGCGCGAATCGAGCTGCTCTGCCGCCTCGCGATGCGACGAAATGAACTCGGCGACATCGCGCTCGCCGAAGCTGTCGGCGGCCTGGTGCAGCGAGCGAAGTGCCTGGCGCAGTGCACGACGGACGCGTTCGCGCGCGAGCTCGTCGTTGGCGCTGCGTGCATCGGCGATGAGCCGCCGGAGGTGTTCGCCCTGGCTCACCACCTCCAGACGAAAGCGCTCAGCCGGAGTGGTCGGTGGGCTGGACGATGCGTCGACCACCGTGGCGCCGCCGTCGTCGTAGAAGAGCTCGGAGATCGGCACGACGCGCTCGGTGCCGGTCTCGCGCTCCTGCATGGCGTCGAGCGTCGTGGCGAAGCGCGCGACTTCGGTAGCATGTGCGTCGGTTGGCGTGCCCGTGCGGATCGAGGTGGCCACGCCGCGAAGCACGTTTGCCGCGGCGCCGAGCAGCGCGACGCGCTCGGTACTCAGCGACGGCTCGCCCATCTCGAGGGGGTGGATCGCCTGCTCGGAGGCTTCCAGTACGTCGGCGAGCGACGCGTGATCCTTCACGCTCGCGATGCCGCGCAGGGCGCGCACGCGGCGCAGCACATTCGTGGCCGCATCGCGGTCGCTCGGGCGCGTGGCGAGAAGCTCAAGTCCCGCACCGATGTTCGACGCTTCGGTGGCGAGGTAGCTGTCGTGCCCCTGCAGTGTTGGCGACGCCAATGGCGTCGGACCGCGCACCGCGGCATAGCTCGTCAGCTCGGAGATGCGCGCGCGGGCTCGCTTCTCGTCCCCGTCGCTCCATGCACGCACGTTGCGCAGGAGGAGCTTGAGGTCGTCTACCGTGGCGACAACGACTCCTCGAAGCCCTGCATCCCACGCTAGTCCGCCCTGTCGAAGGGCGCGTCCCACGCGCTCGACGCCAGCCGCCATCTCCGAGAAGGAGGTGAGCTTGGCCATCGTCGCGCTGCCGCGCAGCGCGCGCGCCATACGCTGCAGCTTGTCGGCGTCGGGGCCGGCGTCACCGCCCGCGACGAGCAGCCCGTCAAGCTGCTCGACGTAGTCGCTGGCTTCGAGGATGAAGAAGTCGAGAAACCCGACGGGGGTAGGGGCGGTCATGCCCACTCCGAGCTGGTGATGTTCGGCTGCACGTGTCGTCGAAGTTAGGGCCGGCCGCGCGCTGCGTCCATCGCGGCGCGGAGTTCCATGATGGCTACATCGAGTCCGACGAAGATGGCGCGCGAGATCACATGGTGTCCGATGTTGAGCTCTTCGATCTCCGCAATGGCCGCAACGGGGCCGACATTCGATGTCGTGAGCCCGTGACCCGCGTGGACCGCGAGGCCGAGCGACCTGGCGAGCGCCGCACCCTCGCGGAGTGCGGCGATCGTGGCCGGATCTGCCGGCGCGTGTGCGTAGCGGCCCGTGTGCAGCTCGACGGCGTCGGCACCCAACTCGCGGGAGCGGGTAATACTGACAGGATCGGCATCGATGAAGAGGCTCGCGCGCACTCCGGCGTCGCGCAGGCGGCGAATCATGCGCTCGAGCTTCGCCGGCGATGCGTTGACGTCGAGTCCGCCTTCGGTGGTGACTTCTTCGCGCCGTTCGGGCACGAGGGTCGCCTCGAGCGGCCGAATGCGCTCGGCGAGTGCGATCATCTCGTCGGTGCCGGCGATCTCGAGGTTGAAGGCTGTCGTGACGGCCGCGGCGATGGCGTCGATGTCGGCGTCCTGAATGTGACGACGATCCTCACGCAGGTGCGCGGTGATGCCATCGGCGCCCGCGCGCTCGCAGACGCTCACGGCGTCGACGGGCACGGGCTCGTGTCCGCGACGTGCCTGCCTCACAGTCGCGATGTGATCGATGTTGACGTAAAGCCGTTGGTGTTGCGTCATGTTGCATTTCCAGTCCGTAGCGTGGTTGCCGTAAAAAGGCGGGTCACGTTAGCTTCGCACCAATCTTCAGGAGATGACGAGTGAGAAAGCTGCTGCTGGTCGGTCTGTTGTTCGCCGGTGCGTGCAAGTCGCGCACGGTGGAAGTGCCAGTCAATACTGCCCCGACGCCTTCGCCGGTCGCCGGCAACAGCGCCGCGGGCGCCCCGTCGCCGCGACTTGCGCTCGATGCCTTCCTCGGCGCCGTGCGCGCGCAGGATCTCCAGGCGATGTCCGGCGTGTGGGGTGACAAGAACGGCCCAGTGCGCGACGCCAGGGTAATGTCGCGCGAGGACATGGAACAGCGAGAGCTGTACCTCATCCGCTGCCTCAAGCACGACAGCTTCCGCGTGCTCGGCGACTCGCCGGCACTGGACGGTGAGCGGTCAATGCGCGTGGAGCTCGTGCGGGGAACTGTTGCGAAGTCGACGGATTTCTCACTGGCACGGAGTGGAGACCGCTGGTTCGTGCGGACGTTTGCGCTGGACCCGGTAAAGGATCTCTGCGCCGCGAAGTAGAAACAACTACACCGTTAGAAGTCGCTGAGCTCGACGAGCACGCCACCGGTGGCGCTTGGATGGAGGAACGCGATACGTTTCCCTTCGGCTCCGATGCGCGGCGTTTCGTCGATGAGGCGAACGCCGGCCTGTTTGCACCGGGCCAACGTTGCGTCGAGGTCATCGACGGCGAAGCAGATGTGATGAATACCCGGACCGCGTTTGGCGACGAACTTGCCGATAGGTGAATCGGAGGAACTGGCCTCGAGAAGCTCGATGAGCGAATCGCCGGCCTGAACCGCACCGATTTTCGCTCCATCGGCATCGGCGAGCTGCAGTTCGGGCATGCCAAGCAGGTCGCGATAGAAGGGAAGGATTTCGGCAAGTGATTGAACGGCGATGCCCACGTGGGCAATGCGTGCAGGACGTGGTGAGTCGTGGGTCATGGCCAGTGCGCTGGTGAGAAAGGTTCGCCCGCGCTGAATACTAATTCTGGAAGCGGCACGCAGGATGGCCGCGGGGAGAGACAAGGAACGATGTCGAACGCGACGGCAGTAACCGATGCGGATTTCGAGGGCCAGGTCGAGCAGCAGCCTGGACTCACGGTGGTGGATTTCTGGGCGACATGGTGCGGCCCCTGCCGCATGATCGCGCCCATTCTGGATCAACTCGCAGTGGACTACGCGGGTCAGGTCAAGATGACGAAGCTGGATGTCGATGCGAACATCAAGACGGCAACGCGCTTCAACGTGCGGTCGATTCCGATGTTGTTGTTCTTCAAGGAAGGAAAGGTCGTCGATCAGATTGTCGGCGCGGTTCCGCGTCAGGCGATCGAAGCGAAGCTCAAGCAACACGTCGCCTGATCATCTGAGAAAACGCTCACGGCGTCCCTCGCCGTTGCACGGTTGTGAGTAGCGCCGCACATTTGGGCCGGAGCGACGATCGTCGTTCCGGCCCTTTTCTTCACCTGATGCCAGCCACTGTCGCCGGCTTGCGCTATCCGTACTCGCGCGTTCTTCTGCCGCGAACGAGACTGGCGTACGTCCATCTCCGAAATCTGCTCACCGACGCAAAGCGCGATCGCTCTGCGCGCGTGTCCGGCTACGTGGCCATCTGGCTGCCGGAGGAATTCCTCGTGCTGTATCTGCAGCGCGGGGAGCTCGTGAACGCCTGCCTGTACAACGGAAAGGAGTTCTGTCCCATCTCCATCGGTGCGGCGCTGGAGAAGGTGCCGAGCGAGCCGGAGTACGGCGAGATCTGCTTTCACGAGGCGGAAGACGAACAGCTCAGCCTCATGTACGCCTCCCAGCTGAGTGCTCCAATCCCATGGCCGCCGGAGCTCCGGTCATCCGATCCGAAGTCGCTCTTCCCGTATCTCATGGCGACGACCTTCGATGGCGTCGTCGAGATCGCGCAGGAGGGCGAGGTCAACTACCTCCTCTTTCGCCATGGCGCCGCACACGCGGCGTATCTGTCGGGCACGCACAAAGGCACGATCATCGAGCGTGTGAGCCGCATCTTCGATCGCGATCGGCGCGCGCTGCACGTCGCCATCCGGCGCTGGGCCATGCCGGCGCCGCTTCCCGTTCAGGCGCCCACGGGGCTCGTGCAAGCCTATCGCGACCTGGCCACGTCACTCGTGCTGCGCCTCGTCGCCGACGGACGCGATAGCGCGCCCGCGATCGCGGAGCACGCGCGCACGACGCTCGTGAAGGCTCATCCGCCGCTCGAAGGATTCTCCTTCAACGGACGGACACCGCGCGCGGTCGTCGCCGACGCCGACGCACTCACCGAGGCGATCGCTGCGCTGATCAACGAGCTGCTGTGGACGGCGAGCGATCAGGAGGGCGGTGGTCCCGAGCAGATGCTCAAGGAGCTGACCCACGAGCGCCGGCATCTCTTCCAATCGGCCGGCCTCTTCGACCGGCTGTCGTGGAAGCTGGCGTGACATCGCAGGTGCCGGGCACGCTGTTCGTGGTCAGCACCCCCATCGGAAACATGGGGGATTTTTCTTTTCGCGCGGTGGAAGTACTAAAGGCCGCCGGAGCAGTGCTCGCCGAGGACACCCGGCATTCGCGTCATCTGCTCGAGCGGTACGAGATCTCGACGCCTCTCGTTCCGTACCACGAGCACAATGAAGCGAAGTCCATCCCGCGCCTCATCGCGCGTCTTCAGGCGGGAGAGGTGCTGGCACTGATCTCCGACGCGGGCACGCCTCTGTTGTCAGATCCAGGCGCGCGTCTCGTCCGCGCGGCCGTCGAGGCAGGCATTGTGGTTTCTCCGGTGCCCGGAGCCTCGGCACTACTCGCGGCACTCGTGGCGTCGGGCCTCGATCTCGACCGATTCACCTTCTTCGGCTTTCTGCCAAGGAAGGGGGTGGAACGACGCCTCGCGCTGGCCGAGGTCGTCGATTTGCGGCATGCGGCTGTCTTATATGAAGCGCCGTCCCGAGTGGGAGATACGTTGGCCGAGCTCGCCCAAGCGGGAGGCGGCGAACGGGAAACTGTCGTCGCCCGGGAGCTGACAAAGCAGTATGAGGAAGTGCGTCGCGGAACGGTCGCCACGCTCGCGGCGTATTATCTCGGTGCACCACCACGCGGAGAGGTCGTGATCGTCATTGCCGGAGGAGCTGCGCCCGCGGGCGCAACTGAGGACGAGCTGCGTTCGCGCGCCGCCGAGCTGCGCGAGCAGGGGCACTCGCCGCGCGATGTCGCCGCGGCGTTGACGTCCGAGATGGGCGCCTCGCGCAATCTCGCCTATCGCCTGGCGCACGAATGAAGACCACGATGACAGCTTTTTCGCGGCGCTCGTGCGCGCTGGTTGCTCTTCTGTTCCTGCTCCCGCTTGCCGGCGCGCGCCAGGCACCGAGGCTCACCGTCGCGCGGCTGCAATACGACGGCGGCGGCGACTGGTACGCCAACCCGTCGAGCATCCCGAACCTCCTCGCCGCCATTCGCGAGCGTACGTCGCTGCCGGTCGAGAAGACCGAGGCGCGCGTCACGCTCATGGACGACAAGCTGTGGGACTACCCGTTCATCCACATGACGGGACACGGCAACGTCAAGTTCACGGACGCAGAAGTGGTGCGCCTCCGCGAGTACCTGCAGCGCGGCGGCTTTCTCCACGCCGACGACAACTACGGCCTCGACGAAAGCTTCCGGCGCGAGATCAAGCGCGTCTTTCCCGACCGCGAGCTCACCGACGTTCCGCTCACGCATCCGATCTACCACTCCGTCTACGACTTTCCGAAGGGCGTGCCGAAGATCCACGAGCACGACGGCAAGCCGGCCCGCGGCTACGGTATCTTCCTCGGTGATCGTCTCGCGGTCTACTACACCTACGAGAGCGATCTCGGAAATGGGTGGGAAGATCCCGAGACCTATCACGACTCCGCGGCGCTGCACGAGGCGGCGCTTCGCATGGGAGTCAACCTCTTCGTGTACGCCGTCACCAGCCGCCCCGTCCCATGACGATCAAGAACCTGGTCGAGCGAGAACGCCGTCACCTGTGGCGCGCCGAAGTTGCAGCCGGTGT
>JAQBPV010000061.1 GCA_028287345.1 Gemmatimonadota bacterium
ACTCGAGTTCAGGTCGCCGAGTGAAATCCGGTCGGACCTCTACGTCGAGCGCGATGGTAAGCAGCGCCGACTCACGAAGGGTCAGCGACTCGTGCAGCCCGACGCGCGAAAGGATGGAACGATCATCGCCGTGCAGCTCGCGGCAACGCGTACTCGGCTCGTGCTGCTCGATTCGAACGGACGCGCGCAGCGTCTCGTGCGCGATGGAATGTCCGACGAGACATGGAGCGAGCCGCGCTGGTCGCCCGATGGACGGTCCGTCGCCGCCGTGCATCGTGCGCACGGTGGGAGCTTCACGCTCGAGATCATCGACATGGAGACGGGCGAGTCACGCGTCGTCGAGCGCGGACCGTGGTTGATCTCGTCGCCGGCGTGGAGCGCGAACAATGGCGCTGTTTACTATGTGTCCGAGGAAACGGGAATTCCTGCGCTCATGCGCGCGACCGCAATCGATGGCGGTCGCGTGCCGATGCAGCGCGCCGGCGAAGGCAATGGAATCTTCAGCCCCGATGTGTCACCGTCGGGCCGCATGCTCGTCGCGGTCGCCCTCCGTGCCGACGGATATCACGTCGGCGTCGCAGGTGATACCTCGCCGCTGCGGCCGGCCGGACCGATGTTGCCGCCACCGCCGGCGGCGCCCGTAATCGAGAGTGAGCCGCTCGCCACGGGCGAGTATCATCGCTACTCGCCGTGGCGCAGTGCGCTCCCGCGGTACTGGAATCCCATTCTCGAGAACGCGCCGAATGGCGGCGTGCGACTCGGTGCCACCACGAGTGGACGTGACGTCATCAGCCGCCACATCTACGAGCTCAGCGCGGCGACGACGACGACGGGCACGTATCCAACCGCGTCGCTCGTGTATCGCTATGCCGGACTGCGTCGGCCGTTCATCGACGTCGACGTCTCGCAGGACTACACCCTCGAGGCAACGCTCAGGAACGGCGGCACCACGGATGTCGTCGGCAACCTGCAGCGTCGCACGCAAAGCGGATCGCTCGGCGCCACGTTCGTTCGTGCGCGTGTGCGGACGTACACGTCGCTCTCGTTTGGAGGAGGACTGGAGCGAAGAAAATTCATCAGTGATCCCATAGATCTCATTCGACAGCTCGATCCCGGCTTTCTGAGACAGTACCAGTATCCGAGCGTGTTCCTCGCTGGCACGTGGAGCAACACGCAGCGGCCCACGTTGAGCATCTCGGCGGAGGACGGCGTGAGCCTCGCGGTCACGGCGCGTGGTCGCACGCGCTCGGACAGTGTGAGCGATCGCGCGTCGGCGAGCGTGATCGGCACGGCGTCGCTGTTCAAGAGCCTCGACCTGCCTGGCTATGCGCATCATGTGCTCGCGCTGCGCGTCGCGGGTGGCTTCGCCGATCGGCGTGCCGCGTCGTCGCTGCAGATCGGCGGCACGAGTAGCGGTACGATTCAGATCATTCCTTCATACACCGTCGGCGAGGGACGTCGCACCTTCGGCGTGCGTGGCTTTCCAGCGGGCAGCGTGTTCGGCACGCGCGCCGCGACGGGGACCTTCGAGTATCGCGCGCCGCTCGGACTCGCCGGCAAGGGAATCGGGTCGCTGCCGTTCTTCTTCGATCGGTCGTCGGTGACTGCCTTCGTCGACGCAGGCGTTGCCGACTGCGATCCCTCGCCGCTCAACCCGACTGTCTGTTCATCCGCTCGCCTCCTTGGCCAGACGCTCGCGAGCACCGGTGGCGAGTTGGTGTTGTCGGCGGCGATCTTCGATTGGGATACCCCGCAGAAGATTCGGCTTGGTTTCGCCGTGCCGGTGGCGGGTCGAGCGTTGGTGGGTGCGAGGCAGTTCAGTGTGTATGGTGCGTACGGGCTGTCATTCTAGCGAGTGCGCGCGGGCGGAACTGCCACTGCTTGACACGGATGCACGCGGACACTGCCGGATTTTCGCGGATACTACCTCGGGCGAGCTTCGAGGATCGCCTCTATCCACGCTCACTCTGAAAAGGTGAACTTGCCTTTTGATGCTGCTCGTCTCGGTGGACCGCGGCAGAGTAGTCTCCGTGAAAATCCGGCCGTGCCCGTGTCATCCGCGTTCCATCAGTTGAGCTTCCGCTTCTGGACCCGAACCGCTCCGAGATGTGTGATATTGCGCACGTGGTTCCGGGCAAGAAACGACTATTTCAGCGGTCCCATGAGTACGTCTCAGTCCGCTTCGGATGTGTCGAGAGCTTTGGGTTTACTTCGGGTAAGGCGTTGCGTCATTGTGACTTAGGGAGCCGGAAAACACGATTGAGGGTGAGTCAGTTCTCACAATCAGATGTTTCCGAAGCCGGGTGCACATGTTTTCAACGCGCCCAAATGTGCTTTCGCACCTAAGTGATGCATACAGTGCAACTCGTTATATTTCATATCGTTAAGTAGGGGCTGGTGCGGATACACGAGTGGCGATAGGTTGCGCCCCCGCGGTTAAACCCCGACGTGTCGAGCGACGCCGCTCCCCGTCCGAGCCCGGACTTATTGTCACAGTTCTACTTTCGGGAGAAGTTGCCTCATGCCCCTTTCTGCCAAGCCCCCCGTCGGACTCGCCACGCTGTCCTCGAACGCGCGCACCGTGCTCGCGAAGCGGTATCTCGTCAAGGACAAGACTGGCGCGGCGACTGAGACTCCCGAAGACCTTTTTTGGCGAGTCGCTACGGTGGTGGCCGAGGCGGACGGGCGGTACGGCGCGGGTGAGGATGCGGTCGCGAAGACCGCGGAAGAGTTCTACTCGCTCATGACCCAGCGTCGCTTCGAGCCCAACTCGCCCACCCTCATGAATGCCGGACGTCCGCTCGGACAGCTGTCCGCGTGCTTCGTCTTGCCCGTCGAGGATGCCCTGGCGAACGGCCGCAACGGCATCTACGACACGCTCAAGTCGATGGCCATCATTCATCAGAGTGGCGGCGGAACTGGCTTCGGCTTCTCCAAGCTGCGCGCGAAGGGCTCGATGGTCCGCTCCACGACAGGTGTCGCCAGCGGCCCCATCTCCTTCATGAAGTTGTATGACGCCAGCACGGACGCCGTGAAGCAGGGCGGAACCCGTCGTGGCGCCAACATGGGCATCCTGCGCGTCGATCATCCCGACGTCCTCGAGTTCATCAGCTGCAAGGAAGACCTCACGCAGATCACGAACTTCAACATCTCCGTCGCGGTGACGACGAAGTTCATGGATGCGGTGAAGTCCAAGAGCTCATATGACCTCATCGACCCCAGCACCCATGAAGTCGTCGGCCAGCTCGACGCGAACATGGTGTGGGACAAGATGATTCTCGGCGCGTGGCGCACCGGTGAGCCGGGCTGCTTCTTCATCGACGAAGCGAACCGCTACAACCCTGTTCCGCACCTGGGCGCATACGAAGCGACCAACCCCTGCGGCGAGCAGCCCCTCCTCAGCTACGACGTCTGCAACCTCGGCAGCATCAACGTCGGCCTGTATGTGAAGGATGGCGTAATGAACTGGGATGCCTTCAAGAAGGACATCCAGCTCAGCACGCACCTGCTCGACAACATCATCGACGCGAACAAGTATCCGCTGCAGGAGATCGATGCGCTCTCCAAGCGCATCCGCCGCATCGGACTCGGCGTGATGGGATTTGCGGACATGCTGATCCGCCTGGGCATTGCGTACGACTCTGATGAAGGCGTCGCGCTGGGACGCGAGGTCATGCGCTTCCTCGACGTCGAGAGCAAGAAGGAATCGGAGCGGTTGGCGAATGAGCGTGGACCGTTCCCGGAGTGGGCCAAGTCCATCTGGGGTCCGGACGAGACGTGCGCACGTGACGCCGAGGGCAAGCGCATCCGCCCGATGCAGCTGCTGAGGAATTGCAACGTCACCACCGTCGCGCCGACTGGAACGATCTCCATCATCGCCGGCTGCTCTTCAGGACTCGAGCCGATCTTCGCCGTCGCGTTCATGCGCAATCAGGCCGGCGTCATGATGCCCGATGTGAATGAAGATTTCGTTGCGATCGCGAAGCGGGAAGGGTGGTTTTCCGAGGCGTTGATCGAACGGATTGCGAAGGAAGGGCACGTCAACTTCCCCGAAGTGCCGGCCAAGTGGCAGAAGGTGTTCGTTACGGCGAACGCGATCGCGCCCGAGTGGCACGTGAAGATGCAGGCGGCCTTCCAGGAGAATTGCGACTCGGCAATCTCGAAGACGACCAACTTCTCACACGCCGCCACCGTCGAAGACGTCCGCGCCATCTATGAGATGGCGTATGACATGAAGTGCAAGGGCGTCACCGTGTATCGCGATGGTTCGCGCGATGCGCAGGTTCTCTCGACTGGCGCGACCGAGAAGGCTAGTGCGGATCGTAAGGCGCCCGCTGTTGGTGATCGCCGGGAGATTGGTGAGCTCATGGGACAGATTGCCGAGAAGGACGCGGAGATCGATCGTCTGCGGAAGGGACTTTACGATTCCGAGGCGGAGAATCTGCAGCGTCGTGCGAAGCGTGCGCGTCCCGAGAAGCTGCGTGGGACGACACATCGTTTGGAGACGCCGCTTGGGACGATGTTCGTCAACATCACTGAGGATGATCGCAATCAGCCGTTCGAGGTGTTCATCACTCTCGGTAAGGCTGGCGGTTCGGCCATGGCGGATGCTGAGGCGATGGGGCGGTTGATCTCACTCGCATTGCGCTCGGGCATTCCGATCATGGAAGTGCACAAGCAGCTGCGTGGGATTTCTTCCGATCGCGCTGTTGGGCTTGGGCCCAACAAGGTTCTGTCTGTGCCGGATGCGATTGGTATCGCCCTCGAGCAGTGGTGGAGGGACAAGCAGGGGGTGCAGGGGGATCTGCTTGGGACTCCGTCGGCTGGGTCACTGGTGGTGCCGGAGCCTGTTGTTGTTAGGACCACCGGACAGAGTGGTGGTGCTCAGGCGCAGGCTAGCTTCGACGCGTACAACGGTGGGGAGACGTTCATGGGGACGTGTCCTGACTGTGGGTCGCAGTTGGAGTATGCTGAGGGGTGTGTGAAGTGCCA
>JAQBPV010000321.1 GCA_028287345.1 Gemmatimonadota bacterium
CACGCACTTCACCGACGGAGCCGAGCGCATGCGCGCGCGCTTCGGCGATGCCCGCGCCGCGACTATCAGCCGCTGCGCTCCCTCGTGGAGGCGGGCATCCCGCTCGCCATCGGCTCGGACGGGCCGCTCGACCCTTTCCTGAACCTGCAGCTCGCGGTCACGCATCCCGACAACCCGCCCGAAGCCCTCACGCGCGAGCAGGCCGGGTCGCCTACACGCGCGGCAGCGCCTACGCGGGACACGCCGAGCGCGCTACGGGGACGCTCGCGCCGGGGATGTTGGCGGACCTCGCGGTGCTCTCGCAGGACATTTTCGCGGTCGCTGCTGCGACGCTTATGGGGACGACGAGCGTGTTGACCATCGTCGGCGGCCGACTCGCCTACGACGCCGGCGTGCTCGCGCGGCCGTTGGCGACGAAGCGCCACCAGTCGCCCCAGCAATGACAGCGGGCCTTGGCGCGAGAGCTCCTCTCGATGTCGCAGGCCGACTTCAGTGCGGCGTTCAACGTTCGCCGATGAAGCGCGCGAAGCTGCGGGGCTCAAGCGCAACGCAGCGGTGGTACTCGGCAATATCAGCAACCCCGAGGACGTGGACGTGCTCACCCGAGCACTCGACCACCCCGAGCCGCTCGTGCGCGGTCACGCCGCGTGGGCGCTCGAGGCGATCGAGTCGACTCGGTGAGGGAGAGTTGTGCTCAGCGAGCTGCCGCTTCACGCCTACTTCAGGCGGAACGGCTGATGACCGTGCACGTCGAGCCCAAGCGCAACGTCAGACACCTGGCTCGCTATGCGGAGGCCGGCGTTCTTGTCGAACCGGTAGTGGATGCCCGCATAGAGGCGAGACTCCCCGGCCTGGTCCGCCATCGCCGCCAGTCGAGCGCGTTCAGCGGGGAAGGTCGCGCCCAGCGTGTACGCCATCGCGCCTGACACGCACCCGTGGTTCGATGGGTACGACGGGTGGTTGGGCCGGCCGATCGGCGTCGTGATCGCCGCGTCGACCTGCCATGGGCGGATCAGCCAGTAGGTGTACTTGGCGTCGTGGCAGGCGATGTTCGCGTCCATGGCCGCCATGTTCGACAGCGCGAGAGCGTGCGACGCATGCAGTTCGTCGAGCCGATAGCGCACCACGAGATCGGACGCCTCCGCGTTCCAGAAGCCGGCGACGAGCGAACCGGTCGTTCCCGCCCAGTACGTTGCTATTGCGAGCTGTTCCGGCGTTTGGGTATCGGAGAAACGGCGGACTTCGACGAGCGCGTGCGCGAACTCCTTGGATGTGAACGCGGGCGGCGGAGGTGGCCGGAACTGGTTGCCAGAGGCCAAGAAGAACGTCCGCATCTGCCCGAGGAGCGGCAGGAGCGGCGCGGTTCCGGTCCACAGACCGGGTCCCGTGGGGACGGTTCCCGTCCACTCGGCATTGAACCGGTCTGCCTGCGCCGAGGTCACGACGGCGGCGCCGATGGTGCGCCCCACGCTCTCGCCAGCTGCCCAGTTTGGACCGGCTCCCTGGGCCCGAACCGCCGCCTCGAACCCGACGGCACCCTCCGGAAAGACGTAGCTCAGCACGACGGCCGACGCACCCGCGACGGCTGCGCGCGGCGAGGGAGGCAGGCCACGTTCTCGTGCGTCCTCCGCGGCTGCGACGGCGTTGTACTGCGCGAGCGAGAGGTACGCGAAGGCGCGCAAGTTCGCCTGCTGGTTCGGCTTGACCGCGAGAGCGGCGACGTAGTCGCGAGCGATCTGGTTCCAACCGACGCTCGCGCCGGCGTCCAGGAAGTTGGCGGCGCCAAGGTCCGGTGCTACGGAGTTGAGGGACGGTCCTACTCCAACGGGCGCGACACTCGGTGCGGAAGGAGGACCCTCGCACGCGAGTGCCAATCCGAGCGACAGCGCAACGGCTGCGGCGTATCCACCCCGTCTTGACCGAGCGCGAGGTCCAGTCGAGGTAGAGGGGTCAACATCGCGTCCAGCAGCTGCAGAGACGTGCGGTTTGCTGCGAGTCAGGTCCAACATGGCGACCTCCAGGAGTGAGCATTACGCGACAGCGCCGCGACACGTGGTTGTCCAAGGGGCACGCGACGCCCGCTGATCGTCTCGATGTTGCGGTCTGGCCGCGAAGACGTACGTTCGCGAGCGAGAAGGGTAGGACGCCGCCGTGATCTAGCCGTGAATCGCGCGGGTTCACAACCACCTCTGCGGGTACCTCGAAGTGTCCGCCAGCTCGTTCCACCTTCGCTCGTTGGGCGCGATCGATCTACGAGACGGCGACGGCGCCGAAGTGCGATCGGTCCTCGCACAGCCGAAGCGCTTCGCGCTGCTGACGTATCTTGTCGTGGAACGCGAGCGCGGGTTCGCGCGCCGTGACGCGCTCGCCACGTTGTTGTGGCCTGCCCTTGACGACGCCCACGCCAGAGGCTCGCTCCGCCAGAGCGTCAGATTCCTTCGTAAGGCGCTCGCCGCCGACGTGATAGAGAGCTGCGGCGAGGAGTCGCTCGCCGCACGAGCGACCGTGTCGTGCGACGCGGTCGCTTTCGAACGTGCGTGCGCTGAACGGGACTTGGCGACCGCTCTGGAGCTCTACCGCGGAACCTTCCTCGATGGATTCGTGCTGCCCGGCGCCGCCGAATTCGAGCAGTGGCTGCAAGTGAAGCGCGTCGATCTGCGCGAGCTCGCCACACACGCCGCCTCAGCGCTCGCGCAGCGCGAGGAAGCGGCCGGCGATACAGCCGCCGCGATCAAATACACGCGGCGCATCGTCGCGCTTGCGCCCCACGATGAGGCGGCCGAACGGCGATTGATCGCGCTGCTCAACCGGACGGGGAACCGCGCCGGTGCTCTCGCTGAGTATGAAACATTCGAGCAGCGTCTCGCGGAGGACTATGACGTCGAGCCGTCCGTCGAAACGCGCGCACTGATGCGAAGTGTGCGCGCGAGTAGCTCGCTCGCATCGGAGCGGACGTCAGACCCAGACCACACTGCGGCGCAGCGCAAGAGAGACGGCGCGCCGGCCTACGACTCTGTCGCCGTGCTCGCGTTTCGCGATGCGCAACGCGAGGGGGGGAGCGACTACTTCACCGAGGGAATCACCGACGAGTTGATCGCGGCGCTGGCGAAGGTCTCTGGCCTGCGTGTGTTGTCGAGAAGCGCCAGCCTCGCTGCACTTCCTTCGGGCACCGACGTTCGCGCCATCGGCGAGCGTCTAAAGGTGGATGCCATTGTGGAGGGGACGGTGTGGCGCTCGGCCGACCGGCTGCGAATCGGAACGCGCCTCACGAGTACGGCGGATGGCATCGTGCTGTGGGCCCAGACGTACGACCGCGCCTCGGCAGACGTATTCGCGGTGCAGGACCACATCGCCCAGGAGCTCGTGCGGATACTTCGGCCCGACCAGCGACCGGCGCGAGTAGCCAGTCGCACCAACGACGTCGAGGCATACAAGCTCTATCTCAAGGGCCGCCACCACTTCAGCAAGCGTCCCCGCGAGACGCTCAAGGGCCTGGACTACTTCGAGCAGGCCATCGCCCGCGACCCCAACTTCGCGCTCGCGCACGCAGGTGTGGCGGACGCGTACAACACGCTTGGCTCGTGGGAGGCAGGCCTTCTCCCAGCGTCGGACGCTGCGCCAAAGGCGCGGCGAGCGGCCGAGTCGGCACTCGCTATCGACCCGGGACTCGCCGAAGCACACACCGCGCTGGCTTACGCGAGCACGCACTTTCTTTGGCGCTGGGAAGAAGCCGAGCGGGGCTTCCGTCGCGCGATCGCACTCAACGAGCATTACCTCGAGGCGCACCACTGGTTCTCGCATCTCCTGATGGCGAGGGGGCGGACGGCCGAGTCGCTGGCCGAGAGCGAGCACTGCCTCGCGCTCGATCCGGTAAGCGTCGTCATGAACTTTCACCTCGCGTGGCACTACTGGCTCGCCCGCGACTATGACGCGTGCATCGAACAGTGCCACAAGACACTCGAGCTCGACCCGCATGACCAGTGGCCGCCATTCTTCCTCGGCGTGTCGTACATGCATAAGGGCATGTTCGGCGCGGCGATCTCGGAGCACCGGAAAGCGCTCGCTCGTTCGAATGGCAGTCCGGTCATGCTCGGCGCGCTCGGATACGCGCACGTGATCGCTGGCGACGATGTCGCCGCGCTCGAGGTGCTTCGTCAGCTGGAGCACCTGTCGACCCAGCGGCACGTGTCCGCCTATGAGATCGGTGTCATTCACGCTGCACGCGGCGACGCTGATCTGGCATTTCGCTGGCTCGACCGAGCGTTCGTCGAGCGTTCGGCGTGGCTCGCCTATCTGAATGTGGAGCCGCGCCTGGATGTGCTCCGCGCCGACTCGCGCTTCGCGTCGCTCCTGGCGCGCGTTGGACACCGAGCTGAGAGCGGCACCCACGGCAGGCGCGAGCGCGACGACGCAGGCGCGCCGCCGCGGCACTGAGTGCTGTCAGCAGCAACCTGGCGATAGCGATCCCCGTACCGAGACCGTTCGTTAAACTGGAGGAGGCGATGCCGAAATACATGATCACGCGCGAGTTTCCAGGTGCAGCCGATCTTACGCCGAGCGAGATGCGCGACGCCTGCAGCAAGTCCAATGGAGTACTGCGCGACCTGACGCGCTCCGGGCGAAACGTGCAATGGATCCACTCCTATGTCTCGCAGGACCGGTTCGTCTGCGTGTACAATGCGGAGAACGAGGACGTGATTCGAGAGCACGCGCGCGTCAGCGGGTTTCCGGCGGACCGCATCGATCTCGTCACCGAGATCGTCGATCCGACGACCGGGGAGTAGGACGCGAAAAACGTCGTGGCTTCGAAGAGCGCTCGATTGTCTGGCCCGGCTCGCTCGCGCTGCGTGTGAGCCGGGCAATAGTTTACCGCAACCTGACGCATGCCCTCCACGCAGAGAGGGCAGCGTTTGCCCCTCCTTATCACTCGAGCCGTCATCGTGATCAATTCCGAAGTCGCCGTGCCCTTGGCCATCGTCTGTGCGACTTCAGTTGGTCTCCTGCTGCGCTGGTTCCAGCACCGGGAGCGGATGGCCCGCATCGCCGCGGACCGAGACCGCACGCCAATGGAGGAGGCGCGGCTCGCACGGCTGGAGCAGGCAATGGACGATATGGCCCTCGAGGTGGAGCGTGTCGGGGAAGGCCAGCGCTACGTCACCCGCCTACTGTCGGAGCGCGCCGGCGTACCCTTGCACCGGTCGCCGGACTGAAACCCTCATCTGCAGCCTGCTCGCCGTCAACCGTCCACGACCACCACGAGCTTGCCGCTGACGCGGTTCTCTTCCATGAACCGATGCGCTTCGACGATCTCGTCGAATCGGAACCGTCGCTGAAGATTCACCCGATAGCGCCCGGTGGTGACACCGTCCACAATCTCCTGCAATGCCGCGGTGCTGCGCTCAGCGGACGTCGTCTCGCTGTGATATGTCGTCAGCTTCACCGTGGAAGGAATGTCCTCGAGTGGCTCGAAGCGATCCATCACCCACGCGTTGCCGAGGATTCCGGTGTTGCAGACGATCCCACCTGGCCGCACGGCGCGCAGTGAGTCGAGCAACGTCACGGTTCCCACCAGCTCGAGCACGGCGTCCACCCCGCCATCGACCCGCCGTCTGACCTCCTCGGCGATGGCGCCCGTGTCGATCAGTACATCGTCGGCGCCGTTCTCGCGCAGTGCGCCCGCTTTCGCGGGATCACGCGTGGTGGCGAGCACGCGAAGGCCGCGATGCTTCGCGAGCGACGCGGCCGCCATGCCCACCGATGACGTTCCGCCGCGGACGAGCAATGTCTGGGTCGACTCTATGTCCATCGCGTCGACGAGCGAGCCCCAGGCGGTGAGCCACGTCTCGGGAAGTGCCGCGAGCACGTCCCACGGAAGCGACGTGCGGATCGTGAGGACTCGTTCGCGAGGCACGAGCGTGTACTCGGCGTATCCGCCATCGTAGGCGCGGCCCATCTCGCCCATCAGCGCCGCGACGGTCTGGCCCACCGCGAGGTCGGTGCCGCCAGCATCGTCCACTTCGCCGACGCACTCGATGCCAAGCACGCGAGGAAACCGCACGCTCGGGCTGTGCCCCTGCCGCGTGAAGAGCTCCGAACGATTGAGCCCGAACGCGCGGACGCGGATGCGGACCCACCCAACGCGCGGCGCGGGTGTCGGGATCTCGTCGATCTCGAGCACCTCAGGCCCGCCAGGCCGATGGACGCGAATGGCCTTCATGCTGACGTCCCCTTCCTCATCTTCATGGTCACGGCGTCGAGGATCCGTACCAGATTGCGTCGTTGTTCTGTGGACGAAGGAATCACCCGGGAGCCAGGGTTCGATTCAAGCGCTCCCCGCCGGCCAGCACGCCCGCTCGTGCTCTTCGACCTCTCCGGATGATCCACTCGGCGACCGTGACATTGATCATCCAGCCCGCACCCATCATCACCGCCCTCCAACCTTCGCCCGGCTTGCCATCGACAAGCAGAAACCACGGCAGGTGCGTCAGCACCTGCGTGCCGGCGCCCAACCCGACGGCGTAGGCGCGGATCATCCATTCACCGTGCGAGACGAACGCACGGCGCCGTATCGCGTCGATGGCGAGGACGATCGAGGCGACCATCGCCGATCCGAAGATGAGGCGCTCCGCGTAAAGCAGTCGACCATCCCCTGCAGGCCATGGATAGAAGTGCGCCATCCACAGCCCCGACAATGCAGCCAGCAATCCACACGGGATCAGTATCTTGCCCGCCGCGCGGTGCCAACCCCGATGCCGACGTCGGAATCCCGACGAGAACTGAAATGCTCCGAGGATGCTGTAGACGATGACGGCCGGAATGTGAATCAGCAGCGGGAGAGGCGCCGCGAAAAACCGAGCGTTCGCCGGCGTGATGGGCGCACCGCTCGCGAGCTCGGCAAGTCGGACCGAGCCGGCGATCGCTGGCACGAAACTCAGTGCAATGAGCGCGCTGGGAATGATCCAGTCCGACTTCTTCGAGTTCATGATCTCACCGGCTCGTGTGCCTGTTGAATCTGAACCCTAGCATCATCATGACGTCGTTGCGCGTGGCAGGCGTGCCGGTGCCGGCGAGTGGCTTGAAGCCGGTCACGTAATCGCGCACCTCGAGCCGTACCCCGACGCGTCCGACACCGAGCTCACCACCCACTGTGCCGTAGCCGGCGAGATTGTTCGTGGCGTCCACGTTCAGGTTTCTGTAGTTGTAGCTTCGCGCACCGGCGCCGAGGCCGGCGAAGGGCTTCAACGTCATCGCGCGGTCGGCAAACCACTCGGTGCCGCGGAGCTCGACGCCGACGTCGGAGGAGAAGACATCCAACTTCGGTGTATCGACCGACGCGAGATCTCGGCTGCGTGCCCAGCCGAAGGTGCCTGTGATCGCAAGCGACGGGCGCACGACCCATGACAACTGCGCCGCGCTCATCTGCGCGTCCTTGAGGGAGTTGCGTTGTTCACCAACAGGAACGAGTGCGCCGCTGGTGAAGCGAAGCTCCCACGCGCTCGTCGGTGTGGTCGACGTCTGCGCCGCTGACGGCTGCGCCGAGGAGATGAGCGCGACGACGGCGAGCGCGGCGCGGGAGACTACAGTGGAGATGTTCATTTGGCGTACCGTTGGGATGGGAATGGGCTGTCGTGCAGGCCCGTTTATTAGTATATTACGTACACAGTACGGGTGTACGTTATACACAGTTTCAATCCTGTCAACGGTTTCTCGAGCGGAGGGCCATGGCGGCGAGGAAAAAGCGGAGCGTGACGCATGATGACCTCATGCAGGCGGCCGCCCGCGTCGATCCGGATCTGCGGCGGCGGAGTCAATTGCTCTGGGACGATCGCGCGCAGCCGACACGAGGCCCAAAGCGCGGGTTCACGCCTGACGACGTCGTGCAGGTAGCCATGCAGATCGCGCAGGATGACGGTCTCGCGGCCATCACGATGAACGCCGTGTCGGCGAGTCTTGGACTGACCACGATGGCGGTCTATCGGTACTTCCCGAACAAGGAAGCGCTTCTCGACGCCGTCGTGGACGCAGGGTTGGGCGCTCCTCCGCCCTTCGCCGAGCCGCGCGGGGATTGGCGCGAGGAGGTGACGCTGTGGGCTCATGCGAAGCGAGCGATGTTGTGTGCGCGTCCATGGCTGGCGGAATTGCCGTTCGTTGCCGCGCCGCACGGTCCAAACTGGCTTCGCTGGTTGGAAGCCGTTACCGACTCGTTATCCCGCACCGGATTGAGCGGTGCGGATATCGGCCAGATGCTCAGTGTGATCGATGGTTACACGCGCGGCGCGTCGGACACGGCGATCTCGCTCGCGCGCGCCCGCGCACGCGGGACGTCAGAACAGGAGTGGGCGGCGGCGGTCGGTGCGGATCTCGGCCGAGCGATCGGCGATCCGCGTTTCCCGACGTTTGCGGCGCTGCTGACGTCACCGTCGGACGGGAAGCCGCGCACGATCGACGAAGGGTTCGACTTCGGCCTGCAGCGCGTATTGGATGGAATCGAGGTCTACATCGCGGGATCAGTTCACGGCCGCGGTCCATAGCCCGCGACAGGAGTTCCGTCCGCAGCGAGCTTGCCAACCGTCCATAACAAGCCGCGCGTCACGAGGTCGAGGTAGACGGGATCGGACATGGTCCGGTTGCTGTGACCCATCGTCGTGGCGAAGACGCGAGCCTTGCCAAAGGTGTTCGTCCAGACCACGGGGAAGTGCTTCTCGCCTTCGATGCTCCACGCCTGCACCAACGGCGTGGCTGTCGGCCACATCTTGTCGATGTTGTACAACTCGTCGCTTCCCGGACCCCACTCCTTGGGAATGCCTTTCACGATCGGGTTGTCAGCGACGAGCCGCTCGATGCGGAAGTCCCGTTGGGTGTCGTGGCGCATGCTGGCAACGCCCATCAGCTCACGCCACGCGTCGGTGGTGGAGCGGCGGTAGCTGTGCGTGGCGCCGTGCAGAATGACGACGCCGACGCCCTTGTCGCGATGGGCGTGTGCGATGCGCTCGATCCACTGCGCGTCAACGACGTACGAAAACGACATGTTGTAGACGACGACATCGAATGAGTCCGCCCACGCCGTGGTGAGGTGTCGCGGAATCAACATCTTCATCGACGTATCGGCTGTGTGGTCGATGGTCCACACGATGTTGGTGCGCGCGGCGATGCCGGGCGGCACGATTCCCTTCTGCGCGGTGAAGTCGTGGAAGCCGC
>JAQBPV010000067.1 GCA_028287345.1 Gemmatimonadota bacterium
GCAACCTGCGCGGCGGTGCACCCTTTCCGCTCGGCCAGCGACCGCACGACGTCCACGAGCACGCGATTGTGGTCGAAGTTCTCGCCCTCGAAGCGTGGGGAGCGGCGGCGAAAATCATTCGCGTCCAACTGCTCCGGGTCGGTGAGCTTGCCCGTGAGAAATCCTCGGCCTAGCGGACTATAGGGCACGACTCCCACGCCGAGCTCGCGACAGGCGGGAAGGACCGCCTCCTCGGGGTCGCGCGACCACAGACTGTACTCCACCTGCACCGCCGCAACTGAATGCGTGCCGTGCGCCCGGCGCAGGGTCTCGGGCGACATCTCCGACAGGCCAATGTGTCGCACCTTCCCTTCCCGGACGAGATCCGCCAGCGCACCCACCGACTCCTCGATGGGCGTGTCGGGGTCGATGCGGTGCAGATAGTAGAGATCGATGTGGTCCGTGCCGAGCCGCTCGAGGCTCGCGTCGCAGGCGCTCCGGATGTATTCCGGCCGGTTGCTCACGCGGCGCTTGCCGATGCTCGCGAGATCGCTCGTGTCGCGAACGATGCCGCACTTGGTGGCGACGACGAACGCGTCGCGCCTGCCTGCGATGGCGCGTCCGACGAGGCGCTCGTTCGTGTGCGGGCCGTACACGTCGGCGGTGTCGAGGAAGTTGCATCCGAGCTCCAGCGCCCGGTCGATCGTCCGCAGCGACTCGCGGTCGTCGGCCTGGCCATAGAACTCGCTCATACCCATGCAGCCAAGTCCGATGGCCGAAACGTCGAGTGAGCCGAGGGTGCGGTGTTGCATGTGCGCTCCTGTGCGTGACGCAGGTCCGTGGGCAAAGTGCATCCCGGAAAATCTAGACGGAGCCGAGGTGCTTGCGGGGCTCCCCGTTCGAAGCGCACTCTTATGGCCATGCGCCTACCCACCTCAGTTCTCGTCCTCGCGCTCCTCTGCGCGGTGCCGCCGGCCTCTGCCGCCGCTCAATCCTCCGCCGGCGTCGTGCCGGGCGTCGAGGTCCTGATCACCGACTCACTCCACCTCATCCAGGGCAAGCGAGTTGGGCTGCTCACCAACCACTCCGGCCGCGACCGCAAAGGGACGAGCACCATCGATCTGCTCTTCCACGCACCGGGCGTGAAGCTCACTGCACTGTACGGGCCGGAGCACGGCATCCGCGGCATCGCGAAGGCCGGCGAGAAGATCGGCTCGAGCGTCGACTCGGCGACGGGCGTGAAGGTGTACTCCCTGTATGGCGAGACGCAGGTGCCGACGCCGGAGATGCTCAAGGACATCGACGTCCTCGTTTACGACATCCAGGACGTCGGCGCGCGCGTCTACACGTACCAGTGGACGCTCTCGCTCGCCGCGAACGCCGCGAAGAAGCCCATCATCGTGCTCGACCGGCCCGATCCCATTCGCGCCGACCGGTACGAGGGCAACATCCTCGACCCCAAGTTCGCGTCGCTGGTGGGCCAGTATCCCGTGGCGTTGCGCTATGGCCTCACGCCAGGCGAGCTGTTGCGCTTCCTCGCCGGCACCAAGCTCATCGACGCCGACGTGAAGGTCGTGCCGATGAAGAACTATCGCCGCGCGATGTGGTTCGACGAGACGAAGATCCCGCGCGTGAATCCCTCGCCGAACCTTCGCACCGCGGAGTCGGAGCTGCTGTATCCGGGCACCGTCTTCTTCGAGGGGACGTCGGCCACCGAGGGCCGCGGGACGGACGATCCCTTCACGCTGATCGGTGCGTCGTGGATGACCGACAACGCCGCGATCGCGGCGTCGCTCAACGCGCGCAAGCTGCCCGGCGTGCGCTTCGACACGGCCACGCGCACGATCGATCCGGGCTACAAGTTCGCGGGCCAGACGATCCCGATGATCAAGGTGCGCGTCACCGATCGCAATTCAGTGCGGGCCGTGGAAGTGGGCATCCGAATGCTGCAAGCGATCTACTCGGCGCACCCCAAAGACTTCACGTGGCGTGAGAAGTCGATCGACAGGTTGGCCGGCACCGACAAGCTGCGTGCGGCGGTGGAGCAGAACACTGTGGACGCATTGATCAAGGAATGGGACGCTGATGCGGTGAAGTTCTCGGCGCAGGTGAAGCCGTACCTGCTCTACCGCTAGATTAGAATGTGGCCCGCTCCTAGAACGCATAGAGCATTGGGAAATTCGTACGGCGGCTTTTCTGCTGGACAGCGCATAGCATGAGCGTCTAACTGGCGTCATGGCTCAACAGTACTTGTGAATTCCTGAGTCTCGTCCCGACTGCACTCATGGCTCCGTCCTCCCTGCTCGACAAACTCCTGATGCTCCTATTTCCGCTCGCACCGAGCTCGCGACGCAAAGCCATCGGGACGGCCAGCATCGTCGCGGCGCTCTGTGCCGCGGACGCCACGGCACAAGCGCCAACCAGCATGATGGATCCGGCCACCCTTCGCCGATCCTCGTTCTTGTGGACCCAGGCGGAGCGGGAGTTTGGTTTCGCCAATTGGGATGCCGTGTACTCGGGGCGAACCGTACCGCGCGGAGCGGGGGTGCGCGCGCTTCCGACCGGCCCATCGTTCGAGCTTCTGAAGCCAGGGACGCCTGGCGCCCAAGCAATGGAACGATTCATCACGGATGAGAAGGTCGCCGGATTGATCGTCCTTCACGGTGGGACAATTCGGATTGAGCGCTACGCGCTCGGCTACAGTGCAAGCGGGCGGTGGGTGTCACAGTCGGTCGCGAAGGCGATGACCAGCACGCTCGTCGGCGCCGCGGTGAAGGACGGCTTCATTGAAAGCATCGATGATCCCATCACGAAGTACATCGTCGCATTGAGAGGCAGCGCCTATGAAGGCGTGACGATTCGGCAGCTGATGACGATGACTTCCGGTGTGAAATGGAATGAGGATTACAACGATCCAAACTCAGATGTGGCGCAGTTCTATTCAGCGCCCCTCGAGCCCGAGATCGATGCGACGGTAAGTTACATGCGCAAGCTCCCGCGCGAGGCGACACCGGGTACGAGGTGGGTTTACAAGACCGGCGAGACGCATCTGCTGGGCGTTGTCGTGACATCGGCCACGAGACAGACACTCGCGTCCTATCTGTCGGCAAAGATCTGGGCTCCCTATGGAATGGAGCAATCCGCGACATGGACAACGGACCGAAAGCATCACGAGCTGGCGGGTTGCTGCTTGCAGGCCGCACTGCGCGACTATGCACGATTCGGACAGTTCGTTCTGGACGGCGGTCGCATCGACGGGCGCTCGGTCGTCCCCGACGGATGGTTCGAAGCGGCAACGAAGAAACAGTTCGCGACCACCGATCCCAATCGTGGTTACGGCTACCAGTGGTGGACCATGGAGGGCAACAGCTTTGCCGCCATTGGCATTCACGGTCAGCTCATCTACGTCGATCCGTCACGTCGGCTGGTCGTCGCGATCAACAGCGCGTGGCCGGTGGCGACCGGCGCTGATAGATCAGCAGCGCGGCGGCAGTTTCTGACCCTCATTGCCTCGGCGGTGGATGCTGAACGCGAGCACCGCCAGTAACCCACTCACACACCTTGACAGGGTGCGCGCCTAAGACGCTGAGCCATGACGTGCGTTGCGCCAGACGGGCAACCTTCGGGTAGCTCGAATCGCAGAGTTTGGCGCCGTTCGCAGCGCCGGGCGGTCGAGGCCTTATGGCCTGCTATCTGCGGGGCTCGGCGGACTCCTGAGCGGAGTCATCAACGTGCCGGCAAGAAGGCGGGGCCAGGGCCATCTCGGCGAACAGGGGGACGGCGACCTCTACGTAG
>JAQBPV010000081.1 GCA_028287345.1 Gemmatimonadota bacterium
CCGTGCTCTCGCGCATTGGCGACGATGAGCTCACCGCCCTGCTCCGCGGCTATGGGCACGAGCCATTCTTCGTCTCCGGACATGAGCCGGACGACATGCACCAGCAGATGGCCGCGACGATGGACTCGGTGCTTACCGAGATAGCCCGCATCCAACGAGACGCGCGAGAGCATGCCGTCACCGAACGACCCAGGTGGCCGATGATCGTGCTGCGATCGCCGAAGGGCTGGACGGGACCGAAAGAGGTCGATGGCAAGCAGACGGAAGGCACGTGGCGTTCGCATCAGGTACCGCTCTCGGGAATCGCCAGCAATCCCGACCACCTTCGCCTGCTCGAAGAGTGGATGCGCAGCTATCGTCCCGAGGAGCTGTTCGACGAGTCCGGCGCGCTCATCGCAGGGCTGCAGGCCCTCGCGCCGAATGGCGAGCGCCGAATGGGTGCGAACCCGCACGCCAATGGCGGACTGCTGCTGCGCGACCTCGTGATGCCCGACTTCCGCGACTACGCCGTCGCGGTTCCATCGCCCGGCGCGGTGGATGGCGAGGCGACGCGCGTACTCGGCGCCATGTTGCGCGACGTCATGCGCCTCAATGAAGACGCGAAGAACTTTCGCATCGTGGGCCCCGACGAGACGTCATCCAATCGGCTCGACGCCGTGTTCGAGACAACCGATCGAGTCTTCGTGGGCGAGATCCTTCCAAGCGACGAGCACGTGAGTCGTGACGGACGCGTGATGGAGGTGCTGAGCGAGCAACTCTGCCAGGGATGGCTCGAGGGCTACTTGCTCACCGGACGTCACGGCCTGTTCTCGTGCTACGAGGCGTTCATTCACATCATCGACTCGATGTTCAACCAGCACGCCAAGTGGTTGAAGACGACGCGTCGCATACCGTGGCGGAAACCGATCGCCTCGCTCAACTACCTGCTGACGTCGCACGTCTGGCGGCAGGACCACAACGGCGCGAGCCATCAGGATCCCGGCTTCATCGACCACGTGGTGAACAAGAAGGCAGATGTCGTGCGCGTCTATCTTCCGCCGGACACGAACTGCCTTCTATCCGTGGCCGATCACTGCCTCCGCAGCCGGCACTACGTGAATGTCATCGTGGCCGGCAAGCAGCCCGCGCCGCAGTGGCTCGACATGGACGCCGCCATCGCGCACTGCGAGCGCGGACTCGGCACATGGGAGTGGGCAAGCAACGACGACGGTGACCCCGACGTCGTTCTCGCGTGCTCGGGCGACGTGCCGACGATGGAGACGATGGCTGCCGTCGACCTGCTCCGCACGCATCTACCCGGCCTGCGGATGCGCGTGGTGAATGTCGTCGACCTGATGACGCTACAGCCGCAGAGCGAACACCCGCACGGACTGGACGACGCCGCGTTCGATGCGCTGTTCACGCGTGACAAGCCAATCGTCTTCGCGTTCCACGGCTATCCGTGGCTCATCCATCGGCTCACGTATCGGCGCACAAACCACGCGAATCTTCACGTGCGCGGCTTCAAGGAAGAGGGCACGACCACGACACCATTCGACATGACGGTGCTCAACGACCTCGACCGCTTCCATCTCGCGCTCGACGTAATCGAGCGGGTGCCTCGCCTACGCAGCGACGCGGCCGCGGACGCGGCAACGGCTATCTTCAGAGACAAACTCGCTGAGCACCGGCGTTACGTCGAGGCAAACGGCGACGACATGCCGGAAGTGCGCGACTGGCGATGGAGCACGAGCACACTCTAAGAGGAACTCTGTGAGGCCTACATTGTTTGGTATCGTCCAAGTGCCGTTGGCCCGGCGTCACGCTATGGCCGCGAGTTGCCTGCTGTCGTTGTCGTGCAGTTCGCCGACATCTGACACAAACATCGCCCCGCCTCTCGCCATAACCGGTCGGACATTCACCGTCACCAGTGTCGGTGGTCGCCCCATGCCTACGACGATGGGCTTTTCAGGCCGAGGAACCTGCAACCAGGGCCAGGCAAGCAAGATCACGCTGGCCTTTGGCACCGACGCAGAGGTCATCGAAACGGTCTTCTCTCCCGGAGGAACTTTTTTCAAGTACGGCAGCAGCTATCGGGAACTCGAGATTGGACGGATAGTCATGCTCTCAGATACGGATACGGCCTTCGTAACGGACGGGATACTCCGATTGCGCCAACGCGGCCTTTTCTGCAACAACGAGGAGTTCGTGGCGAGGGCGCTCCCCTAGCCTGTGTAGTTGACCCAGGAGCGACGGGGACTTCGAGATCACGAGTAACTGAGCTGCTCGTGCCAGTTCGTTCCGCGACCGTCGCGCGTGAAGTCGAAGATGTTCCACAGCGGCTCGATCGTGCCGATGTGACGCGGGTCCTGCTCCGGATCTGTCGGCGCATACAACATTTCCGAGCTCCAGAAGTGCCGGATCGTGTCACCATCGCGGTGGAAGACGGCCAGCATCGGCATCTGCGAGCCATCCGCGTTCTCCGCCTTGTAGTCCCGCTTGAAGTTGTTCCCCGCCGCTGACAGGAGGCGCAGCTTCCGCCAGCCGCGATCCTGCGCGAACGCGGCAATGCGCGTGATGGGCGCCTTCGCCACGATCGCGAAGTTCACACGCTGCGAGACATGCTCGGCGGCACCATCGAGCTGATCGAGCAACGCCACACACGACGGACACGGCCCCTCGAACAGCGGAAGCCGCGCCGAGCGACCACCAGTCGGGCCGGCTCGATCGTCTTCGGCGGAACGAGGGAACATGAAGTTGTAGATCACCAGGGAATCCTTTCCGGGAGCGAACAGCTCCGAGAGCTTCACGTCCGTCGGAACGCCCCCGGCGCCGCTTTCCTGGAAGACGTAGTCCTCCGCGATAGGCGCGCCGAGCGGAAGATTCCGTCGAGCCGCTGCAACTGCCTCTGTCGCTCGGCGAAGCTCGATCTCCTGTTGGAGCAACTGATCGCGCGCGGCGCGGTTTTCGGCAGACTCACCTGCGAATGTGATGTTCATTCACGCCTCCGCTCGTAAGGCACCTTTGGATCGTGCTCGAAGATCGTGCTCGAAGATCGTGCTCGAAGGGCGAACTCCAAGGGCGAGATCGAAGGGCGCG
>JAQBPV010000100.1 GCA_028287345.1 Gemmatimonadota bacterium
GCGAACGGGCTTTCCATGCTCCACCGCCAGCTGCACGATCGTCCTGAAGTTCTCATCTCGCCGCTTTCCACCGACGTTGCCGGGGTTGATGCGGTACTTGGCGAGTGCCCGGGCGCAGTCCGGATACCTGGCGAGAAGGAGATGCCCGTTGTAGTGGAAGTCGCCGACGATGGGGACGTTGATACCCTCGTCAGCGAGGCGCGACACGATCTCCGGAACTGCTGCCGCCGCTTCGTCGTTGTTCACGGTGACGCGGACGAGCTGCGAGCCCGCGGCGGCGAGTGCGGCCACCTGCGCAACGGTACCGAGGACGTCCGCCGTGTCGGTATTCGTCATGGACTGCACGACGATCGGGTGTGCCGACCCAACGGGGACGGAGCCGACGAGGGCAGTGACGGTGGTTCGGCGCGGTGCGAAGGACACGGAGACAGGGTCAGGGGACGATGAAATCTACTGTCGTCTTCCCGCTGCGTGGAGCAGGAGCGCGGCGTAACTTCTGCGCATCGCTGTCACGAATGGCTTGGGAGACGACCACGACCGAGGGAGTGATGGACGACGAACGGATGAACACCGAGGGAGAGCAGGGAACGGTGCGCGAACAAGGGACGACGCCAGGAAAGGCGCCGCGGCGGCCGCGCCGGAAATGGCCGCTCGTGGTATTGGGAGTCGTGGCGGTACCTGTCGCCCTGTTTGCCGCCTGGACGGCAGTCACACTCAACGTGACGTACTCTCGCGGCGACCGCGCGGGCTACATCCAGAAGTTCTCCGACAAGGGCTGGATCTGCAAAACGTGGGAGGGACAGCTCGCGATGGTGAACGTACCTGGCGCCAACCAGGAGCGATTCGATTTCTCCGTGCGAGACGACAGCGTCGCTGCGCAGATCACGAGGCTCATGGGCTCTCGCGTCGCCATCACATACGAGCAGCACCGTGGTGTTCCGGGCACGTGCTTCGGTGAGACGGAGTACTTCGTCACCGGAGTGAAGCCCGTTCAGTGAGTCGGCCGATCCTCTTCGGCTGCGTTGAAGGGATGCCGGCGGCGCAGATGTGGCACGGGCGCAACTATTGACCGGTCTTTTAGTGCTTGCTACGTTAGCCGCTGCCGAGCGCCAGTGTGGGCCGGCTGAGTCGCGGCGGGACAACGGTGTGCCCGCGGTATCAGGTATTGTCGGGGACGGTGCGTTCCGCTCCCTAGACAATCAGTTTCTCAGGGGTGGGACATGCGTACGACCGGAAAGGTGAAGTGGTTCAACGACGCGAAGGGCTTTGGCTTCATCACCCCCGACAATGGGGAGAAGGACTGTTTCGTCCACTACAGCGCGATCCAGGGCAACGGCTTCAAGTCGCTGGCTGAGGGAGACGCTGTGGAGTTCGACATCGTGCAGGGCGCCAAGGGTCCCGCGGCCGAGAACGTCTCGAAGGCCTGAGTTTCTGCGGTCTCGCTCGTATTGACGGGGCGGAGTTCCAATCGGAACTCCGCCCCGTCTCACGTTCGTGCTTTGCCCGGTGGCCGTCCCCGTCTAGGCGTGGGTGCCGATTCCAGCACTGCTGCAAGTCTGTCGTCCAGTTCCCGCTGGAGTTTCGTGAGGTCGACGATGAGTGTGAGCTGTCCGCTCATGTAGACCTGAGGTGACCCTGATTCGAGGAGATGGGCGGCGATGTGTACGCCGCCGGCGACGCTGACGCCGAGTGAAACGTGTAGCTGTCGGATGAGCGCGATTCGGAGGAGGGCGGGGTGGGTGATGCGGCGTGGGATGCCGCGTCGCGCTGATATGACGTCTGGGACTATGTGTTGGGTGAGAAGGTTGTCGGTCCACTTGGTTGGGGCGTCAATGGCAAGTGAAGCAACAGCAACGTCATACGAGCGCATATAATATTACTATAATTTTATGTACAATTTGCAAAGGCAGACAGTTTATAATTATCCTCTGCATATAGGAAGATTATAGCGGCCAATCAATCACGCAAGCGACATAGTCATTCAAAGAATGGCACAGATATCGAATCCTCCCGTGCCGACACCTCATTATAGGAGAAGCACGATGACGCCCCGATTCATCGCCATCGCTAGCATGGCCATGCTGGCCCTGAGTGCTAGCCCGGCACAATCCCAAATCGCCATCATGGTGGCCGGTGGGGTGAATGCTCCCGTCGGCACACTGGGCGATCTCGCCGATCTCGGATACAACATCGCCGCAGGTGTGAACGTCGGCGCAACACTGCTGCCCATCGGGCTCCGCTTCGAGGGAGCCTATAACGGATTTCAGGTCAAGAATTTCGCCGGCGGCGGGGATGTGCGCGTCCTCTCAGGAACGGCCAACGCCATCTTCAACATCGGCCGAACCAAGGATGCTCCGTACCTCATCGCCGGTCTCGGTGGCTACAACCGCCAACTCACCCTCCCTCCATTCGGAAGGTCGAGCAACGAAACCGTAGTCGGAATAAACGGCGGCGGCGGACTACGCTTTCCTCTCGTCGGACTCACCACATTCGTCGAAGCGCGATACCACGTCATGCTTGGCGACAAGAGCGACGCCACGGACTATCAGTTCATTCCGATCACGTTTGGCATCGTCTTCTGAACGCTCGCTTCCCCCGAACCTTCATCACCACGCTGCCATGACCGCAGCGAACCGCTAGTCACTTCCGCGGCTTGGCACGTCGAGTGGGCGCGGCGTTGAGTGGATCCTCGGGCCATTCGTGCTTCGGGTAGCGACCGCGAAGATCCTTGCGCACCTCGAAGTAGGAGGACCGCCAGAAGCCGGCAAGGTCGCGCGTGACCTGCACGGGACGATGTGCGGGCGACAGCAGGTGCAAGGTGACAGGTACACGACCACCAGCGATGCGCGGCGTATCCGCGAGTCCGAACATCTCCTGCAGCCTGACGGCAAGTACTGGTGCGCCTGGATCGTCGTAGGCTATCGGTATTCGGCTCCCGGTGGGCACCACCAAATGCGTCGGTGCGAGCTCGTCGAGCTGACGTCGTTGGTCCCACGTGAGCATGCCGAGCAACAGGTCATGCATGGGGAGCTGCTCGACCTGCGATCGTCGACGCACTCCCAGGAGATGCGGGCGCAGCCAATCATCCAACTGCCCGATCAACGCGGGCTCGCTGAAATCAGGCCATGCGGAATCGAGCAGGCGAAGAAACGCGATACGATCGCGCAACCGTTGCGCCGACTCGCTCCAGGGCAGGGAAAGATCACCGCGGCGAACAGCGTCGATGATCACCTGAGCGCTGGCGTCTGCATCCACCTTGTGCAACGCGCCTTCGTGCAGGATGATCGCACCAAGGCGCTCACGCCGGACGGCGAGTATGGCACCAGCATCTGCATCCCACGCAACGACCTCTTCACTCACGATGTCGGCGCCGAAGGATGCGTCGATTTCCTCGCGATCGATCGGAGCTGCCAGATAAATGCGAGCCTGAGGCGACCGACCATCCAGGTCGGCGATGGCGAGATAAGGAGCGTTCGCAAGGACACCGGGATCCTGAAGCACGGCGCCACTGCCGTTGCGCAGCAGATAACGGTCGCCCGAACCGTCGCGTCGCTGCGCAACGCGCTCAGGATACGCCAAGGCGAGCAATCGACCCGTTGCGTGTTCGTCAATGCGCTCCACAGGCGGCACCCGAAGCTGCTCACGCCATGTTCGACTCTGCTCGCGCACGCGACGCATTGCATCCCGGTCGACATCACCAGCGGTCGCACGTCCATCCTCGCCAACCAGGGCAACCCGCGAGCGAAGGTCCAGGTCGCGGAACTGTGCGTCACGGCGCAGGACGTCACGTTCCTCGAGCAGCGCGGCAATCACGCACGCCGTGGCACCCAATCCGAGCGAACGCGCGGAAAGCAGCATGTGCGCAAGCCGAGGGTGCAGGCCAAAGGAGGAGATCTCGCGGCCGTGTGACGTGATGCGATGCGCGTCATCGAGCGCGCCGAGCTCGCGCAACAACGTACGAGCCTGCGCGAGCGCCGGTCCGGGAGGCGTGTCGAGCCAGAGTAGCTCGTGCGGGTCATGCACGCCCGCCACGGCAAGGTCGAGCGCAAGCGACGCGAGGTCGGTCTCGAGAATCTCCGGACGAGCGCGGTCGGGGAGATGTGCATCTTCCTCGGCGGGCCACAGCCGATAACTGACGCCTGGCGCGGTACGGCCAGCGCGACCGCTGCGCTGATCGGCCGAGGAGCGCGACACGCGAACAGTTTCCAGCCGGGACATGCCGGAACGAGCCGAGAAGCGCGAGACGCGCGACAGCCCACTGTCGATGACGATGTTCACGCCTTCGATGGTGAGGCTCGTCTCGGCGATCGAAGTCGCGAGCACGACTTTGCGCACACCTCGCTGCGGCGGCGCGATCGCCGCGTCCTGCGCAGCCGGCGAGAGATCGCCATAGAGCGGAAGCACGCTCACGTCGTCAGGAAGACCGCCGCGCTCGAGGGCCGACAAGCAGCGGCGGATCTCTGTCTGACCGGGAAGAAACGCGAGAATGCTTCCCGCGTCGCGCGCGAGGGCCGCGCGAACGCCCAACGCCACCGCATCCTCGATGCGTGCGTTTGACGCCGCGGGAAGATGGCGAACCTCAACAGGATAGCGTCGTCCTTCGCTGGTGATGATCGGCGCGTTGCCGAGCAGCGCCGAGATGGCGAGGCCGTCGAGCGTTGCGGACATGACGAGGATGCGCAGATCAGGACGCAGAAGCTCCTGCGTCTGCAGCGTGAGCGCGAGGCCGAGGTCGGCGTGGATGCTGCGCTCATGAAACTCGTCGAACAGCACCGCGCCGTAGCGATCGAGTGTCGAATCGTCGAGCAGCATTCGCGTGAGCACGCCTTCCGTGACGACCTCGATGCGTGTCGCAGCGCCGACGCGCGATTCGCCGCGAACGCGGAATCCGACAGTGGCGCCAACGGATTCGCCGAGCATGGACGCCATTCGGCGCGCGGCGGCTCGTGCCGCCAGCCGACGTGGCTCGAGCATCAGGATGCGGCGCGGCCGCAGCCAGCGAGACTCGAGGAGCGCGAGCGGCACTCTCGTCGTCTTCCCTGCACCCGGTGGCGCCTGCAACACAGCGGACGACGACCGCCCGAGCGCTTCATGCAGCGCAGGCAGTACCTGTTCGATAGGAAGGTCGGAACTGCGTGAGTCGTCTGAGGCCATCGGGGGTCAATGTAACGTCGCCTTGGCGAAGTCCCCGTGGCGACGCATTTTGTAGTGACGATGGCAAAGATCGAATTCTTTCGCAGCACGCAGGTGACCACGGACTGCGACCAGTGTCACGGACGCGTCGACCTGATCAAGGGCGGCGTGTGTACGAACTGCCGGCGCATTCTCTGCGCGAATCATCTACACGGCTCGTTCGTCCGCCGCCTACTCGCGGATCTGACCGGGAAGGCGATCTGCGTTAACTGCCGCGCCGGTATCCCAGTGAAGCCAAAGTGAACCGCACCGACCTGTTCAAGGAGCGCGCAGAGGTCGTGCGAGTGAAGGTGTGTTGTATAGCGTCCATCGAAGAGGCGGAGCTTGCGCTCGAACTGGGCGCCGACGCACTGGGCCTCGTGTCGGCGATGCCGAGCGGGCCCGGAGTGATACCGGATGCGGCCATCGCAATGATCGCCGAGTGGGTGGGTACGCGCGCGGCGACGGTGTTGCTCACTTCGAGGTCGTCCGCCGACGGTATCGACGAGCAGTTGACGCTCAGCCGTCCGAGCGTGCTTCAGATCTGCGATGCGCTGCCCGATGGCGAGATGGCGATCGTTCGACGACGACATCCCGATGTGGTGCTGATGCCGGTCGTCCACGTGCGAGGTACGGACGCGGTCCGCGAAGCAGTGAGTCTGGCCGCCGATGCCGATGCGATCCTGCTCGACTCTGGAAATCCGTGCGCGCAGGTGAAAGAGCTCGGCGGCACCGGCCGTGTTCACGACTGGCAGGTCAGCCGCGCGATTCGAGACGCCGTAGGCGTTCCGCTCTTTCTCGCCGGTGGCTTGCGCGCTCATAACGTGGCGGATGCGGTACGCACCGTGCAGCCGTTCGGCGTGGACGTCTGCAGCGGGGTACGACGTAATGGAAAGCTGGACCGGTCAACACTCACGGAGTTCATGAGCGCGGTGCGCGGCGCGATCTGAGAATCGACGGATGAGCTCAAAAGGTTTAGCTTGAGCGACTCTAGGAACCCCACCATTCGCCGCCAGTCCGCGCGGCCTTCTCCTTTCTCCGATATATGAGCGGTCGGACGTTCACGCTGGCCATCGCCGCTGCCGGCGCGCTGGCGGCTCCGCTGTGGGCAGCGAATGCGCAAAAGGCGCAACCTGCGCCGGCCCCGTTGCGCACCATCGCCGAGGCCATCGCGCAACGCAGCGGTGATCGTGAGGTGACGATTGCCGGCCGCGCATCGGTCAGCTCCGGCAAACTGCAGTCGAGCGCGTTCGACGTCGCGGTCGAGGATACGACGGGGGGCATTCGCATCTTCTCGCGCAATCCGCAGTCGGACGTGCACGAAGGAGACAGCGTCGTCGCGACCGGAGCGATCAAGAGCTACCGCGGCAACCTCGAGTTGGTGCTCTCGAGTCTTCACATCGTCGACGCGCCACGACGCCTCATCGTGCCGCTCGAACTGGCCATCAACCCGTCCATTCTCGAGAGACATTCCGGCCGACTCGTACGCGTGCATGGCCGCGTGGCCGGCATGGGACGCAGTGAGGGAGGACAGTGGCTTCGACTGCGCGACGCATCGTCGATGTCGCACGGCACCGTCACCGTCTGGGTTCCCGCAAATCATGGTTCGCCGATCGATCTCGCCGTCGTCGGTGCATCGGACAGCATGACGGTCACCGGAGTCGTTACGACTTATCAGGACAATGCCGACGATCCGATCGTCTGGCAGATCGTGCCGCGCGAAGCAGCTGACGTCGCCATCAGTGCCGAGCCTGGCGGATTTCCGAACTCGCTTCTCTGGATCGCACTGGCAATCGCCGTCGCCGTTGGTGGCGCACTGTCGATCAGCCGCATGAATGCACGCCGCCAGCTGGCCGGCCTGCGCGAGACGGAAGCGCGCTATCGGCAGCTTCTGGCGCTGGTGCCTGATGCCGTGATCGTCCACGCGCGTGGGATCGTGCTCTTCACCAATCCAGCGGCCACCGAGCTGCTCGGTCTTCCCGCTGAGGAGGCGCTCGTTGGAAAGCCCGTTGCCGACTTCGTTCATCCGGACTCGCGAGCGGCATTCGCGGAAGTGAGCGACGATCGTGCGATGGTCGCGACCGATCGTGCACCGCGTGTTCGCGCACAGATGCTTGGCGCAAATGGCAGCGTCGTCGACGTCGAAGTGGCGTCGAGCCCGTGCGTCTACCATGACCGGCCGGCGATGGTGCTGCTCGCACGCGATATCACCGCACAGCTTCGATACGAGCGCGACCTCCATGCACTCGCTCTCGTGGACGAGCTCACCGGGCTCCAGAACCGCCGCGCCTTCACGCTGTTTGCGGAACAGGAGCTCGCGCGCGCTCGGCGACATGGTCGCACTCCGGTGTTGGTGTTCGCCGATCTCGACGGTCTCAAGCAGATCAACGACAAGCACGGACATGCGGCAGGCGACCAGGCGATTCGCATGGTGGCGAATGCGCTGCGGAGCATCTTCCGCGAGACGGATATCGTGGCGCGGTGGAGCGGCGATGAGTTCGTGGCGATGCTGGTGGATGGCAGCGAAGAATCGGCGCTGCCAATCCGCGCGCGGCTCGACGCGGCTATCGCCGCCCAGGCGTCTCCGGCACTGCCGTACATCGTCACGGCGAGCGTCGGCGCGAGCCCGCTCGATCCGGCACTGCCGTTGCGTGATGCGATGGAGCGCGCCGATGCGGAGCTCTACTCACAGAAGAAGCGCGGACGCCGGAGCAAGATCCGCGTGACACCAGTGGCGGTCGACGCGGTCGAGTAACACAACTACCTTCGAAGGGTAGGAGTGTCGAGCCTGGCGCGTGGTGTGCCGGCAGAGAGGAGCAGAATGATTCACGACAAGACGATCACGCGGCGCGCCTGGTGTGCGTCCATACTGAAGACGCTCGCTGCCGGCGGCGCCGTTACCGCGTTGCTGCCATCGCTCGCGAGCGCTGATGCGGCTCCAATCGCGGTGACGGTCTACAAGGATCCAAACTGCGGGTGCTGCAAGAAGTGGGTATCGCACCTGAGCGCGAATGGGTTCGCACCTGTCGCGAAGGACCGCACCGACATGGATGCGCTCAAGGACAGCCTCGGAATTCCAGTCGCGCTGCGTTCGTGTCATACCGCGGTCGTCGGAAAGCTGCTCATCGAGGGTCACGTCCCCGCGGCGGATATGAAGCGGCTGATCGCTACGGCGCCGAAGGGCGTGCTCGGACTCGCTGTGCCGGGAATGCCTGGTGGATCACCGGGCATGGAGATGGGCGGACGCAGCGATCGCTATGACGTGGTCGCATTCAGCGCCGGCGGAAAGACGCACGTGTTCGCCACGCACGGCTGATCCGCCGTCATGCGGGATGGTAGTGCGGCGCTGCGCCGAGCGATGGCTACGCTCGCGTTGACATTCACCATCCTGCCGGCGAGCGCGTCATCGCAGTCGATGAACGTGCGACCGTTCAACGTGGGCGAGGAGCTCACGTACCGAGTGAAGTTCGGCAAGATTCCGGTGGGAACGGCGCGAATGCACGTCGCAGGCGTCGAAGAGATTCGTGGTCATCCGACCTTTCACCTCGTCTTCACGATCGACGGAGGGCTGCCATTCTTCCGCGTTCACGATCGATACGACAGCTGGATCGACACATTGACGCTTGCATCGCGGCGTCATGTGCAAGAGATTCGCGAAGGCGGATACAAGCGAAATCGACGCTACGAGATTTTTCCGGAAGAGCGTAGCTTTCGCGAGAACGATGATACAACGCTGAAAGCGAGTGTAGATTCACCGTTGGACGAAGGGTCGTTCATCTACTTCATCAGAACGGTGCGCGTCCCTGTCGGGCAGACGCGCGAGTTTCAACAGTACTTCAAGCCCGATCGGAACCCGGTAGTCATCCGGGCACTCCGGCGCGACACGGTCGAGGTGCCGTCCGGGCGGTACCCGACCGTCGTCGTGCGTCCGTCGATTCGAGCGAATGGAATTTTTGCCGAAGACGGACAGGCGGAGCTCTGGATCAGCGACGATGCGAAGCGCATGCTCATTCGCATGGAGTCGAAGTTCGCCGGCTTCTCCCTCTCCCTCACGCTCACCGACGTAAAACTCGGCACCTAGTGGTGCCGAGTGCGACTTCTACACAGCGGCGTTGCTCGAGCGAGGTGTCGGCGGAGGAAGCAGGACGACACGCGCCGCCTCGATCTGCGCACGGACCGCAACGGGACCCGTGCCTCCCTCCACTTCGCGATGCGCTACGGACTGCGCGGGACTCAACGCATCCGAGACATCCGCTGCGAAGAGCCGATGCGCAGCCGTGAACGATGCAAAGGGTAGCGACTGCATTTCCACGCCGGTCGATTCGCTCTCGCGCACCAACTTGCCGACCGCGCCATGCGCCTCGCGGAACGTGGCGCCCTTTCGCACGAGATAGTCGGCGAGGTCCGTTGCCATCATCGTGCTCGAGAGCGCCGACTGCATCCGATCACGCCGGAACGTGCACTCCGCCAGCGCTCCGGCGACGGCCGGCAACACGAGCAACAGCGTATCCGTGGCGTCGAACAGCGTGCGCTTGTCGTCCTGAAGGTCCTTGTTGTAGCTCGAGGGCAACCCCTTGAGGGTGGCGAGCAGCGACGTGAGATTGCCGAGCATTCGCGCCGCTGAGCCACGGGCGAGCTCGAGCGCGTCGGGATTCCGCTTCTGCGGCATCATGCTCGAGCCGCTCGTGTAGCCCTCTCCGAACTGTACGAAACCGAATTCGCTGGAGCCGTAGATGATCAGGTCTTCAGCGAGACGTGATAGATGCACTCCGATCATCGTCGACGTGAACAACACCTCGGCGATGAAATCACGGTCGCTCACGGCGTCGATGGAGTTGGGCGAGATGGCGTCGAAGCCGAGCGTGCCCTGGAGCAGCACGCGCGAGATGGGATATGCGCAGCCGGCGACGGCACCGGAACCGAGTGGAAGGACGGCGGCCGAACGCTGCGCGGCCTTGAGTCGTGCGCGATCGCGCTCGAGTGGCCAGAAGTGCGAGAGCAGCCAGTGCGCAGCGGAAACGGGAATCGCGCGCTGGAGATGTGTGTACGACGGCATGAGTGCCGTCTCGACGGTGGTGGCCTGATCGAGCAGCGACTGCTGCAGCATACGAACGGCGCTGTCGAGGCGCTGCGTGGCGTCCATCGTCCACAGACGCGTCGCGGTTGCAACCTGATCGTTGCGGCTGCGGCCCGTGTGCAGTTTCGAGGCAACGTCGCCGATCTCTTCGTGGAGCAACCGGTCTATCAACGTGTGAACGTCTTCGTCGGACGCCTGGGGCTGCTCACCAGCGTCGAGCCGCGCCGCGACGGCATCGAGCCCGCGCTCGAGTTCCTTGCTTTCGTCGAGTGTGAGGACATTTGCGCCCCACAGCGCGACGGCCCACGCCTTCGAAAGACGGATGTCGTACGGCCACAGGCGGAAGTCGATGCCGATGGAGTTATTCAATGCGTCGAAGGCGGCTGTGGGGCCAGTGCCGAAGCGCCCGCCCCACAGCTTGTGCGATTTCTTCACTTCCACCGCCGGCGTGATCACGTCAGACACCAGCCAGCTCGGCAACCGGCGTCGGCTCGACAGCCGGCGCTTCCTCGGCTGCCTTCGCCGCGGCGAGCTCCTGATCCTTGATTGCACGCACGCGTGCCGGCAACGCGAACAGGCGGATGAAGCCCGCCGCATCGCTCTGCTGATAGACGTCGTCCTCACCAAAGGTGACGAAGCGCTCGTCGTACAGTGCGTTGTCGCTGAAGCGGCCGACGACCTGAAGCCCGCCCTTGTAGAGACGCAGCGTGACGGTGCCGGTGATGCGCTCCTGCGTGACGTTCACGAACGCGTCGTATGCCTCGCGCTCGGTGGTCCACCAGCGGCCCTCGTAGACGAGATCGGCGTAACGCGGCGCGATGAGGTCCTTGGCTGCGAGCGTCTTGCGATCGAGCACGAGCTGCTCGAGCTCGGAGTGTGCGGCATAGAGCAGCGTTCCACCCGGCGTCTCGTACACGCCGCGTGACTTCATGCCGACCATGCGATCCTCGACGAGGTCGATGCGGCCGACGCCGTGCTTGCCACCGATCGCGTTGAGCTTCGAAACGAGCGCGAACGGTCCGAGCTTCTCGCCGTTTACCGACATCGGAGTTCCGTTCTCGAAGCCGATGACAACGTCCTCTGCGACATCAGGCGCCTGCGACGGCTCCGTCGTCAGCATGAACATGTCCGGCTTCGGCGCGGAGTTCGGATCCTCGAGGTTGCCGCCCTCGTGGGAGAGATGCCAAAGATTGGCATCTCTCGAATAGATCTTCTCTTTCGTCGCAGCGATGGGGATTCCCTTCGCGGTCGCGTAGTCGATGGCGTCTTCGCGGCTGCGAATGTCCCACTCGCGCCACGGCGCGATGACGGGCAACTCCGGTGCGAGCGTGGCGAAAGTCATTTCGAAACGGACCTGATCATTGCCCTTGCCGGTGCACCCGTGCGCGAGCGCATCGGCGCCCACGCGGTGCGCGACTTCGACCTGACGCTTCGCAATGAGCGGACGCGCCATGGCGGTGCCGAGCAGATACTTGCGGTTATAGACGGCGCCGGCGCGGAGCGTCGGGAAGATGAAGTCGCGGACGAACTCCTCGCGGAGGTCTTCGACGTAGCACTCCTCGGCACCCGAAGCCAACGCCTTTTCACGCACGCCGCGCAGCTCGTCGGCACCCTGCCCGATGTCAGCCGCGACGCAGATCACGCGCGCGTCATAGTGCTCGCGCAGCCAAGGAACGATGATCGAGGTGTCGAGTCCGCCCGAGTAGGCGAGAACAATGGTGCGGGGCATGGACGCTCCTGAATAAGATTATGCAGAACTCCTGCATATTTACACAGAACGCATACCCTAGTCAACCCTTTGGGATCCGTGCCATAGAGAGAGGTAGCGGCTAGACTTCTCCAGCCAGCTCGAGCAATCGCTGCGTCAGCTGGACGCGCGCTTCGGCGGACTTGGTGACGATGAGGATCGTGTCGTCGCCGGCGATGGTGCCGAGCACCTCGTCGAACTCCTCCTGGTCGATCGCTTCGGCGATAGGCTGCGCCCCGCTCCGCACGGTGTGGAGGACGATGAGCTCCCCGACGCCACTGATCCTGGAGAACAGCTGAGGTAAGAGATTGGCCAGTAGCGGGTTGTCGTCATCCTCCGCAAGCGAACCCGGCAGCATATACCGCACGCCTTCCTCGGCCGATACACGTGCGAGCCCGATGTCGTGCACGTCGCGGGAAAGGGTCGCCTGAGTGACGTCCATTCCACGCGCTAGAAGCAGCTGTCGGAGCTCCTCCTGACTCGCCACGACATGCGCCGAAACCAGGTCACGAATGGCAGATTGGCGCGCTTGCTTCTTGGTCATCAGACCTCCGGTGGGTTGGCCCAGTGTACACCCAAAGCCTCCGAGCGGGAAGCGGGGATTGACCACAGTCAAATGCATGATTATGCATTATAGTGTGAATAGAATTCCTGTCGGCGTCTTGGGCGCCAGCGGCTACGCCGGTCGCGAGCTGTGTGCGCTCATTGCACAGCACCCGCGCTTTTCGCTCGCCTTCGCCACGGCGAACGAACAGCGTGGGCAGACCGTGCGCCTCGGTCGGCAGGACGTCACGTTCACCGCGACGGACGACGCACCGCTCGGCAATGTCGGGCTCGTGTTCGCCGCGCTGCCGCACGGTGCGTCGCTGCCATGGGTGGAGCGCGCGCGTCGCGCGGGCGCGCGCGTGGTCGACCTGTCGAGCGACCTGCGGCCCGGAAACGCCGCGGACCTGCTTGGCGCCATTTATGGGATGCCGGAACTCGGCGCGGAGACCCGGGCAGCGATCAAGATCGCTGAGATCGTCGCGAATCCGGGATGCTATCCAACGTCCATTTTGCTGGCGCTCAAGCCACTCGTGGATGCAGGACTCGTCGCGCCGGGCGCGACCATCGTGGCGAATTCGGCGAGTGGCGTGAGCGGCGCAGGCAATTCGCCGAAGCGCGAGCTGTTGTTCGCCGAAGTCGCGGACGACTATCGGGCGTATGGCGTAGGCAACAGCCATCGCCACCTGAAGGAGATGACGGCCACGATCGTCACGCTTGGTGGCGACGCGGAGTTGGTGTTCACACCGCATCTGCTGCCGGTAGCACGCGGGATTCTGTCGACGATCACCGTGCCGCTCGTCGCGCCGCTCGCCGATGCACTCGAGCCGTTTCGCGACGCCTACGCGAACGAGCCGTTCATCGAGGTCGTGAGCGAACAGCCGACGCTCAGCGATGTCGTGCGCCGGAATGTCGTCCGCATGACCGCGACGATGATCGCCGGCCTGCGCGCGCCGACGCTGCTGGTGACGTCGGCGATCGATAATCTCGTGAAGGGCGCAGCTGGCCAGGCACTCCAGAATGCGAACATCATGTTCGACATCGACGAAGCGCTTGGGTTGCCGGCATGACGCGTGTGATCAAGGTGGGCGGACGTCCGCAGTCGGATCCGGCGCTCATCAAGGCGCTCGCTGCGGCGCATCGCGCGAATGCAGCGCAGGATGGACTTGTCGTCGTGCACGGCGGCGGCGACGAGGTCTCGACGCTGCAGCGGCTCTATGGTGTTGTCGCGGAGTTCAAGGGCGGGCGTCGTGTCACGAACCAGGCCGACCTCGCCATCATTCGCATGGCGCTTTCCGGCTCAGCGAACAAGCGGCTCGTTAGCGCACTAGTGTCCGAGCAGGTGCCGGCGATCGGTCTATCGGGCGAGGACGCCGGCCTGCTCGTCGCGACGCCACTGGATTTCGCACGATTCGGATTCGTCGGCGTGCCATTCGTCGTGAACCAGGCGCTCCTCACACACTTGCTCGCTGGGTCCTACATGCCGGTGATCTCACCAGTGAGCCGTGGCGCGGATCCGCGATTGGGTGAAACGCTGAATGTGAATGGCGACGACGCAGCCGGGGCGATCGCTGTCGCGCTCAAGGCGACCGATCTCCTCTTCGTCTCCGACGTCGAGGGCGTGATGAAAGATGGCGCGGCCATCTCGATGCTCTCGCCGGAAGACGCTCAGCAACTCATCGATGATGGCACGGCACAGGGTGGCATGAGTGCCAAGCTCCAGGCGGCACTGAAGGCACTCGAAGGTGGAGTCGAGCGAGTCCGCATCTCTGACATTGCCGCGATCGAGCAACTCGATCGTGGAACCGTTTTGACACGAGTGGGGAGTGTATGCGCATGACCGCACCAACCGCCAATTCGATGACCCCAGCCACCACGCACGAAGCGCAGCCCGCCAGCGCCGGTCTCCCGCCGGCGATGATGAGCCCCATCCTCGGCACGTACAAGCGCGCACCGGTGGAGTTCGTGCGTGGCAGCGGTGTCTATCTCTACGACGCCGAGGGGAAGGCATACCTCGACTTCGTGGCTGGCATCGCGGTGAATGCGCTCGGCTATGATGACGCCGGTCTCAAGGCGGCGATGCACGCGGCCGCGGAGGGACTGATTCATACGTCGAACCTCTACAGTACATCGCCGGGCGAGCAGCTCGCCGCGGCGCTCGTCGCGAAGTCGTTCGCCGACCGTGTCTTCTTCTGCAACTCGGGTGCAGAGGCCAACGAAGGCGCCTTCAAGTTCGCGCGCCGTTGGGCGCGTACGCAGGGCGATGTAAAGCATGAGATCATCGCACTGCGCGGGGCATTTCATGGCCGTCTGTTCGCGACGCTCGCCGCGACGGACCGCCCGTCGTATCGCCTGCCGTTCCGTCCACTCACGCCCGGCGTGTCGATCTTCGAGCGCGACCTGCGCGAGCTCGACGCGGCGCTGAGCGAGGACACCGTTGCGGCGTTGATCGTCGAGCCCGTGCAGGGTGAAGGCGGCGTGCGCGTGCTCGACGCGGGCTTCCTCCGTGAGCTGCGTGCGATCACGAAGGCGCGCAAGATTGCCCTCATCCTCGACGAGATTCAGTGCGGACTTGGCCGTACGGGAACATTGTTCGCCTACGAGCAGGCCGGCATCGAGCCAGACATGGTCACGCTTGCGAAGCCAATTGCAGGCGGCCTGCCGATGGGCGCAATCCTCATGACGGAGGAGATCGCTTCTGCGGTGAAGCCTGGCGATCACGGCACGACATTCGGCGGCGGTCCGTTCGTGGCCTCGGTCGCGATGCATGTCTTCGAGCGGCTTTCCGATCCGAAGCTCCTCGAGCACGTCCGCACCACCGGTGCGTGGTTCGGTAAGCAACTCAACGACATCGCGCACCGCACCAGCCGCATCCGTCAGGTTCGCGGTGCAGGCTTGATGTGGGGCATCGATGTCATGGGCACATCGGCGCACGTCGTCAGCGAAGCGTTGAGCCGTGGGCTGCTCGTGTGCTCAGCGGGCGACTACACCGTTCGCCTGCTGCCACCGCTCGTGTCCACGCAGGACGAGCTCCTGCGCGGGCTGCAGATCCTCGAGGAAGTTCTCTGATGGCACCTGACCTGTTCGTACGACGGGCCCGTCCGCAGGATGCCGCGGCGATCTCGCGTCTGAACAATCACTACGCCAACGAAGGACAGATGCTGCGGCGCACGCCGGAGATGATCGGGCTAGCCATCGACGACTACGTCGTGGTGCAGAACAGCGCCGGCGAGCTTCTCGGCTGTGGTGCGCTCAAGGAGTATTCGCCGAGTGTGGCTGAGGTCGCGGCGATCGCGGTGTCGAAGGACGCACATGGCAAGGGGCTCGGCCGCGCGATCGTGAGCGCGGTCGAGGAGTTGGCGCGCAAGCGCGGCATCTACGATGTGTTCGCACTCACGCTGCAGCCGGAATTCTTTTCGGCCATCGGATACCTGCGCGTCGACCGGGCGCGCTATCCAGAGAAAATTCGTCGCGACTGCCTGGGATGCGCGCGCCGCTTCGCCTGCAACGAGATCTGTTTCGCGAAGAATCTCGTGTTGGAGGATGTCGTCCGCGCGGCGTGACGCGCTGAAGTGCAGGGAGTTCGCCACGGTGTAGATTCCCAGCGCCCACCGTGACTCACTCTCTCCGTCCGACATCGATGCGACGCTCCGCCATTCTGGCCGCGGCCCTCACCTCAATGGCGATTCCACCTGCGCGCTCGCAGGCACCCGCGCGGCCAAAGCTGATCGTCTTTCTGACGGTCGATCAGATGCGGTCCGACTACGTGGATCGCTGGAGCTCGCAACTTACCGGCGGCCTCAAGCGGCTTGGGCAGAATGGCGCGTTCTTCACGAATGCCTTTCATGACCATGCGAACACGGAAACGGCACCCGGACACTCGGTGACGATGGCCGGACGCTTCCCGCGCTCGACGGGCATCGTCAGCAACAACACCGGTGTACTCGACCCGCAGGCTCCGCTTCTCACGTCGCGCGATTCACCGGCATCACCGTATCGTTTTCGCGGGTCTGTGCTGATGGACTGGCTTCGCACGCGCGATCCGCGCTCGCGCGGGTTGTCCGTATCGCGAAAGGATCGCGGCGCGATTCTGCCCATGGGCCGCGCGAAGCAGAACGTCTTCTGGTACGCGACGTCGAACGGCGAATTCACGACGAGCAAGTACTACGGCGACACGCTTCCCACGTGGATTCGCGGCATCAACGCGCGACGTACGCCACAGAAGACGGTCGGGCAATCGTGGAACCTGCTCTTGCCGGCCAGCTCGTACACGGAGCCGGACAGCGAGCTGCTGGAGAACGGGGGGAGGAACTTCACGTTTCCACACGTGATGCCGACGGACACCGTGCGTGCGGGTGCGGAGTTTCCATACACCCCGTGGATGGACGAGCTGACCGTCGCTACGGCCCTGCAGGGCGTGCAGGAATTGAGAATCGGTAACGGGCCAGCTACCGACATTCTGGCAATCTCCTTGTCGGCCACCGACTACATCGGCCATCGGTACGGTCCCGGTTCCCGCGAGCAGCACGACAACATCCTGCGGCTCGACCGCACGATCGGCGCGCTGATCGATTCGCTCTACAAGCTGCGCGATTCGAGCACGATCGTGTTCGCGCTCACGGCCGATCATGGCGTCACGCCATTTCCGGAACTCGCGGCGCGGCTTGCCGGACGACCGGCGCCGGCACGCTACGACGTGCGGCCGGCGGTGTCGCGTGTACGCGCAGCGCTGCGCATGGCGCAGGTCGACACGATGGCAATTTCGCTCGATGGTGCGGCGGTCTACGTCAATCGGCCAGCGTTCGTCGGTTCCAACGCCAAGCCCGATGTCATTCTGGGCGAGCTCGCGAGCCAGCTACGCGCAACGCCGGGCATCGCTCGTGTCGACTACGTCCGTGATCTCGCAAAAAAAGATACGATTCGCGATGCGGTCACGCGCCGCTGGATTCACATGCTTCCGCTCGATGTTCCCATCGAGCTGGTATTCACACCGGTCGAAGGCGCATATCCCAAAGACGCGACGATCGCTGAGCACGGACTCCCGTACGACAACGATGCGCACGTGCCCGTGATCTTCTACGGTCCATGGGTGAAGCCCGGACGCTACACAGAGCGCGCACTCGTTGCCGACATGGCGCCGACGCTCGCTCGCATCGCTGGCGTACCGCCGACGGAGAAGTTGGACGGACGTGTGCTCGACAAGGCGCTGCAACACCTCACACCGCCGTAGCGTCGATGGCGGAACGCCGCATCCGAGGCCTCACGGGGCTGCAGCAAGCGTTCGACGAGGTGGAGTTCGGCGCGTCGCGCACGCTGAACCTTCGGACGTCGCTGCCCACAGCCAGCGAAGCGGCGCGGCGCGTCGACGCGTGGCTGCGGCAACATCAGGCGCAGCAATCCGGCAGCGTGTTGATCATCACCGGCCGTGGCAACAACAGTGAAGGTGGCGTGTCGGTCGTGCGTGAGACGAGCATTCGCGTCTTTCACGAACTGCGCAGGAAGGGCGTGATCATCGAATTCAGCGAGCACACGGCGGGATCGTTCGTCGTGACGCTCGCGCCGATGTCCGCGATGCTGGAGGCAGGGTCTCGCCGGCGCGAGCAAACGCCGCAAGCAGCACCAGCCTCGCCGCCGACACTTTCAGCACTCGATGAGGACACGCGAAAGCTACTGAGGGCGCTCGCCGAGCATTCGCTCGATGCCTTGGGCATGCGAGACCGCGAGCCGTTTCTCGAGAATGAGATGTTGCGGCTCTTCGGTTCGATCGCTGCAACGCTGGACGACGGTCCGGACCGTGAGCGTCGGCTGCGCGCTGCAATTGCTGCGGCCATGAGCGACTACGACTGATATGGAATATCGTCCAGTTCGCGCTCGTCACACTCGCGACTCTGTCGGACGCTAGGTTCGAAGCTCACACAATTCACCGGATCGACATGTCCCGCAGCTATCCCGCTCTTCGCGTCCTTCGATCGGCGTTCGTGATTTCTTGCATCGCCGCTGTGCCAGCCGTGGCGCAGCAGGGCGCATCAACGCCGGGTTATTCCCCAACCAACGCGATGGCCGAACGCGCCGTCGAAGCACAGGCGATCTCTCGTCCGGATGCCGCGCGTGCTCGAGCGCACTCCAGAATCCTGTCAGCCGAGACGCATGTGGCGGGAACGCCCGCACAGGCACGGACGCGCGACTACGTCATCGCACAGATGAAGGCGATGGGACTGGAAACGGAAGTGCGTCAGTACGACGTCTTCATTCCGCATCCGACCTCGGTGCAGGTGTGGCGCGTATCACCGCGGCCCAAGGCGCTCCAACTCGCCGAGCCGCGCGTGCCCGGCGATCCGTCATCCGCGCTGTGGCAGTATCCAACCGTCAACGGACACAGCGGAGCGGGAGACGTCACCGGCGACGTCATCTACGTGAATTACGGACTGATCGAGGACTACGCGCTCCTCGACTCGCTCGGGATTTCGGTGAAGGGAAAGATTACCATCGCGAGATACGGGCGGTCCTTCCGCGGCATCAAGGCACGCGAAGCGGAGAAGCATGGCGCGACAGCACTGCTGATCTACAGCGATCCGCAGCAGGACGGTTACGTGACGGGTGACGTCTATCCGAAGGGCCCGATGCGCAACAAGGACGGCGTGCAGCGCGGCAGCGTGTTCAACGGCGCCGGTGATCCGGCGACGCCCGGCTATCCGAGCATCGCAGGTGCGCCGCGGCTGACGCAGGATCGCATGACCATTCCGCACATTCCGGTCGTGCCGATCTCCTATGGCAATGCGAGTGAGCTGCTCGATGGTTTGGGTGGCCGTGATGTTCCTCAGAGTTGGCAGGGAGGATTGCCCTTCCGCTATCACGTCGGCCCTGGACCGTTGAAGGCGCGCGTTCGCGTCGTCGATGATCGAGCGACGAAAGGCACCAAACCGATCTACGACACCTTTGGCGTCGTACGAGGCTCTGAATTTCCGGATGAGATCGTGATGGTCGGTGGGCATCGCGATGGATGGGGGCCGGGTACGAGCGACAATGTGAGCGGCACCGTGAGCGTGCTCGAGGCAGCGCGCGCCGTTTCCGATGCGGTGAAGGCGGGGCATAAGCCGAAGCGGACGATCGTGTTCGCCACGTGGGATGCAGAAGAGTGGGGCTTGATGGGCTCGTCCGAATACGTCGAAGACGATTCGCTTCGCCTCATGAAAGGCGGCGTGGCGTACCTCAACCAGGATGTCGCTGCGTCGGGTGCGCGCTTCGGCGGCGGCGGCTCGCCATCACTTCGTGCGACACTCCGCGACATCGCGCGCAGCGTGCCGGACCCCAGCGGCAAGGGAAGCGTGTACGCGGAGTGGCGCCGCTATAGCGCGGTTGCCGATACTGCCGAGCCGGCGATGGGCGATCCGGGCGGCGGTTCGGACTTCGCCGGGTTCTACAACCACCTCGGCATGCCGATCGCCGAGTGGGGTTTTGGCGGCGCGGGTGGTGTGTATCACTCGCAGTACGACGACTTCACGTGGATGACAAAGTTCGGCGACTCGACGTTTGCCTATCACGCTACCGCAGCGCGCATCGGAGCAGCCATGCTGCTTCGCCTCGCCAACGCGGACATCCTGCCGTACGACTACGTGGAGTTCGCGCGCACGATGCAGCGCTATCTCCCGGCCGTGGACCGCGCCCTCGGTGCCAAGAAATGGGGCGGCTCGACCACGGCGCTTCGTTCAGCGATCGGACGAATGGAGCAGGAGGCAAGCGCATTCGCATCAGCGCGTGATGCGATGCTCGCCGCAGGTGTGCCGTCGCGTGACCGTCGTCTCGCAGTGAACACTGCCTTGTTACAGGTCGAGCGCGCACTCGTTCGTCCACAGGGTCTCCGCACGCGACCCTGGTATCGCAACCTCATCTACGTGGCCGATGAGGACAACGGCTACGCAAACATGGTTTTTCCCTCGGTGAACGAAGCGATCCGTGCGAACGACGAACCGCTCACGACAGCGGAACTCACCGATCTTGCGCAGCGCTTCGATCTCGCGACGCGAGCGCTCGCCGCCGCGCGGGCCGCGATCACGCAGTAAACAGAAGCGCCGATCCCGAAGATGTCGTGCAGCCACTTAGCCGATGCGCGAAGGATGCGAACAGAAGCACGCTCGATGCAGGCCCGTGACTTGCGTCGCCGCAAGCGTTGATGTCTGCAAACTTTCCGCCGTGGCGCACATGCTAGACCGAATCGATCTAACGATAACCAGACTTGCCGACGCGGAGCGCGCAGCGCTGGCGGGTTATGCAGCGCGGGCCGCTTGGCCGTCGGGCTTTCAGATCTACGAGCGCGGCGCCGTAGCGGACGGAGTGTTTGTGGTCGTGCGCGGCCGCGTCGTGCTTCGCAGCAGGGTGCGCGCGGGTCGCGGTTTCGTTCCATGGATCGCGACTGGCGGTGAAACGTTTGGCGCCGAAGGCTTCTCGTCGCACGCCGTATACGCCACCGATGCACGCGCCGACGAAGAGACGGAAACGCTCTTTCTCAGCTCAGCCAAGTTTCGTGCATTCGTGCGTGAGCAACCCACACACGCCATCGCACTCATCGGGCAGATCATGGCCGAGCGTTCGGCACTGCTCGACAAGCTGCGTGAGCTCACCACGCTGAGCGTCGAGCAACGCCTCGTGGCTGCACTGCAGCGCATGGCCGCACATGACAGCTTCCTGCACTCCGATGGCCGCATCGAGCTCGGCAGCGCACACTATCGTCTGTTGTGCGAGCTCGTGGGCGCGACGCGTGAGTCGGTCTCCCTGGTGCTCGGACGGCTGACGGGCGAAGGGTTCGTCGAGCGCGCCGGAAACACGCTGTTCGTGATGCCCTCGGCACGACTGTTCGAACGTCTGTCCGGCAGCGCGGACGACATGCTCGCGCGAGTGCTGGCGGAGGCGTCCGAATCGGGGCAGAGCGCCATCGCCTGAACCGAAGCGCGGCTCGTGGGCTTATATTCTCGACCCACACCACGAGACCGGATGCCGCTGGACGAACACACTGATCTTTCGCCGGACGAGCTGCAGCGCTACCACCGCCACCTGATCCTTCCCAACATCGGCGAAGAGGGTCAGCGTCGGCTCAAGGCTGCGCACGTCCTGCTCATCGGAGCGGGTGGCCTGGGTTCTCCCGCAGCGCTCTACCTCGCTGCAGCGGGCGTTGGGCACCTGGGAATCGTGGACGCAGACGTCGTCGAGCTCAGCAATCTACAGCGACAGGTATTACACGGTTCCCGCGACATCGGGCGGCCAAAGGTTTCCTCGGCGGAGGCCCGCCTGCGCGATCTCAATCCGCATGTCGACATCACCACGTACCATGCGCGGCTCACGAGTGCGAACGCCATGGAGCTGCTCGGCGCGTACGACATCATCGTCGACGGCTCGGACAACTTTCAGACGCGCTATCTCGTCAACGACGCGTGTGTGTTGCTCGACAAGCCCAACGTGTACGGCAGCGTGATCCGGTTCGATGGGCAAGCATCCGTCTTCAGCGCGAAGGACGGGCCCTGCTATCGCTGCCTCTTCCGCGAGCCTCCGCCGCCAGGGCTCATCCCGAACTGCGCTGAAGGTGGTGTCTTCGGGGTGCTGCCTGGCCTCGTCGGCACGATCCAGGCGACGGAGACGATCAAGCTGATCACTGGCGCCGGTGAACCTCTCGTGGGGCGTCTCCTGCTGGTGGACGCGTTGCGCATGCGCTTCCGCACCATCGAGCTTGCGCGCGACCCCGAGTGCAAGGCGTGCGGCACACGCGAGATCACCTCGCTCATCGACTACGATGCGTTCTGCGGTGTCACGAGTTCCGAGGACGCTGCGGTGGGGAACGAGTATGCGTCGGGCGCTGCCGACGATGACGAGAAGGACGAGATCACGCCGGCTCGCCTCGACGCGAGACTGCGAGGAGGTGCGAATATCGCACTGCTCGACGTGCGCGAGCCGTACGAGTGGGCCATTGCGCGGCTGTCGGACGCTCGATTGGTGCCGCTCAACTCACTGCCGCAGGCTGTGCACTCGCTCAACCGGGACGTCGAGATGGTGGTCTACTGTCATCACGGTGCGCGCAGCCAGGCAGCGGCGGATTGGCTGCGAGACCAGGGATTCGACAAGGTGCGCAACCTCGTCGGCGGCATCGACCGCTGGAGCCTCGAAGTCGATCCGTCGATGCGGCGCTACTGATGGCCCCAGTCAGGGGCGCCACCTGATTCCCCTTCTTCTCATCGCGCCGGCGGTTGTGCTCCTCGCGGCGGCGATCAATCGCCGCCGCGTGAGCCGAGCGATCGAAGCGGAATACGCCGCGCGCTTTCCGTCTGACGGCGAGGGCGTGGCCGAAGGTGCGCAGGGCTTTCGGCTCGAGGGAACGAGTGGCCGGAGCCTCCTGTTGCTGCACGGCTCTGGCGACACGCCGCAGTCGCTCCGCTATCTGGGCGAGCGACTGCACGAGGCTGGCTACACGGTGTTTGCGCCATTGCTGCCGGGCCACGGCCGCTCTCCGCGCGCCTTCGCGATGGCGACGGCCGACGACTATTACGAGGCAGCTCGACAGGCGTTGACCGAACTGCAATCCTCGAGTAAGTGGGTTGGACTGGTGGGGCTGTCGATGGGCGGGGCAATCGCGGCGAGGCTGGCCGCGTCGGATTCCGGTGTGCGTGCGCTCGCGTTGCTCGCGCCGTATCTCATGCCACCGGTGGATGTGCGGTTGGTGCGCGCGACAGCGCCATTCTGGGGGCTCACCGCTCCGTACCTGCGTGGACGAGGCGAAGCGTCGGTGCACGACAGGAAAGCGGATGCGGAGAGCCGCGCCTATGGGACGTTTTCACCGGGCGCGCTCACCGCGCTCGCAGTGACCGCACACGAGGGACTGCTCGCGCTACCGGCTGTGACTCAGCCAGTGCTGATCGTCAACTCGGAGCAGGACAACCGAATTCCGCGCAAGCTTGCGCAGGGCGCGCTCGAGCGGGTCCGAGCGCCCATGGAACAGCATTGGGTCAGCGGATGTGGCCACGTGATCACGGTGGACTACTGCAAGGATGCAGTGGCCGACCTCGTGGTGGCCTTCCTCGCGCGCCACGCCGGCTGAGCTCCGGCGCGGCACGCAAGCGAAGGAACTGCGTCAGCCAGTTACGCGATCGACGATGTTCTCGCCCAACTCTTTCGCGGCATCGACGCCCTGACTGACGGCCGTCTGTGCCTGTTCGACCACGCCAGTCGCGACGCGCTTCACGCGGTCGACCAGCGAGTTGGATGTCTTCTTTGCAGCAGGCCTTCTCGGAGCTGCCTTCTTTGCCGGCGCCGCCTTCCTGGCTGGCGCGGCCTTTTTCTGCGCGCTCTTCTTCGCCGGAGCGCTACGTCTCACCGCCTTCTTCGGCGCGCTCTTTTTGGTTGCGGCCCTCTTTGCGCCACCCTTCTTTGCGGCCTTCTTGGCGGAGCCCTTCTTGGCGGTGCCCTTCTTGGCCGCCTTCTTTGCGCCGCCCTTCTTCGCCGCGGAACGCTTCGCCGGGGCGCTGCGCTTCTTGCTGGACTTCTTAGCGGTGCTGCGCTTGGTACCACGCCCCTTCTTTTTCGCTGCCATCGCTGCGTCTCCTCTGCCAGGTAGTGGCGGTGGGTGCTACGCGGTTCATGTGGTTGCCGCTGGGCAAGTTTCAGGCAATGACGACGCGCCCAACGGAGCTGCTGCCGCGCACTGTGAGTACAATTGCTGTCGCATCATACTCTGTTAACGCCGTGCACGTCCAACCAATGCGCGCGTCACCACACAACGGCGAGCGTGCATGGTGCACAACATGGCGCAAAAACGCTGGATCGGCCAGCATGAAAACATCGATTGACTCACGACCACGTCACTCGATGGTCGGATGTCCACGAGTACGGGTTGGAAGAGGACGCCATCGCGCCGCTCGGTTTCGACGAAGGCTGCCTCGCGCATCAGCTGCAGCAGATGTCCCGCAGAAATGGCGTAGAAACGGCTCCGCCACAGCTGTGCTTCGCACGACCGATCAGGGCGCTCCTCGGTGAGAGAGAGGCGCACATCGTACTGGTCGCCGTCCCACCCCCACGTCTGCACCGCGAGCTCCCGGCAGCCCCCTCGACGTGCATGGCATCCGGCTGCACGTCGGGGCTTCGGCGGATCATGCCCGCGTGGTCGCGCACCGAAATGACGGACACCACCAGGCATGAGACGATCGAGACAGCTGTGAAACGCGGCAAGAATCTGCCTGTCCGAAAGCAGGTGCGGCACCGCGTTGTCGCACGCGAGCACCGCGCTCGCCGGTTCTGCGTGGACGGCCGCGAACGATACGCACCCGCGCGACGATCGCCGCATCGAACACCGCGCCGGCGAACCACTGGCCGTTGGAATCGATCCACCGATGAGCGGTCACCGTGAGCGCAGCTGGCCCGCCGCATTGTGAAACTCGATCGAGGCCGAGGGCGAGCGGTTCGCGCCGGCGGACACCACGAGCGATGCGCTCGAGCCGGGGCGTTCTCCCGGTCCGCGCAGCAGCCGCGTTCGTGAGTGTCTGCATGGCGCTGCACGGTGGAAGACGCGCGACCGGACGCCACTGTGCCAAACCCCCCGCGTACATCCGTAACGATGCCGTTTACGGACCGAGAGGCGGCACCCCTGTGAGGTCAGGCCACGGTCGCTTCCGCGAGTAGGGTCTTCCGAACACAGCGGCCAGCGATTCGCGCGGGTCTTCAGCGCGAACCACGACGTCCAGCGAATCGCTGAGACGCATGACGCGTGAGAAGTCGCGGTAGCGGTCGTACGAGTGGAAGAACCCCGAGGGGCCCGGGCGGGTAAGCTTGCCGAGCAGGATGTCCGGGAGGCCGATGAAGGCGAGCGCGTAGAAGTCGTTCAGCTTCTGCCCGCGGGGGAGGTCGCTCTCGATGATGCCGTGTGGCAGCGACCCGTGCTTTCCCCACTGGACATCGATGGCCGGTGTGCCTCGGTCGCGCCAGTCCGTGTGAAGGATGGAGCCGTGCCAGAAGGTCCAGATGTTCGTGGGCGCGTTGGTGGAGTCGTAGGCCACCCAGATGACCTCCTCGTCCGTCGGCACGGTGAAGGGGATCCACGACCCGTGGACGTCGTCCTTCCAGAGTAGATGGTAGCCAATGATCCGACGGGAGGGATGCACGACGGCGACTGCTCGGCTCAGAGGGAACCACTCGTCGCGCTGCAGGTATAAAACGGGTGCGAGTCCGCGCGCGAGCCTGGCGACTGAGTCAGAGTCGTCGAGGGCGTTCGGTACGGTTACTGGACGAGGCGGGATGTGTGCTCGGGGCCCGCACGCGGAGCCGAAACACAGGCCGAGTATGGCCATACTCCGCAGGCTAATACGCAAGACGATGCCCCACTGTGCTTTAGGCCCTTTGAGGGTTACTATTCGTACAGGGCGTCCCGGCGCCAGACGTTCCGGGTTAGTGCGAAATCATTCTGGAGGGCCAATGCGCAAGCCGCGCCCGGCTACGTATAACCCAGTGCAAGCGCTCCATCTGATCGCGAACGATCGGAACGGCTCACCGTTGAGCTGCCCGTCCTGCTCTGGTCAGATCGAGCGAACGCCCGACGATTTTCCTCCGCCTCCGCGCTCGCAGGTAACTCTGCAGTGCCGGGAGTGCGGCCGAGTCGCACGCTACATTGCGGGCGCTGCGTAGGACACTGGCAGTAGTACGAATACCTGCAACACGGGGCCGAGCGATCGGCCCCGTGTTGCGTTTCGGAGCTGAGGTTTTGGAGCGATGAAGCGGGGTCAGGAGGGTTGCGGTGGAGTGGCACTGTGACGTGTGCACAAAACTTGCCCGATCAGGTCGTACGTCCCGCCCCGGGGGTCGAGCGATCGACACGATGGGGCATCACAGGGATCACGTGAACCGAGCGGCGACCGGCGGGCGGTACACCCTCGAACGCGCGATCAGGCTCCACAGCTCTGGTAAGAGGTACGGTACATGGCACGCATCAACGGAACAGTGAAGTGGTTCAACGACGCGAAGGGCTTCGGTTTCATCTCGCGTGAGGGCGGCCCGGACGTCTTCGTGCACTTCAGCGCCATCCAGGGAAACGGATTCAAGTCGCTGGCCGAGGGAGACAAGGTCGAGTTCGAGATCGTGCAGGGACAGAAGGGACCGCAAGCTGCTGACGTCACCAAGGCTGGCTGATCTCTCGTCCCATGCTGCGGCGTGACCTGTCTGTTGGCCGAACGAGCGAGCGCCCCGGCGAAGGCTGGGGCGCTCGTGCGTCCGACACGGAGTTGGCTGAGCGTCGCTGAATCGGACGGTCGTCGCACCGTTCGACCGAGGAACCATTTCGAGGTGTAGCTCCGATGAAGGGGCATACGCCAAGGGCATTCGTTTTGCCCTTTTTCGAAGCATGACTCCGATGCGGCGAAAGAGCGTAAGTGACCGCGTGGGCGCGGACGTCGAGTCTCAGTTGAAGGCGATCGAAGACGCTGACGACGACGGCGACGTCGATTTCGGTCGAGGAAAGAAGCTTCACGTCTCGAGTCTTTCCAAGGTCTATTTCCCCAAAACCGGCGACACCAAAGGCGCATTGATGCGCTATTATACGCGCATCTGGCCGGTGTTGCAGCCACATGTGGACGGAAGACCGCTGGTGCTCAAGCGGTTTCCCGACGGCGTAGGCGGACAGATCTTCTTCCAGCAGAACGCCGGACCACATGTACCCGAAGCAGTTCGCGTCGAGACGCTGAACACCGTAGAAGAAGGACCAAAGCCACGCATCATCGGCGGCGACCTCCTTACGATGCTCTACACCGTCCAACTCGGCGCAATCGAAGTGCATCCATGGCTGTCTCGGCTGCCGGACGTCGATGCCGCTGACCGGTGCCTCATCGACCTCGATCCGGGAGAGGGTGTGTCCTTCTCGAGTGTGATCGAATTGGCGCGAGACGTGCGCGCAATCGCGCGGCAATGTTCGGTACCCGTTGCCGTGAAGACGTCGGGCTCGCGGGGGATCCATCTCGTCATTCCGCTCCCGCCCCGAACGTCGTACGATGAGTCCGCGCAACTCGCGCTGCTGATTGCGCGAGCTGCAGTGGCGCATCGGCCCGATCTTGCGACCGTCGAGAGATCCATTCGAGCGCGGCCAGAGGGAACGATCTATGTCGACTCGATGCAGAACTCGCGTGGCAAGAGCATGGCATGTGCGTACAGCGTTCGAGCGAAGGAGGGTGCCACGGTCTCTGCGCCGCTCCGCGAGCAGGAGCTCACGTCGAAGTTGCGTCCAGCGGCATTCACGTTGCGCTCAATACCGGCCCGTGTCGCACGCACGGGGGACCTCTGGGAAGAAGCGCTCAGCGAGCGTCCATCGGCGAAGACGATACGAAATGCAATGATTGCATTGGAGCAGGTGCTCGACAGCGCGCCGGCGACGAAGAAGCCGCAGCGTGGGACGAAACGGAGTCGAAGTGGAGGTAACGATGAACGAGCAACCGCAGGGCGCAAGCGAAAGCAGCACGCGTGAGCCGAGGATTTCCCAGCCGCTGTACACGCGACCGATGCCAGGAGGTGGCTATGTCCGCGTGGAGCTAGTCGAGAGTGACGAGAGCGCTGTCGGCGCAGAGCATCTGCGCGGACGCGTGGTGATGGAGCGGCGCACTCCTGCCCCAGCAACGCCAGAGGAAGAGCACATGGTCGTTGAAGATCTGGAGGGAGACGACCCCAACGTCATCATGGCCGAGCTCTTTCGCATCGCCCGAGACAACGCTGCGATAGCGCGGCGTGTGTTGCGGCGACAGCAACCGATCCAGCGAACCGACTAGAGGTTCAACCGCCGGCGGCGCGAAGGGGCATCTCGATCTGTCGTCCGTCGGTGCCGGTGCGTTCGGCGCTGGGTGCATCGGCACGCGTTGCTGCGGTGCGCGCACCAAGCAGGTGAAGCGTCTGGTGATAGAAGTGGAGTGTGTGGACGGGCGCGCGAAGGCTCTCCGGACCGGCGCGCGCGATGGCATAACCCTCTTCGCGCACGCGACGTGGCAAGGCACGCGCGAGCGGATGGCGGAGTAACCGCCGAATCTCCGTTCCGTTGCGTGCCAATAGCGCCGCGCACAAACCGTCCAGGTAGTCGAGCATCGATCGCCCCGAGATTGGACCTAATGAACATATTGCGACTAATATGCCAAACGCAATAGCCTTTCGGCCAGCACGACGATGCGAATCTCCCTCATATTCGACCCGCGCTGGCGGACCTACGCCACTTTGACTTTCCAAAGGGAGTATCGGCAACGTCTGCGAAAGCGCATACAGGGTGCCGACGCGGCGACGCTCTATTCGGTAAACAGATCGAATCGGACGCCGCGCCGAGCGCCCCGGCGCTTCTTCGGCGCGTAGCGGAACAGTTGTGCAGGCCGTCCCCGCCCTTCGCTGCGCCACTCATCGGTCGGCTCCACCAGATAGCTCGCCTGAAGCGCTCGGCGAAAGCTGGCCTTGTGGAGCCGCCGGCCCAACAGCAGCTCGTAGACGCCCTGCAGATCGCTCAGCGTGAACGTGGGTGCCAGCAGCCGGAATGCGAGCGGGGACTGGTCAACGCGCTGGCGCACAACCGCAGCCGCGCGGTCGACGATGGTGCGATGCCGCGGTGCGAGCGCGGGAAGCGATGCGAGTGGAAACCACTCCGCGTCTTCAATGGGCAGTCCGACACCAGCTGGCGAAAGCGCGGCGATACCCACCGAGACGTCTGCGTCACCAGGATGGCGGCGTCCGTCACTCAGCGCACCGACCTGCTCGAAGTAGGCCGGAGCGGCGCCGAGTGCCGCGTTTGCGATGCGAGCCGCCGCGTCCTCCAGACCCTCGCCGGGTTGCGGCGCGTCCCATGGCAGCGACCACCGCTCACGTGCGCTCGCGGGCGCACGAATGAGCAGGACGGCTAGGGCATCGGTTCGAGGGGAGAGAACCACGACGTCCACGGCAAGCGTCGTTCGACGGACGGCTGCCTTGATCGGGACGGGAGGGCGGTCACGCATGTGGCGCGAATTAGTAACAATTCGTCACCAATGTCAAGGGCGTTTCCGTCAGGCGAGCGGAAATAGTAACGAAAAGTTTCGAAATCGACCGCTCAGGCGACTTCGTGATATACCGGAAATGCTTTGCAACGTCAACGGACGAAGTGGCCGACAAGTTTTGCAACACATGCACAGCAGCCAACTGCGTGATGCCGATCGCAATCAGGGAGTGAGCACGGGCAATGCTTCTCGGCGCAACCCGGCGCCGTATGGAGCGACCGACGGAATTGTGATGGGAAGCTGGCCCGTGATGGGCGCAAGCCCGACAAGTGCACGTGCAGCAGCGCGCTGCGACAGCGCAGAGGCGCTCCATGCTTCGAGAAAGACAGGCGTTGCCGGAAGTCCTTGCGGCAGATACGGGTTTGCGAACGAAACGAGAATGACCTTTCGTCCCGCCTTCTGTAAACCGTCGATCAACTCCGGTAGACCTCCGGTGGCCGACATGGTCGCGGTGCTCGTGCTCGCGCCGAAGTACGACGACACGATAACGACATCGGCGCCTTCCGCGGCATGCATCGCGTTGTCGACGATGGCAGGAAGCAGGCGAGGAACAGGGCTCGCGACATATGTACCTGTTCCACCCGAAGCCGCGCCAGCAGTGGCATCGAACACAATCTCGGGCGTCATCACCTGCGTGCGAAGCTGCGGAAACTGACGCTGCAGTTCGGCATTGAACGTCGCACCCGCGCTCAATTCCGCGCGCGGCGCGATCGTAAGGCTCACCACCCGACTGGTACGCGGCAGGCGGCCCAGTGGAATCATGCCGAGCGAATCGTGCACGAGCGTAATCGCGCGCTCGGCCGCAACGCGCGCGGGGGCGAGGTTCGCGCTGTCGGCTACGATGCTGCGAACCTTCTCGACATCGACGTACCGGTTACGATCAAGACCCATGCGATGCTTCGCAACGAGCAACCGGCGAACCGACGAATCGACCCGCGCTTCCGTAAAGCGGCCAGCGCGAACACCGGAGACGACGGCGTCGATGGCAGCGTTGACGTCAGTTGGCATGAGCAGCACATCGTTGCCCGCAGCGACTGCCAGCTGCGTGACTTCGCCCATCGTCGCGTTGCCCAGCACGCCGTTCATGTCGAGTGCGTCAGTGACGAGGATGCCCTGGAAGCCCATCTGCGTACGTAGCAGGTCGAGCATGACCTTCGGACTCAGCGTCGCAGCGGTGCGCGTGGTGTCGAGCGCCGGCAGGTAGCCGTGAAAGGTCATGACTCCCGCCACACCGCTCTTTACCGCCTCGCGGAAGGGAAGCAACTCGACACTGTCGAGTCGCGCACGCGACGCGTCGACACGCGCGAGCTCGAGATGAGAGTTTTGCTCGGTGTCGCCATGTCCCGGAAAATGCTTCGCGGTGGCGAGCATCCCGTTTTCCTGGATGCCGCGGATGAACGAACGACCCATCTGAGCGACGAGTCGCGGGTCTTCGCCGAACGAGCGTGCGGCAATGACCGGATTTTTTGGGTTGTTGTTGACGTCGAGCACTGGCGCGAACGCCATCTGGATGCCGAGCGCACGGCCTTCGATGGCAGTGACGCGACCCATCTCGTAGGCGAGCACGGTGTCGCGCGTAGCGCCAATGCCCATCTGGTACGGGAACGCAGTGGCGCCGCCGAGGTCGATGGCGTTGGGGATGAAGTAGCCCCCGCGCGCGCGGAACGCTGCTCCGGTCTCTAGGTCGGCGCCGATGAGGAGAGGCAGAGTGGCGGAGCGCTGGAGAGCGTTGGTCTTGACCGCGATGTCGATCGGGCCGCCCACCGAGATGATGGCGCCGCCAAGCTTCTGCTCGCGAACCATCTTCTCGACGCGCGTCCACGCCGCGTTGTCGGTCGCGGTGTAGTCGCCGAGGATCCATGGCCACACCATCTGGGCGGCTTTGTCACGGAGGGAGAGCGTCGTGAGGACTGAATCGGCCCATGCGATGTCGCTGGTCGTTCCGCGAACCGTGATCGCGTGACCAGTGCTCATAGGGCGAGCTGCGGCGCAGGCCGCAACAGCAATCGTGAGCGCGCCGAGTGTAGTGCAGCGAATGGCGCGCCCGACGCGCATCACCATGCGATGGTGCCCTGCTTGGAGGTGTCCACGTCTTCCTCGCCCCCCTTCTTGAAGAGGAACGCCTCCATGTTCTTCGTGAGGAAGCTCCGCGCCTGCGGATCCATCACATTCAGCCCGTAGTGGTTGATGAGCATCGTCTGCTGCTTGAGCCAGAGGCCCCAGCAATCAGTGCAGATCGACTCGACGACGCGGGCGCCGATGGGGCCGGGAAAGGGCGGACGCTCGAATCCCGCGCGCGTCTGACCGCAGCGGGAACAAGTGACGGTAGCTGGCATTCAAAACCTCTCGGGAGTGGTGCTGCAGGCCGAAATCTACACCGCAGCGTCCACTGCCAATTCGTCGTTCCGCTTGGCTGCCGAGCCGTAGTTTCGTGCGTATTCGATCTTCGCGAGGCCAAACAGCTTCAGCGCCCGAATGTAGATCCAACCGATGTCGAGCTCGAACCAGCGCGCCTTGAACTTGGCGCTCTTGGGATCGGCGTGATGGTTGTTGTGCAGCTCTTCGCCGCCGAGCCAGATGGCGATGGGAGTGATGTTGCGACTCTCGTCCTTCACTTCGAAGTTGCGATAGCCAAGGGCGTGGCCGATGCCATTGATCACCCCGGCGGCCCAAAGCGGGATCCAGATCATCTGAATGCCCCAGACGGCGGGTCCGATGAACAGACCGAAGAGATAGATGTCAATGGCCAGCATGAGGAAGACGCCGGCGAAGCTGAAGCGCGACAGCACGTACCGCTCGAGCCAGTCGTTCGGCGTTCCTCGGCCGTACTTCTCGAGCATGCCCGGCTGCTTCACCGCCTTTCGATAGTAAAAGGCGCCCTTGAGCATGATCTCGCGCAGCCCTTCCATGACGGGACTGTGCGGGTCACCCTCACGGTCGGCGAATGCATGGTGCTTCCGATGGCAGGCAACCCACTCCTTGGTCACGATGGCGGTCGTGAGCCAGAGCCATACACGCATTGGCGTGGAGGCCAAGGCATGGAAGCGAACGCCGCGATGTGTCTGGGCGCGGTGCAGGAAGAGCGTGACACAGACATTGGTGATGTGCCCCGCGACGATGATGAACAGGACCGGCATCCACCACCGGTGCGCCCATGCGCCAAACTCTGGCATTGCAGACTCCACTCTCGAAAAGACGACGGACATCGCGCGCCGATGAGATCATCGTTCACGCAAACGAGAAATAGTGCTTCGGCCACACGTCCGTTATAGCTGGGCGCGGGTCGGTGAATCTAGCCGCACTCGCGCTCGCCTCCAAAGCCGCGAATGTGCCCGATTCCGTACATTCATCCGCATACCTTGCGCCCTTGCCCTCGGAGGCCACGCCACATAGCGTCACCGGACATGTCACGACGCACCACGGACACTCCGCCGCTGGATAGCGCGGCCAGCCTCACCCCTCCGCCCAACCCGACTATCGGCCGCGACGCGCTCCAAGCGACCACAACGGGAACTCGGCGGTTCATCGCGCGCATCGCCAATCGGGACGAGGAATTTGCCCGTCACTTTCCGCGAAAACTCACGGTCAGTGCGCTGGGCATCGGCTCGTATCTGGGCGACTGCACCGACGCCGAGGACGAGTTATATCGGCTGAGTGTCCATGCGGCCATCAACTCCGGCGTCAACGTCATCGACACGGCGAGCAACTACCGCTGCCAGCGATCGGAGCGCGTGGTGGGGCAAGCCATTGTCGAGGCAATCGCGGCCGGGGAAGTTCGCCGCGATGAGTTGGTGGTGTGCACCAAGGGCGGGTACGTCGCGCTGGATGGCGAGCCGCCGGCATCGCGGGAAGCATACGAGCAGTGGCTCGAGAAGGAGCTCTTCGCGCCGGGGATTCTCACCCCGGACGACCTGGTTCGCGGCGGCCATTCAATCGCGCCGAAATTCCTCGCCCACCAGCTGGCGCAGAGCCGAGCGAACCTCGGCCTCGACACCATCGACGTCTATTATCTGCACAATCCGGAAGAGCAACTTCTGATGCTGGACCGGCAGACGTTCATGGCGAAGATGCGCGCTGCGTTTGCGCTGCTCGAGGAGCGGGCGGAGCGTGGCGAGATCGCGGGCTACGGATGCGCGACCTGGCTGGGGCTTCGCGTGCCGCCGGACCACAAGCAGCACCTGACGCTCGCGGAGCTGATGGCGATCGCGCGAGAGGTGGGGGGGACGACTCATCACTTCCGAGCCGTGCAGTTGCCGGTGAGCCTGGCGATGCCGGAGGCGGCGCGACTGCCGACGCAGCCGCTCGGCCGGAAGCTGGTTCCGCTGCTCGAAGCGGCGGATGCGCTGGGGCTTGGCGTGGTAGCGAGCGCGCCGCTGATGCAGGGGCGGCTGTCGGTGGGGCTGCCGCCGGCGATGACCGAGCTCTTTCCGGCGTGTACGTCGGATGCGCAGCGGGCGCTTCGTTTTGCGTCGTCGTTGCCAGGCGTTGCGACGGTTCTAGCGGGGATGCGGAGCGTCGCGCATGTGCAGGAGAATCTCGCGGCCTGGAGCTAGAAAACCGGGGCGCTCACTTCGTTCGCTCACGAGGCGCTGGCGCTGCGCGCCAAGCCCATGGGCGATCGCTTTGCTCGCTTAGGGCAACTGCCTCTCAAAATCGAGAGGGAGATCGCCGATAGATCCGGTTCGGCGATCGACAACGGCTATGCGATGCCGATTGGTGTCCGCGACATAGACGAGCTCCTCGGTGATCGTGAGACCGGATGACTCGCTAAAACCACGCAGCCAGGTTTCTGAGGTCTTGCGTAAGCGGTCGATCCACTTGAGGGCGCCGTTGTACGAATCGGCGACCAGCAACCGCCCGTCGGACGCCATCGCGATACCCTGCGGGTGCTGGAGGCGAACGTCGTCACCGGTGCCGTCGGCGTCACCGAAGTCGAACAAGTCCGTTCCCACGATCGTCCGCACTCGGCCAGCGGGGTCGCGATCGGCGGTGCGGACGGCGCTCGACTCGCTGTCGGTGAAGCACAGCACGTCCCCCGCGAGACAGATGCCCATCGGCTGCGCGAGTGCCGCCTCGGCATGCTTGCCGTCGTGCAGCTCCTCTGCGCCGCTGCCGCTGTGGACGACAGCGAGGCTCGTCGCGAGGTCCACTGCCACTATCTGATGCAGGCCGGCCATGGCCACGAACAGCGTTCGGTCGTCGAGCGCGAGATCCCACGGGGAGCTCATGGCTCCAGCGTCGAGATCTTCCATCGTATGTGCCTGACGTCCGATGCCAGCAATCGTTCGCACCTCGCCCGTGTCGATCGAAGCGGCACGGATGGAGTGATTTCCCGCGTCGGCGATGAAGAGCGTGTCGCCGGAGAAGGCGAGGCCCTGCGGGTTGGTGAAGCGAGGTGAGCTACCGTCGCGGTAGCCAGGAGCGTCGCCGCCCAAAGCGCGGTCCACCTGCATTCGTGTTCCTGCTTCATCGAGCGTGCCGACGAGGATACGGTGATGACCGCTGTCGGCGACGGCGATGCGTCGTCCGTCGACGGCGATCTTGCCCGGAAATGCCAAGTCTGTTTGCTCGACGGTGGATGGGTCAGGGGCGAAGTGCATACGGCCGGAGCGGAGGGTGCCGGCCGTTCGCGCTTCGCCAAGGACGCGATCGATGAACGGGAAGAGTTCGGCAGCCACGTACTCGCCAGCACGCACGCCGATTACGTATCCGCGTGGATCGACAGCGACGAGCGTGGGCCACGCGTTGACGGCGTATGAGCGCCACACGCGAAACTGCCGGTCGTTCAATGTGGGATGGACGGCTCCCAGACGGATGGATGCATCGCGGATGTGCGCGCTGTCGCGTTCACCGGTGAACTTTCCGCTGTGCACGCCAACGACTTCGACCTCGTCAGGATATCTCTCTTTCAACTCCCGCAACTGCGGGAGTACATGGATGCAGTTGATTCAGCCGTAGGTCCAGAAGTCGAGCAGCAACAGTTTGCCGCGAAAGTCGGCAAGACGCAGGCGGCGCCCACCGGTATGAATCCAATCGGGTGTATCGGGAAAATCGGGAGCGCGTACGGAGGGGCTATCCATTGAGGACTCGCGCCAGCGAGAATACTCGAGTAGGCAGCATTTCAGCAGGGCGACTCGACGTCGCGAAACCCGCGCCAGCTCGCGCACACATCGAGGAGAGAACGATGACCAAGCAGTGCAAGCACCTCAATCACGTCCTCACGGAAACGCCGAACACTCCCAATGGCTGCGAAGAATGTCTCGCCATGGGCGGGCAGTGGGTGCACCTGCGGCTCTGCCTCGAGTGCGGGCATGTCGGGTGCTGCGACGATTCGCCGAACAAGCACGCGACCAAGCACTTTCACGCGACGAAGCATCCGGTCATCCGGAGCTTCGAGCCAGGTGAAGACTGGGGATGGTGCTACGTCGATGATCTGTTCATCGAGCCGGCGCCGCAGCCGTCGTGACGGACGACGCTTCGGGAAGTTCACACGTGCCGCCGGTGCGGCCACCGCACCATGCGCCCGACGGCAAGTTCCGGAATCCGTGGCCAGACAGCGAACCACGCGGTTTCACGGACATGATACGTTGGATGCGAGAGCGCAGAGGCCATCCTCGCGCACCCACGCCGGCGCGAGGATCGTTTCCCACGGCGACGCCGGTGGTCGCGCGGCCACGTGCGAGCGTCGGTGAGCACACGGCGACGTGGATCGGGCACTCCACGATCCTGCTGCAGTCGGCCGGGCTGAACATCATCACCGATCCGGTGTTCAGCGGGCGCGCATTTCCCGTCCAGTGGCTCGGTCCACGGCGCGTGATGCCTCCCGCGATGGACATCGACGCGCTACCGCCGCTGGACATCGTGCTCCTGTCGCACACCCACTACGACCATCTCGACAAAGCCGCGGTGAAGCGGCTGGCGCGAGCACATCCACTCGCGACATGGGTCATGCCTCTCGGCGTTGGCACGTACGTGCGAGGCTGGGGGGTGCAAGAGGTCGTCGAGCTGGATTGGTGGCAGGAGACGGAAGTCAAAGGGCTTCGCGTCACCGCCACGCCGGCGCGACACTTCAGTGCGCGTCGACTCGGTGACCGGAACAAGAGCCTCTGGTGCGGATTCGCACTCGCGATCGGCGAGCGCCGAGCGTACTTCGCCGGCGACACAGCGTACCATCCCGAGTTTGCTGCCATCGGCAAACGATGCGGTCCGTTCGACTTCGTGATGATGCCGATTGGCGCGTACGATCCGCGCTGGTTCATGCATGTCGTCCATGTGGACCCTGAGGAGGCCGTGCGAGCGTACACGGACCTGGTCGCGCCGCACGCGGGAGCACCTTTACCGTTGATGCTCGGCATTCACTGGGGAACGTTCCGACTCACCGATGAGCCGATGGAGGAACCTCCCGCTCGGACGCGTGCGCAATGGCGCGAGCGGGGGCTGGACGACGATCAGCTGTGGGTTGCCAGGTTTGGGGAAACGCGAAGCTGGTGACGCGCGGGGGTTGCCGTTCGTATAGCTTCTGAAGTGCGGGTGCTCGAGACGACGTACACGCGGCCCTCTCCGGGGCCGCTATTTTTTTGTCGTACATCCTCAAGTCGATCCACTCAATGCCGCCGTCCACCTCTCCCATCGTCGTGCACAAGTTCGGAGGCGCCGCGCTCGCCGACGCCGCCGCGATCAATAATGTCGCCGAGCTGCTCGGCGCTGATACAGTGGAGCAGCGGCGGATCGTCGTGACGTCGGCGCTTCAGGGGGTCACGAATCAGCTCGTGGCGGCAATCGGCCACGCGAACGACGGTGACGGCACAGCAGCCAAGACGATTGCCGAGCAGCTGCGTGAACGGCATCTGCACGTGGCGCGCGGCGTGGTGGGCGACGACGCCGTGGAAGTTCGCGATGCCTTGGTCCATCGTTTGGTGACAGCGAGCGATGTGCTGGACGAACAGCTGAATGCACTCTCGAGGGATCAGCAGTCGGCGGCCTCCCTGGGCGATGCCATTCTTGCACACGGTGAGCGACAGGCAGCGCAGATCCTCGCTGTCGCGCTGCAGGCGCGAGGAATGCGGGCAATTGTCGTCGATGCGACGCAGCTGCTGATGACGGATGGTCGTCACGGCAACGCGGCGCCGGATCTCGCGCGCACGGATGCGACGGCACCAGCGGTGATCAACGCGTCGTTCGAGCAGCACGACATGGTGATCGTGCCTGGCTTCATTGGCGCGGGCCATGAAGGCGCCGTGGTGACGCTGGGGCGCGGCGGATCCGACCTCACGGCCGCTGTGCTGGCGCGGGCGCTCGAAGCACGCGAGGTGGTGCTGTGGAAGGACGTGCCAGGCGTGATGACGGCGGATCCGCGCATCGTGCCAGAGGCGCGCGTCGTTCCGATGCTCGACGCGCGCGAGGCCTCGGAGTTGGCCTACTACGGTGCGAAGGTCCTGCATCCGCGCACGCTACTTCCCCTTCGCTCGGGAATGACACTGCGGCTACGTCCCTTCGGCGACTCGGATGCGGCGGGAACGACGATCACGGTTGGACGCGTCGCGCGCGGCGCACCGGTGCGGGCAATTTCCGGAATGTCGCAACAGGCACTCGTTGCCGTGAGCGGAACGGGCATGTTAGGCGTGCCTGGCGTGGCGGCGCGCGTGTTCGGCGCGCTCGCAGCGTCGCACATCTCGGTGTCGATGATCTCGCAGGCGTCGTCCGAACAGTCGATCTGCTTCACGGTTCCGTCGGACCGTGCGGAGGAGGTCGCAGAACTGCTCCGCGTTGCGTTCAGCGAGGAGCTCGAGCGTCGCGAAGTGGATGACATCATCGTGCGGTCCGGCCTGACTACTATCGCCGTAGTAGGTTCGGGAATGGCGCACACGCCGGGGATCGCGGCGCGCATCTTCGGTGCAGTCGCGGATGCTGGAGTGAACGTCGTCGCAATCGCGCAGGGTGCATCAGAGCGGAACGTCTCCTTCGTCGTCGACGAAAATGAATCAGCGGCCGCGGTGCGTGCAGTGCACAGCGCCTTCCGGCTCGACAAAGTCGGTGGCGGGCGAGCGACGCGCCGAGCGGAGCCGATGGACATCATCATTCTCGGATTGGGGCGTGTGGCGCAGGAGCTCGTGACGCAGTTCGCCGCCGTGGCGCGACAGAAGGGTCGCGCCATGCGGATCGTCGGCCTCATCGATCGAACGGGCTACATCTATCAGCCGCGGGGATTGACGTCGCGGCAGCTGAGTGCTGCCGTGTTGCTGAAGCAGCAGGGCGGATCGCTCGAGAATTCGCCGCTGGGCAAGGCGGGGACGGCGCTCGAAGCGGTGAACTTCATGGCGGCGCATGCGCTCGTACATCCGGTGCTCGTGGATGTCGCGAGCGGCGACACCGCACCGGCATTGGCGAGCGCGGTCGCACATGGCATCGATCTCGTGCTGGCGAACAAGGTGCCGCTTGCCGCGTCGATGTCTGGGGCACGCAAGATCATGCAGGAAGCGCGCGCCAGTGGTCGTCGTGTGCTGCACGAAGCGACGGTCGGCGCTGGCCTGCCCGTGATCGACACGCTGCAGCAACTGCACGCATCGGGTGACCGCGTGGACAGTGTAGACAGCTCGCCATCGGGCACGATGGGATTCCTGTTCAGCGAGATGGGTCGCGGACGCAAATTCTCCGACGCGGTGCGCGAAGCGATGTCGCGCGGCTATACCGAACCCGATCCGCGCGACGACCTGTGCGGACTCGATGTCGCGCGCAAAGGCATCATCCTCGCGCGCATGCTCGGCTACACGGGCGAGATGGCCGACGTCAGTCTCGAATCGCTCGTACCGGCCGCGCTACAGGATGTGTCGCCGGAGGAATTTCTCGAGGCTCTGCCGACGCTCGATGCAGAATGGGAGCAGCGCATTTCCGACGCGCGCGCACGCGGCGAGGTGCTGCGGTATCGCGCCCGAGCGACGCGCGGCGGCGTGAAGGTCGGACTCGTGAGCGTGCCGGTGGGTAGCGCGCTCGCGTCGCTCGACGGAACGGACAACCTCTTCGTCTTCAGCACGGCGAGGTATCGCAATCGTCCGCTCGTTGTCTCCGGACCGGGCGCCGGCGTCGAAGTCACCGCAGCGGGCGTGCTCGGCGACGTCCTTCGTCTCACGGCAAAATGACAGCGGCGAGCGGGCGGTACGTCGCAACGACGCCGGGTGGAATCGGCAACGTCGGACCGGGGCTCGACGTGCTCGGTTGCGCGATCGCCGGCGCGCGCGACGAGGTGATTGCGGAGTGGAGCAGCGAGCCAGGCATCACGGTGCTGGATCCGGGGCACGCCGAACTCTCGCCGTCTCCTACGCGCCACACGTCTGCCATCGCCGCCGGCGCCGTGTTTCACTGGGCGCAGCGGCTGGGTGCAAAACCGGAGGGCGAAGGCATTGCGCTGACAGTGAAGAAAGGACTGCCCCTCTCGGGAGGCCAGGGTGGCAGCGCTGCTTCTGCGATAGCGGGTGCAGCAGCAGCCAACGCGTTGTTCGGCGGTATTCTCGACAACAACGCGCTGCTCGAATGTGGGTTGGTGGCGGAGGCGAAGGTGGCGGGTCGTCATCTGGACAACATTGCGCCGGCGCTGCTTGGTGGCATCACGCTCATTCGGTGCATCGATCCAATCGATGTGATCCGACTTCCTGTTCCGACGGGGCTGCGGCTGGTGATCGCACATCCCGCGCAGCGGTTGTCGACGGCGATGGCTCGGCGCGCCCTTCCGCGCAGCGTGCCGCTGCAGACAGTGACGCATCAACTCGCGCAGGTGGCAGCGATGGTGGCGGCGTGCTACGTCAACGATCTTGCAATGTTCGGACGAGCGATCGATGACCGCATCGCAGAACCAGCGCGTGCATCGCTCATTCCGGGGTTCATCGATGCCAAGCGTGCTGCGATCGAGGCAGGCGCACTTGGCGCGTCGATCTCGGGTTCAGGACCAACCGCGTTCGCGATCGCCGATGATTTCGATCGTGCGCAACAGATCGCCGCTGCCATGAGTGCATCATATGCTGGTCAGGGCATCGAGTGTACAACTACCGTCACCGAGATCGACATGGATGGAACCATCGTGAGGCCATTGT
>JAQBPV010000169.1 GCA_028287345.1 Gemmatimonadota bacterium
TTCGGAGACGAGACGACAGACGTCGGGATGCATGCGATGCGATTGACCGAGGAACACTCCGAGATCCGGTGGGATCGTGGCACGGTCTTCGAGGAAGTACTCGAGCGCCGACTTGCCGCTGTCACCGGGATGTGCGCCCTGCGTCGGCTGCGAGAGCTGCATCTGGTCGCCGAGTAGAACGAGGTTCCTCGCGGCGACGCCAGCAGCGACGGCGTTTGCGATCGAGAACTGCCCCGCCTCCTCGATGAAGAGGTGGTCGAGCGCACCATCGAGCTCCGGTCGCGCAAACGCCCATGCCGTTCCGCCGATGACCAACGGTCCCTCGGCCAGCTCCGCAGCTGCTTCCTTCGACTCGACGCACTTCATCCGCCCGCTCACGATGAGCGGATGGTCGGCATCGCCACCAACTTTCACGAGACGGGGATTGATCCCGCGCTTGTCTCCGAGCTCGGCGATCCGCTCCATCAGGTTGAGGACGACCTGATGCCCATTCGCCACAACGCCGACGCGCTTGCCATCCGCGATGAGCGAGAGAATCATCTCCGTCGCAATCGTCGTCTTGCCTGTGCCTGGTGGTCCCTGGATGCAGAGTGTGGAGTCATCGAGATTCCGCACCGCGTTCACGGGATCACTCAGCGTCGCACCTGCGTGCAGACGCGGCGCGCGACGCGCGAGAAGATCGGCGACAGCGGGATGACAGTTCGCATCATCGACCCAACGCGTGACGAAGCGCAGGATCGATTCCCGCAACGGCTTCGAAGGAATCGTGCTGGCGGGAATCAGCGAGATGCGATCAGGCAGTGTCTTGCCTGAACCGATCTTCAACTCGACGAGCCCTTCATCGCGATCGACGAAGCCTTCGACCGTGCACTTGAGTCCTTCAGTCCATGCGAGCGCACAGTTGGCGCCCGCTTCGACGCGCGTGTCCTGATCGGCGTCGAAGCGATATTCGAATCCCGTGGAGCGCTTGATCGCGCGCGGAGGTGTCGACGTACGGTCGAGACCCGCGAGACACTCGATGTCGTCGTAGAGCTCCTGCTCCGTCGCCTTCATGCGGTCGTAGTACTTCCACCACCATGGCTTCTCTTCGCGTCGATGGAACTCGAGCAACCATGCGAGCAGGCTCGTGACGCGCGCGGTTTCACCGGTCTCGCTCTCTGCTCGTGCGAGCAACCGTTCGGCAAGTGCCGTCGCCGGCGATTCCTCTTCCTTTGCCTTCGGCGGCTCCGGCGGCAGGTATTCGACGCCGGCTTCCTTCTGTCGAGCGAGCAGCCAATCGCGGAGACCAGCCGTGGACTCGCAGTCCACCTTGTTGTAGGCGCGAATGCGATCGAGTATCGCCGGATTCTGCGTGTCGATCCAGTTCTGATACTCGACCACCGAGCCGCCAGCGCTCACAACGCCCTCGGTGCGCACCGGCATGTAGAGATGCTCGACGTACTTGAGCGAATAGCTCGGCGTCCCGATCACCGTGCCTTGCCGGACGACTGGAAGCAGGTCGACGAGAACTTCGTTTCGGAGCAGGTCATCCACCTGCTCTTCACGCGTGCCGTATGTCGTCATGAGTCGGCACAGCGCGGTCTTCTCGTAGGCGGCGTAGTGGTAGATGTGCAGCGAAGGATCTCGCTGCCAACGATCGTACGCCCAATCGACGAACTGCTCGAACGCCTTCTTCTCGGCGACTCGATCATGCGCCCACCAGTCGCGAAAGACGGGCGATCCGGTATCCACCGTCACGACGCCGAAGAGATATTCGAGGCCACCGGGCGCGTAGGGAAAACCTTCGAAGTCGAAGAACACATCGTTAGGCGACGGAGGCGGCAGCAGCGCAAGGCCGCGACGCGGACGTTCGGGATCGCGATCGCGCAGTCGCCACTCGATGCGACCAGCAGAGCGACTCTTCACCTGCATCGTCGCCTGTGCGCGCAGAGTCTCGAGCGTGGATGCGCTCATGCGCGGCACGGCACCCGTGCTCGCAGCGAGATCGGCGACAGTGTGGATGCCCGCTTCGCGCAGCCGGACGATCTGGCTGCGCGTGATATTCGCGACGAGGGAGAGGTGATCGAGCGCTTCGAACAGTTTCGCGACGGCGTCACTCCACCGACCGTGCGAACGATCGAGCGAGGGATCCGGTCTCCGCTCGGCCGACCACTCGCGATGAAAGTTCTCGAGTGACTGCTTCAGCCGCCGGTAATAGTGCCAGAAGTCAGCGGTGCGGAATGTCGTCTCGTTGCCATCACCGAAGACGAAGCCGAAGTTGCCGGGGCGATGGCCCTGCATCGTCTCGAGCATGTCGGCGTATGCGCAGAGCTGAAGGATGAAGTACGGCTTCGCCGAGCGTGCGAGCTTGGTGTCTCGCGGTTCGTAGTAGTAGGATCCAAGTGCCGACTCGCCGTCGATCCGGTGCAAGAAGTCGGCGATGCCCATCCAATCGCCGGAGCGGAGCTCGCCCTGGAAGACAACCGGAGCCCCCGAGGCCATTGCTGACCGCGTTGCCTCGTGCGCGTCGTGCGTCTCGCTCGCGCGGGCGATCTCGATAAGGCCGGGGAGGCGCTCGATCCGTTTCGCGAGATGCGCGGCTTCGTGCTCGTTGCCGTAGCGTGCCACCAACGCGGCTTCTTCGTCGGCGGCGTCGGGCTGAAGCTCGACGTTCGCATGGAGATGGGTGCGCGCACCGGATGCCCCTGATTCGGCTAACAGGCGATCACACCACGCAGCGAAATCCCCCTCCAGATAAGAGATCAGATCTCGAGGAGAGAAGCGGATAGTGCCGTCGGGCAGGCGGTGCATATAGGATGAGGCTCGATTACGGTCATGATGATACGAGCGCTCAATCTACAGCTTGCGATTGTTAGTTGCGGCGCTCCTCCCTACATCGTCACCCAGATCACCTTCGTCAACCACGCCATGAATCCCCGATGCTCCGGCAACAGCCGTTCGAGCTCCGCCCGATCATCGATCCACGTACTCCGCGCCATCAGGTTGTAGAGGTCCACCACCCCCGCCACCCCCTGCACACCCGACGTCACCAGCGTAGCCTCGGCATCCAGCGCCAACCCGCGCGGATCCATGTTGTGCGTGCCGACCGCGAAGTAGAAGCTGGCACCCTTGCGCGCACCGGGCGTCAGGCCGCGTTCGAACGCGCGCATCACGGAGTCCGCCGCGCGCGACGCCACCGTGTCGGTGACCGGCCGTTCCGTCACCAGCTCGGTGGTAACGCGCGCCGTCGCGCGCGACTGGAGCTCTATCACCTTCGCGAGCGCATCGTCCCATCCCGGCTGCTTGATCAATGCACCGATCGCACTCGGCCGCGCGATGAGCTGCGTCTTCTGGTGAATCTTCGGTTCGCGCTTGATCTGATCTTTCGCGAGCTCCGATGTCGCCGTCGCGCTGGCCGACGCCGCGCGCGCCTCGCTTGCCTCCAGCACCGCCAGTGACCTCGCGCCGAATGGGAAGAGGTCGCGGATCCAGGGCGCACGCGCGATGCCGGTGCGCACTTCGCTCGCGCGCGCCGCCCCGTCGTCGGTTTCGGCCCGGCCGGTGAATAGCCCCACGCGCAGCTCGCCCACGTCGCGCGCGAGCTCGAGCAGGCGCAGCATGACGTCATGCGCTACTCCCATGAGCTCCTTCGTGGCCGTTGGCGCATTGGCAACCGCGGGCGCGATCACGAACACGCGCGCACCGCGTGCCGCCGAGCCGGCGAGCATCGCCGCCCACTCGCGGCTCACCCACTGCGGATCGGGGACGACGATCACCGTGCCCGGCTGAACGAGGTCGAAGAGCATGGCGCGCACGACCGACGACATCTTTGCGCCCCAGCCCACCTCGTTGTGCACCTGGATCGCCCGGCCGACGTAGTCGCCGAGGTCCATGCGCTGCTCCGCGGTCTTGCCGGGAGTGACTTCGCGGAGTGGCTCAGGGATGTCCTCGTCGCGGAAACCGTGCGCGCGCAGCACGCGGCGCGCGGCGGCACGCGCCTCGAGCGTGGCCGGACCGCGCAGCCGGTACCCGCGATCTTCCCACGTAGAGCTCGCGAAGTGCTCGCCCACGCCGACACCCATGAGGATGAGCGACCCGCGCCACGGATCGGCCTCGTCGAGGTCGTAGAATGCCATCTTCCGGTGGTCGCGCATCATGTTGTCCGACGTGAACGGCAGTGGCGGGACGATGCGATGGCTACGGAAGGAAAAATCGCTCGGGTCCGTGACGTTCACATGGACCTTCACGAGCCGTCGCAACGATGGATCCGCGCGCATCCGCTCCGACGCCGCCACGGCCGCGCGCAACTCGGCCTGCCGTTCCCGGAGGTGTCCTTCCTTCGCGGCGTTGTCGCCGGGCAGCGCGAGCGACGCATTCATCGGGTCTTCGAGCATCGTCATCCACAGTCGCCCACCGCGCGGCTCGTAGAAGTACTGGTCGATGAAGATCATGTAGGCGGGCATGACGCCGGTGGAGTCATACCGTCGCACAGCCGCGGTGAGGGCGGGGTAGTACACGTCCGCCACCATCTCGTACCCCACGTTGTCCAACGTGCGCGTCGCGATGCGCCGCGCGGCGAAGTCGTGCGTCCACAGCACGTGATAGCGACGCGCCGCCTCCACAGACCGCGCGAGCTCCCCCGCGATGTCGCGCGTCTGGAGGTAGGTGAGCGCGTTTTCGTCGCTGAACGGGCGTCCGACGGCGCGCGCGATGAGCGAATCGATCTCCGTCTGCTCGTCGAACTGCTCCGGCGCGAGCGCGAGGGTGAGCGGCAGCCAGATGAATCGCGAGTCCTTCCACTGCGCTAGCAGGTCGGCATGTACGCGCTCGATGCTCACCAGCCATGCCGCGTGCGTGGCCAGCACGCGCGCCTGAACATCAGCGGCGAGACCGCTCGAATCCGTCAGCCATCGCGCGAACGACGCGTGCGCCCGCGCGGTGAGGCCATCGATGCGGTCGGCGGGCTCCTTCACCTGGCCGAACAGTGTGTCGTAGGGAAGGAGGACGTGATCGAGGAGTCCCGCGCGCGCACGTGTCGCGGCCGCGGGCCCAAGTACGCGCGCGAGCGCGTCGTGATGTGCCCGGGCGACGTCAGCGCACTTGGGGACGGGACCGTCCCAGATGCTCGAGCACGCGCGGACGTTCGTGGTCTCGTTGATGAGCGCGGCGTCAACTGCACTGGGCCGTTGGCCGCGCGGCAGCGTCACGTCCGTGCGACGCGGGCGCGTTCGTCCCGCAAGTGGCTCGTTGAGCGGGACGTGCAGCCCGATTCCGATCGTCTGGCTGCGACCCGGCAGCCAGTCCACGCGCAGCATCGTCCCGCGTCCGAGCAGCCCGCCTCGGCGGATGGCGCTTCTATATGTGAGGAGTACGTCGAGCTGGCTCCGCGTCACGTTCCAGTCCATGCCGAGCCCGACGGCGATCGCGGGCACCTGCGCAATGGCACGAACGCCGGCGCCTCGGCCCGCGTACGCCTCGCCCGCGGCGGAGAGCACGCCGAGTACTGGGTTCATGATTGCCCGCTCGGCGCCGCCGACCACCTGTGCGTCGGAACCGCCGAGCAGGATGGCGTCCGCGTAGATGGGCGTGCAGACAGGTTGGCCGAGCGAGCGGATGTCCTGCGCGGAGAGCGCAGGGGCGAGGAATGGGAGGATCAGGCTGAGTCTGGAGTGCACGCCATGTGAAACGGGGGCAAGTCTCAGACCGCTAACGCAGCGTGTGTAGCGACAACTAGCGGCCGTCGACGGCCTTACGCCGGCGTTTGGGCTGCTGCTCGACGCGATCGAAGCATGCAGATGGGTCGATGGCCAGCACGGTCACGGATCCGTCGGGCTGCCAGATAAAATGTCCTGCTCGATCCGAGGCGTATCCATGGTGAAACCAAATTCGATCGATGGAGATTCCCTGCAATGACGGTGTTCTCGTTGGCGCGTACAGTCGGGTGCGTGATCCAGTCATATGCACTCGGGACTCCGCATGATCGCGAGTTTTGCCACCACATGGTGCGGTAGCGCGCAATGATGCTGTGTCGAAGTATGCCGTTAACGCAACTCGCAACCTTGCGAGCGCGTACCGGTTCGCTGCTCTTTGCGTAAACGCCCGAACTTGGCGTACCTGGGAGCGATTGTTGATAACCGTGCCTAGGATGTTCCGCGAATTAGTGGAGGCAGTCTGGTGGAAGCCGTGTGCAATCCTGCGGATCTCTTTCAGCGTAGAACGGAGTTGCAGCGCGCATTCCGAGCGCTAATGCAGGCCACTCGGGAGCGACGAGCGAACGACAGGGCTAGATGCATGACTGTCTCCGATCGCCGCGCTGCCTGATTTAAGGAAGTGAGGCTTCATACTGAACAGCATCCAGGACGAATGACAGGCGTAGCGCGCCAGGCAGTGTGTAAACCTGCGGAGGATGGTCGTCGAACTTGAACACGCGGCAGAGATGGAAGTTCGCGGCTTCCTCTTCGGATACCTGTACCTCATTCCTGGTTACGAAGAATGGGATCATAGCCCCGAACCGGGTCGTTTTTACCTCAATAAAGCGCTCACGGCCGCTAGGTTCGTACGACAGAATGTCGTAGCCGAGTCCGTCTCCGCGGGTGCGAGATACATGCTCAACTCGCTCTGCCAGACGCTTCTGTCCTGTACTCCAGAGACGACGGTGCTCTAAGTGCGCGATGAACTGCTCTCCAGCTTGACCAAGTGACGCGTTCCTTGCCTCGAGCTCTAGGAAGTTGATGTCGCGTCGCGGCCGTCGAACAGGTTGACGACGTTCCATCCACGTTTTGCGATCGCGTTCCCTTGTCGGAGGCGGAACGAGAATGCTCGAGTAGTCGTAGTCGATCCGGCGTGTTTGTGCGCGCTTCCCAACAGCGCGCAGAACTGCTGCCTTGAGAGTGACATTTTCATCCACGCGGTCGGCCAGCACTTCGAGCAGGACATCCTGATAGTTACTGCGCGGTTGATACCCTTTGATGTATGGATAGTCGAGATCGATTAGGGCAGCGCTGATGTTGGCGTACTTAAATTCGACTGCGCCGCGCGAGCGATTATTGAGCAATGTCGTGAGCTGGCGATTGTGCGCAGCCTTGTTGAATGGGAGGCCGTTCAGCTCCTGCTCAAGCATGATGAGATAGTCGGCTACGATTGCCTCTACCTCGATGCGAGACCAGCCTTCACTCACGTATTGCCTTGCATGTCGATTGCATGGACCATCGCTCCTAGCGAGAGTGCATCCTGTCGAATCGAGTGTGTTTGACGCCGTACGGCAGTGCTAGCGCTCTTCTTGCTCCGGCGTCAGACACCCTGTGACGCCCGTCTTCTTTTTACTGCACTCTCAATCGCTCTTGCCGTTGGTATCACATCCCGGCGAATATCGCCCTCCCAGAAACGAAGCACTAGCCAGCCTTGGTAGCTTAGTGACGCGGTTACCTCGTCGTCCCTTACTACGCGACGAGAGAACTTCTTGATCCAATAGTCTTTTCCGTCGTTACGGAGCCGACGCGTTAGTGCGTCCAGTCCCTGCTCTCGAAGAAGTCTCGCGTGCCAGTAGTCGCCATCAACGAAAACCGCCACACGCTCGCGGACAAAGACAATGTCGGGTTTCCCAAGGATGGTCGTCGGGTGGAGTCGGTATCTGAGTCCGAAGGAGTGAAGACAGCGGCGCAGTGCCATCTCAGTGCGATTGTCCCGCGACCGAATCGCTGACATGTTGCGTCTGATTTCATCCCTGCTCTTTGGGCCCTTGCTCATCAACCAACTCGGCTCGGCGTTCGTTGATGCGTTTCGTCATTCTAGCAATGCGGCCTTGCGTTATTAGCCTACGAGCGCGAGAGGCAACAGGTCTTCAGGTGCCTGTCGAACACCATGAAGTGCGCTATAGACCGCTAACCCAATCGCTTCGGCGACCGGAGGTGGAAAGGCGTTGCCGACTTGGCGGTAGGCAGCTGTCTTCTTTCCTTCAATCTCCCAGGAATCTGGAAACCCCTGGATGCGAGCCGTCATTCGGACCGTCAGCTTCGGGCTGCCATCGATGGGAAAGTCTTCGTCAGGCGGAGCGTTTGCTATACCCATGCCATCCACACCGAGAGCTTTCCATGCTTGCTTGGCTCTCGTGGGGCCCAGATCCGGACCTCCATGTAGTTTCGACCCACCTACCAGGGTTGGAGCTATAGTGTTCGCACGGGCAGCCCATGCGTCGACACCCTTCCAACGTCCTGCCGCCATCAGATCCTTCAAAGCCTGGCCGACTGTAGGCGGTGCTATCCTAGCAGTTGGCCATACAAAGTATCGCGCAGCTTCTGCGCGAAGTGCGACGAGAACGAATCTTGGCCTCAGTTGCGGCACTCCGGCGTCAGATGCATTCGCAATACGCCAATGCACGACATAGCCGAGCTTCTCGAGTTTGGCCCTGACTCCCGCTCGATAGGGCGCGAAGCGCGCCGAGGCCAAACCCGGAACGTTCTCCAGAATGACTGCTCGAGGTTCCGCGGCTTTGACTAGCGCAATGGCTGTTGGGAACAGGTCACGTTCATCCGCTGCACCAAGCTGACGGCTTGCGACCGAGAATGGGGGACAGGGAACTCCGCCAGCGAGGAGATCGATCCCGCGGTAGTCGCGACCGTTCAAATCTCGCACGTCCTGATTGAGGACAGTCCATGAAGGTCTATTTGTTCGTAGAGTCGCGCAAGCGATGCTCTCGATCTCAACCGCGGCCTCGTGTCCGAAGCCAGCGCGCTCGAGTCCGAGCGCCTGACCGCCGGCGCCAGCACAAATCTCGAGGGATCGAAGTGTCGTCATTGGTCGGCGGGAGCGAAATGTGATGACAAGGTGTCCTAGCTCGCGAAACGCTGTACTCTCGACCCAGGCTCCGCGCTGTCGCTCAAGACAAGCTCATCACACGGCCGAACTGACACGATAAATATATCTCTTTGCGGTGCCTCGGCAGAGGAAGATGATCCCTACCAAACATTTATATGGCATCGAAAGAATTCATCCGCAACCGAACCGTCGCTGAGCAACTGTCTGGCCGCATGAGACCGGTCAGGCTCTACGTGGGCACGCCTATTTTCGACCGCTGCACGAAGTAGAAGTGGTTCTTGGGCAGCTCCACCCCCAAGCGCACGAGCGCTTTCTTACCATACTTCTGGCTGAGGCAGACCATATCGCCCAGTGGGGGCATTTTCCGCGACTTATCGACGCGGACACGCCGAAGAGGGTCATCCTTGTTCAGGCTGACGAAGACAATGGCCGATCTTGGTATCGGTGTTTCCGGCACGAGCTCCGCCAGTTTCTTGAGTCGTCGCTGCGCGGAAGGTTGGGTCAGGATTTCCTCTCTGATGGCTGGGTCCAATTTCTCGATGAAATTGGGCGGTGTTGGAGCAGTCTCTATCAACCAATTCACGCCCTCTCTTCGGAACGCTGCAGTGAGCGAGATCTTTTTGTCGCGGTTCGCGCCCTTTCTTACTCCTGCCTCGCGGGGCACAAAGAGTCCAACGCTGAACTCTGAATCCTTGCCGGACATCCCGAGCCCGAGACATACGGTCCCCAAGTTCTCTGGACCGATCATCCAGCTGAGGCTCTTTGACCATTTCAGGTCGACCTCGTGGCCAGCTATGAGCGCATCAGCTTGAATGCCTTTTCCCACGTCGAGCCCGTCCCTCACGAGCATTTCAACTCGCATTCCGATGTACGCTTGTTCCGGCGGATCAAGCTGCTTGATGCTGTATCTCTTGGCTCCAAGGCTCAACACTTCGTCGATTGCGCGGCGAATGACGTCGCCAAAGAACTCTCTCGGACTCACTCCCAATCTTCTAATTCGCGCAAAGATCTCAGCACGCACTTCCGCAACTGCGACTGCATCGGTGTCACTTTCGATAGTACTCGGCGGCAATCCAGTCATCTATTCGCAGGCGAGGGTAGGAATGTCTACGAGCGTTGAGGTGTCCATCCAGAATAGACTGGAGCACAACTAGCAATTCACTTGAACCGTTGTTGGATGTACTCGTGGGCGTGACTGGCGGGCAGCGCGGGCGAAGAGGCGCCAGCGCGAATATAGAATTCTTCTCCCGACGGGCCCTTGAGGAAAACAGGCTTGTCGCTGGCTGAACATTCGATGGCGAGAAAGCGTTTTCCAGCCACCTCCCCGATCTTTGGCTGAACGCGGGCGAACACGGCCGCTCCGATTCGCTCCTTGATCAAATTGTCGAGATGGAGGAGCATCTTGTCCTCGCTCACGAACTTGTCGCGGTCGAGTCCAAGAATTTCCCCTTCATCATTGACCCCAACGAACAAGGTTCCACCCTTCGAGTTAAGGAACGCGGCGAGAGTCTTCAGAACGGCGTGCTCAAGCTTCTGATCGTTCTCTCCGGTGTGGAGGTTGACACGCAACGTGGACTTGAATTCCGTCTGGGTGCCTTCCCCTCTGCTGAGGCGGGCCTCAAACGTGTCATCTTCCGTCGCGATGGTCTCGCCGTGCGTGAGTCGCTGATAGCCATCGGCAATGACCTTTGCGATTCCTTTGCGGCGCGCCTCGAGGAAATCCTGATACTCCATCACCTCCCACCCGTCCGGAAGGGCGTGCCAATAGGCCTGATTGGAGCGCTCCTTCGGTGTCAGGCGATTCCAGTACTTGAGGAAGTACTCCGAGGGCGGTGTATCCGAGATCGCAATGTTGTCATTCCATTCTAGCAGAGCGTAGTTCGCGATCTGATTGGTCTCACGAGTAGAGGTGAAGCCAAGCGCTCCGAGGAAGCTCTTGGGGAAGAGGTGATGGCGCTCCGCCGCTGACTTGGTGGACTTGATGGACGGGTCAAGTACGTCGCGCGTATGTTTCTTTGAGAAAAGCGCGCGCGCATCGAAGAGATTGAGCGACGCGAGATACGCATAGAGCAAGGGGCTATTTGCGGAGGACGTGTCGAGGCGGTTTGGTAGGGTAACCGTCCAGAAATCTGTAGTCAGTTCAGCGGCCATAACTCGTTCGACCCACGAGAGAAACTCTTCCGCGTTGGAGACACTCCGAAGTCCAGCCAGATCGCGTTCCATCAGCGTCTCGGGCGAACCGCCCGTATAGCGGGACGTGATTGACGCCATGAAGTACCATCGACCTATGATCTGCCCCAGTGTATTCGGGTTGACCTTGAGGTCCACACGGCCAATCAGGTAGAGGATATACGTGTAGTATACCGTCGTCTGCGAACTAATTAAGTTCGCCCCCGTAAATCCACTTTGCCGTAGGACGCCTAGAAAGTCGTGCCAATTTGTCAGGCTCAGGGCGTGGGCTTGTGCTTCCTGCAGCTTGGTGAATTGTTTGTCGCGCTGCTCCTCGCTGAACACTTCGGTCTCCATGTCCTTGCCGCGTAGCACCGAGTAGGCGGACTTCAGACGCGCACGCCGAAACGCCATGCCGACCGCAACCCGTAGCAACTGATCGGGCGACGGATCGACGAAATGGTTGAACGGACTCGGGCCGGCCCTACCAGGCTGACGCGCCGCCCGGCAAAAGTCCTCAAGTTCCTTACGACCGTCCTCCCAGAAAACCGACATCAGTGTGAGGATGAAGTCCGCTTGGTTCAGCTTCTTCCCTTCGCTGTTTATTCGCACAAAGACTTCGGCCACCTGTTCCTCCTCAATGTTGGCCGAGAGCTGCAAGGTGGTGAACGGGTAGCTCGTCAAGTTGAAGAGTCGCTGCAACGATTGCTCACACGCCCTCCTCTCGTCGACAGAGAACGTTGCTTCGGTCTTCGCGCGATAGGCCTCCAAATGCTTCAGATAGTCTCCGACAATTCTGAACTGGCTGGCGCCCGTCGCGAAAAGTCTTGAGATGTTTGGCAGGTACTCAGGATCCTTGCGTATAGCCGCGTCGCATACCTGGAAAGTACCATCAGTCGGTCGGAAGGCGATCTCGATTTGCTCAGTCTCATACGACTCGCGAACGACTGAGATGCCTTTGAGAACAGCGTATAGCGACGTTAGGCGCTGCTGACCATCGACGATCAGGAGATGAGGCACCTTCTGGTGGCTGTTGGCTCCAATCTGCTTGGTCTTCTCCCCAACCTGATTCTCCCAGAACAAGAAGTAGCCAACTGGATATCCGCGGTACATGGAGTCGAATAAGTCGCGAACCTTCGCGTTCTTCCATACGAATGGACGCTGAATGTCCGGAAGACCGATCTCGCCCATCTCGATGTCGTCGATGAGTTTGGCGAGTGAGTACCCTACTTCTTTGAACAGCGTAGTGCTCACGAGTTAGGCATTCCGAAGAGGCAGGCTAGGTCGCCTGACAGCAGATATGGTAGCAAGAGATTTCTTGTCTAGTACGGGTGCATCTTCACACCTTAATTAGCAGCTCGGCTGGACACCTTCGAGAACGTGTCGAGAGCTTAACCGAACTCGTACAACGCGCCATGATCGTCAACTTGGAGCGAACCTCGAGACTTCTTCGAGCCCTCGCACGATTCGCTGGTCCGTGATTGCCTGAAAACCAAATGCAAAATTACCCTGGGTATGTTTGAATTCCGGAAACCATTCCTCCCGATCAATTGGGAGCAGTGGATCAAACAGGGCTCCGGCACTTCCCGATACCTGAATTTTTAACTTTGGGTGATCGGACAGCGTGATTAGGTCGACCTTGAAAATACCGCAAAGGTAAAAGCGCATGGGTTTGCCTTCACCTGTGACCAACCACACGCGAGCACCCATCGCTCCCGCGGCTGATTTATTCGTGACGATCGAGAGAGCGTTCACTTGGGACGCGGGGTAACCCATGCGCTTCGCATTATGGTAAACAACAAAGTCCTTCATCATCGCCCTCAGTTGATGGAAGCCATCCGAGCTGCGCGGCCAGCGAACGTGGACCTTACGATAATCCAGAAGGTGTGGAATAGATGACGGAGCATGGCTAAGACATTTCACTCGCGGCGTGAGAAAATGCGTCTAGAGATGTAGACGCTTTGGCGCGCGTGAGTTGTTGTCAGACGCTAATTGACGAATTGCCACCGCGTTTCTTTTTTTGTCTACTTCGTGCGAGTAGTGTCAAGTCCTCAAGGGAGCGTGCCTTTTCGCGCGCCCCAGTTAGGATCCGCTGGCTCTCGCGTCGCCCTGACGACCTTGTTCTGGGCCCCCATCTTCATCGCCTCTGTAACCGCCCGCTCCAATTGCGGATCCTGCCCAGCGATCACCTCTTTGGGCCAATTCTCAACATCAATATCGGGCGCAGTACCAACATTCTCGACATCCCACCTATCATCCCGCGTAAAAAACCCACCCCGCGGATTCTGCATCACCCCACCGTCCACGAACTGCGGCGCATCCCAGATCCCCACCAACCCACCCCACGTCCGCTTTCCGACGAGCAGCCCCACCTTGCGATGCTTGAACATCCACGGCATCAGATCCCCACCCGATCCCGCCATCTCATTGACGATCATCACCTTCGGTCCCCAGATACCTGCAGCAGGTGATGTGAACGGCATCCTTTCTCCGACAGGATTGTTGAAGTACCCGTCGAAGTCGCGCTGAAGAAGATCGATGATGTAATCGGCCGCTGACCCGCCGCCGTTGTACCGCTCGTCGATGATCGCGCCCTTCTTGTCCTGCTGCGCGAAGTAGGAGCGGTTGAAGCTCGTGTAGCCGCCCCCGCCGGTGTTGGGCAGGTAGACATACGCGAGGGTGCCGCCGCTCAAGGAATCGACGATGCGACGATTGCGCTCGACCCAGGCTCTCGTGCGCAGACCACCTTCATTCGGGATCGGGACTACCGTCACTACCCGACAAGCAGACCCCTCGCTGCGCTCGGAGCGACAAAGTGTCGTACCACTCGAAACTGTGAGTACGGTCTGCCGATTCGCGGTGCCGTCGAGGAGACGATAGATGTTGTCGCTCGACCGCAGCTCCTGACCATTCACCGCCAGGATGTAGTCGCCAGTCCTTACATCGACACCGGGCGCAGCGAGCGGCGCACGCAGCTCCGGATTCCAACTCTCCGCATCGTAGATCTTCGCGATGCGATAGCGGCCATTCGCCACGACGAAGTCCGCGCCGAGTAGGCCGGCAGTCGCCGGAGCGACCTGCGGGATGTCGCCACCGCTCACAAACGAGTGACCGACCGCGAGCTCGGCGCCCATCTGGTCGAGCAGGTAGTTGAGATCCGCGCGATGGTTCACGTACGGAAGCAGCGCGCCATACATCGTGCGCATCTTCGGCCAGTCGCTGCCGTGCAGGTTCTTCACGTAGAAGTAGTCGCGCTGATTCCTCCACCCCTCATTGAAGATCTGTGCGAACTCGGCGCGCGAATCGACGTTCATCCTGAGTTGCACGGCGAGCTTGCCGCTCGCAGGCGCGGGCGGCGCCTTATCAGCATCGACCAGGAACAGGCCACCGGCGGCGCCGGGCGTTCGATAGAGAAGCTTCTTGCCGTCGGCACTCACGGTGTAGTCGGCAACGTTCGATGCGAACGGCGTCGCCTTCCGCTCCTTGAGGATGTAGCGATGTAGCGTCCCGCCGGTGGGACCGGTGGCTTCAGCGGTGCCGGTCGCGGGAATGTCTTCGATCCAATACACAGTGCCGGCGGGGCCGGCCTCGAGATTGGCGTAGTTCCGCTGCGCGACGCCGGTGACGGGAAGGATGCGCTGCGAGATGCCATCGAAGTCGATAGCGACTGTCGGACGCGCCGAGCGTGCGGTGCGGACGCTGTCGCCAGGTGTGGCTGCGCCGCGAGCACTATCAGGACGCGCTGGTGTCGCAGCGGACGATGCGGCTGCCGCTGCCGCAGCCTCCTTCTCTTCATCGCTCTCGGGCAGCAACGGACTTGGCTCACCCTTCTTCAAGACGGCGATGTAGAGCGCCGACGTCGCCGGATGATCATAGCTCGACATGTCGAGCCAACCGGTGTTGGGCCCGAAGTTGGTGCTCGCTAAGAACCACAGATACTTGCCGCTCGCATCCCACGCAGGCGACGTCGCGTCGGCGAGTCCGTCGGTGAGTTGATGTTTCGCGCCGGTCTCCACGTTGTAGACGAAGATCGCGCGCATGAGCGACGGCAGGCGCTTGGCGTACGCGATCCATCGTCCGTCAGGAGAGAAGCGCGGATCGAGCGAACGGTTAGGCACCATGTACGGATCGGTGTCAACCTGCGTCGCCTTGCCACTCGCGACGTCCATGACCCAGAGGCGGAGCTGCGTGTCGTGAAACAGGATCCGCTTCGCGTCGGCACTCCATTCGGGAGTGTAGAAGTGGCCGGCTGTCGGCAGCGTGATGGCGCGCTTGGTGTTGCCGTCCTGACTCGCGAGGATGAGCTGATATTCGCCGGTGCTGTCGGAGAAGTACGAGATCCACTTTCCGTCTGGCGACCACGCGGGATCTCTATCCGCCGCACCACTGCTGTTCGTCAGATTGCGCGCATCGCCCTTCTCGGCAGGGATCGTGAAGATCTCGCCACGTGCTTCGACGGCTGCGCGCTTGCCGGTCGGTGACAGCGCGAGTCCACTGATGCGCGTGGTGACGTCCTTCCATTGCTGCATCATCCATGGGAAGTCGCCATTGGCGCTGATGGTGACGGTGTGCTCGCGGCCAGTGGCTGGGTCGAGCTCGTGGACATATCCGCCCTGCTCGAACACGACGGCGTTGGCGCTGGTGGATGCGTCGAGCGTCTTGACGTCGTAGTCGTTGAACTTTGTCTGCTGCTTGAGCGCCTTGGTGCGCGTGTCGTAGGAGTAGACGTTGGAGACGCCGTCGCGATCTGAGAGGAACCACACGACGTCGCCGACCCAGGCGGGACTCATCTCCTTGCTATCCTGCCATGGGGTGACTTCGATTTCGTGCGACGTCAGGTCTTCTATCCAGATCGGACGATTCTGGCCGCCGCGATAGTTGCGTCGCTCTTCATCGACGTTGTTGTTCATGCGGTAGGCGAGGCGCTTGCCGTCGGGGCTGATCTGTCCCTCGTATGCTCTCGGCTGCGGCATGGCGGTTTCGACGCTGCCGTCGAGTCCTATCGTATAGAAACGCGGGATGGCGCCCGGGCCATTCGACGCGCGAGTGCTGGCGAACATGACCTGCTTGCCGTCAGGACTCCATCCGCGCACGAGGTCGGCGCCGGGATGGAAGGTGAGTCGCTTCGGCTCGCCGCCTTCCATTGGTACGACGTAGACGTCGACGTTGCCGGCGTACTGCGCGTTGAACGCGACGAGCTTTCCGTCAGGACTGAGCTTCGGATTGCCTGCTTCGCCGGCGAAGGTGGTGAGTCGTCGCGCTGAGCCGCCGGCTCGATCGACGATCCAGATGTTGCCGGCGTAGGCAAATGCGATGTTGGTCTTGCTCACGCTTGGACTGCGGAGCATGCGGGTTTGCGCGTTAGCTAGCGGTGTTGCAGCGAGGAGCAGTGCGGCGGCGAGACCGTAACGGGCGTTGGGCATGGCTGGGAAGCGGAAGGGGCTGAGACATTAGCCGCTCGCCCGATGGTCGGATAGTGGACGGACGCCTTCAGAGCTAGATATAGGGATGGCGGTTTCGATTCCGTTGTATACGGTCGACGACCTCGATCATTTCCCCGACGACGGGAATCGATACGAGCTGCTCGATGGCGTGCTGCTCGTGACGCCGCTAGCGAGCCAACTGCATCAGGTCATCGTCGAGATCTTCAGTCCGTCGTCGAAGATCTACGACCGCGACTTCAAGCGCGGGGCGTACCTCACGCTCGGCGTGCGAAAGGTGTGGCTCGTGGACGCTGACGAGCGCGAAATCCAGGTGTCTCGCGCGGACGGTGTCGTCGAAACGCTTCGCGATCGACTTCGGTGGACGGTTCCTGAAACCGACCGGGATGTCGTGATCGAGCTGGACGAGTTGTTCAACGGGTTGGACTGAGCGAGGTCAAATGAACGCGCCGCTTTCCAACTCCTGGGTCGCCGCAATTCTGGTGTGCTCCGCGGGTTGGTCCGCGAGGCTGGAAGCTCAGCAGCCGGTCGCTACGGCGCCGCGTGTAACGGCTGAACGGCTGGAGCATCCCGCCCCAGGCGAGTGGCTCCAATACGGGCGCGATTATTCGAATCAGCGGTATGCGCCACTGACGCAGATTTCGCCGAGCAACGTCCGCCGTTTGGCCCCGCGTGCGCTTTTCCAACTGGAGATGCCTCACGCGAACGCAGGAGCGGAGGCGACTCCGGTAGTTGCTGACGGACGGATGTACGTCACCTCGGACTATGGCGTCGTCACGGCGTTCGACCTCCGCGCGCGGAGTCTTCTCTGGCGCTACGCACCTCAACTCGGCGTCGCGAAACCGTGTTGTGGCCCCGTCAACCGCGGCGTTGCTGTCGCGCACGGACTGGTGTTCGTCGGTACGCTGGACTCCCGGTTGATTGCCCTCGACGCCGACCGCGGTACGGTGAAATGGGAGGTACTGAACAACGATCCGGACTCGGCCTACAGCATCACGATGGCGCCCTATGTCGTGGGTAATCGCGTAATCGTGGGCACCTCGGGTGGCGAATACGCCACACGCGGTAATGTGACTGCGTACGACGTAGCCACTGGAAAGCGCCTCTGGCGATGGTACGCGATTCCCTCGCCTGCCGAAGGCGGTTGGTGGGGTCGGTGGACGGCGACTGCGCCGACCGGCGAGTCGCTCGGTCGGGATATCGCGCAAGAGCGCGCAGACTCTGCTCGTTTCACCGACAGCTGGAAGATCGGCGGCGGGCCGGTATGGACGCACTTCGCGCACGACCCGGAGTCGGGCCTTCTATACGTAACAGTGGGCAATCCCGCGCCGAGCAACGATGGTCGAGGCCGGCCCGGCGACAACCTGTACACCGCGAGCGTCGTCGCGCTCGACGTTACGACAGGAAAAGTCCGATGGTTCTTCCAGACGGTACCACACGACGTGTGGGACTCCGATCTCGCGAATCCTCCCGTGCTCGTGAAGCAGCGATCCGGCAAGGTGTTGATGGTCGCTGGCAAGACGGGTTGGGTATACGTTCTCGATGCGGCGACCGGAGCGTTCATTCGCCGATCCGATCCGTTCGTCCCGCAGGTGAACGTCTTCGTCGCGCCGACAGCCGAGGGTGTGGTCTCGGCTCCCGGACCAGCTGGCGGTGCGAACTGGCCGCCTTCGGCGTACTCACCGAAGACTGACCTCTTCTACGTGCTCGGACTGCATTTCCCTTTTACACTCACGCGTGCGGAAGCCGAGCCAAAAAAGGGAGAGTACTGGATCGCGGGAGATCAGCGACCTGTCGAAGGTGAGACGATGTACGGTACGCTGAGTGCCATACGTCCCGGCACGGGCAAAATCGTGTGGCAGCGCAAGACCGAACCTCTCTGGAGCGGCGCGCTCGCAACGGCCGGAGGGCTAGTGTTTGCTGGCCAGGCCGACGGATGGCTTCGGGCTTACGACGCGAGCACCGGCAATCCGCTGTGGGAGTTCTTCTGCGGCGCAGGTGTGGGTCCCGCGATAAGCTTCGAGCTCGACGGCGAACAGTTCATCGCGGTCATCGCGGCGGGGACTCGGTACGCGAAGCAGCGCGGTTCGGCACTAATGATATTCGGGATTGGAGCTGGCGTTGCGCCCCGTGTCGCCGCGCGAGCCATCACGGGATCCGTGTCGACATCCGCGACGGGTCATCTCGATCGCGCGCCAGCGTGGCCTCCCGAGAACGCCACGCGTGCAGGCAATTTCCTGTCTTACGACGCGGCGGCTCGGGTGGCGTTCATCGAGCTGGATGCAGGGGGGCATGGAGCGGGCGGAATGAGTTTCGACGGCGCCGTGAAGGGTGCGCGTACGTTCGTGGTTCCCCTGGGCTGGCGCGTGGAGGTCCGGCTTCGGAACAAGGATGGCGCACCGCACTCCGCGCGAATCGTCGCCGACGTTCATCCCATTCCGCTCGATCCGGGTTCAGTTTCGTTCACAGGCGCCGAGTCGACGAGCGCGGAAGCCGGGACGTTGGCAGGACGTGAGGACGTGTTCGTATTTCGCGTAGACCGACGCGGGGAGTTTCTGCTGGCTTGCGCAGTTCCTGGCCACGCGGCTGCGGGTATGTTTCTGCGATTCAGCGTGAGCGACAGTTCCAGCATTCCAGCGTTTCGCTGAGAAGTAAAGGCAGCAGGAGCCACCTCTAGTACTTCACCAACTCCACTCGACGGTTGTTCGCCCGACTTCAACGCCTCCGCGATCTCTTTGAGCGTCGGCGTCGACTCTCGCTTCACCTCTGCCTTCGCGACGTCGAACAGAATTCCCTGCGTCGCCCAGCGTCCCTTCGCCGAGAGTTCGGGTACAACATGCCAAGCTCTCCTCAACCTGGTAGGGGACTGTCCTTCTCACCCCAACATCAAACACCCAGGCATTCGGCGCGTGGGTCTAACGACCCAATTCAGAACTCGTACGCGCCGTAGCTCGGCGCACCACGTCCCGGAGGGAGAGCACGACCGTCGAGATCCGCGGTGTATCCCGAGCGCACTCCCCTCGCGCGTGCGGGACTTCGATCCGTGAGCCTGAAGTTTCGGTTCGCGAAATCCACGAAGAGCGGATCCGCCACGAAGTCGCCTGTGTGCAGAGCGACGCCGACGGGATCGGGATTCCCCGGAGAGAAGAACAGGTTGTGATCATGCACCTGATTACCGATCGGCGTACGTTGCCTCGGCACCTGCTTCTGCACGGGTCCGAACACCTTCAGGTCCGGCGCCAGCACGAAGATGTTGTTGCGCACGGTGATGAAGGTCGTGTCCACCGCGAACGTCCAGAACACGTAGCGATCGATGTTCGGCTCGCGCGTGCGGACGATCGTGTTGTTCAGCACGAGAACGTTCTTCATTGAGCCGCCGCCGAGGAACTGGTTGCGGTCGTCGCTCAGGTTGTACGCGATGGTGATGCTGTCCACCTTGCGACCGGCGAGCTCCACGAAGCCGTGATTGTTGATCGACGTGTTGTGATGGATGTTCACGTTGCGTCCGTCGAATGCGTCGTCCACTCCATCGAGCTCGATCACGCCGCCGTCGGAGCCGTACGGGCCACCGTACGATCCGTAGTTCATGATGGTGTTGTGCGAGATCTCGTTGTACGGGGTCACGACCATGATCGCGATGGGACCCCATGACTGCGCCATCGGCTCGTACGCGTCGTGGAGATAGTTGCGCGTGATCAGGTTGTGCGTGCCCTTGATCTTGATCCCCACGGGCGTGTTCTCGAACTCGCAGTTGCGCACTTCATTGTCGTGCGTGCCGAGCGCGAGGTAGACAGCGCCCATCTTCTGGACGTTCTTGTTGGTGCGGTCGGAGCCGGGCGGGTTGGTGTTGTCGTGGAAGTAGAAACCGTCGATGACGACGTAGCTGGCCTCGATGCGGAAGATGTTGCCGTTGAGCTGCGCCCAGTCGGGGTTGGTGAAGGCGGGACTTCGGCCGGCGCCCTCGGCCGGGATGAGCTCTGCGATCTTCGTCCGATCGACACTGCGGACCAAGTCGGCGCTCATGCTGTAGCTCGTGAAGACTATTGGGTGTTCGGCATTCCCGGATGAGCGGAAAGCGAATCCGCCGACGTAGCGCGTACCCTTGGCGAAGAGGATGCTGTCGCCGGGCGCGAAGTGGTGCGTCTCGAGGTTCGCGAAGCTCTTCCATGCCGTTTGCTTCGTCCTGCCATCGCTGGCATCCTTCCCGGCGCGGCTGTTGACGTAGTAGTTCTCGGCCGACGCACGCGTGGGCGTGAGCAGGGTCGCACCGCAGAGCAGCGTGGCGGCCAAAAAGACGTTGTATGCCATGCGGACAAAGATAATCGCCGGTGAAGCGACACCCTTGTCAGGCGCGCCAAATGCGCACATCATCCCAGACCATTTCGCCCAGGAGGACGGCATGACGTCGACGTCAGTCTCCCAGACCCAGGCAACACTCGACCATCACCTGCAGTGCTTCGGAACGTGCAATGTCGAGGGCATCCTCGAGGATTACACGGACGACTCGGTGCTTCTCACACCGATGGGAGTGTTTCGCGGACGGGAGGCGTTGCGCGCATTCTTCACGATGGGGTTCGCGGAGTTCGGCAAGCCGGGAACGACGTTCGCGATGAAGTCGTCGATCGTCGAAGGCGACTGCGCTTTCATCGTCTGGGACGCGGAGACGGTGGACAACAAGTACGAGGATGCGCAGGATACGTTCATCGTGCGCGAAGGCGTGATCGCCGTGCAGACGTACTCGGGCAAGGTGACGCCGAAGCAGCGGTAGCTGTCGTTACGTCGCTGTCGATTCGTGCGGCACGTGGGACTTGCCGAGTACCTCCACGGCCGCACGATACAGCTTCGACCGTACCTCGTACCGCTCGGCAGCATGCGTGATGTACCGAAGCGTTACCTCAACGCCCGCCATCACCGGCTTGATGGTAATGGCAGGCGCCGCGGCGATCGTCTCCACGCCCGGCGACCGCAGCGCACGGTTCCACTCCTGCTCGGCCAATCGCGCACTGCCCTGAGTCGCCTCTTCTACGCTCTTCTGCAGCGTCTCGACCACGGGATACGGGTCGGTGCCGGAGGGCACGTCGATGCGCACCTCGTCCCACATCCATTGACCTGACGTCGAGAAGTTGAAGTAGTGGCCTTCGACGGCGTAGCTGTTGGTGAACGTGACGCGTCGGCCCGTTGCATGTCCGTCGGTCCAGTTGCCCGTCTCGTGCAACACGGTGTTGAACATCCCGAGCTCCACGACTTCGCCGGTGACGGAGTTGATCTCGACGAGATCGCCGATGCGGATGCCATGCTTGCCCATGAGCAGCAACCATCCGACGAACGAGACGATGAAGTCCTTGAGCGCCACGGTGAGGCCGGCGCCGGCAAGCCCGATGATGGTGCCGAGATTGTTGGGGGTTCCGAAGACGATGATGAGAATGAGGAGGAAGCCGAGCGCCTGGATGACCACGCGGGAGACGACGCGCAACCGCTCGGCGCTGCGGCGCTTGATGTCGAAGTTGCGGAGCACGCGCATGACCATGGCGTCGGCGAAGATCAGCACCAAGCCGATGGCGAGAATGGCCACGAGGCCGCGCAGCGCACGATTGCCGAGCCCGCGCTCCTGCCATTGCAATTCGTCGAGCCAATTGGTGTAGACGCGAGCGAGTCGTTTCTGGTTGCTGCTGCGCCGACTGAGGTTGTTGATCGAGTGCGCACGCGAGGTCGAATCCGCGTCGAGCTTTTCGTGCTGCGCCGCGAGCTTCACCGATGCCGACTCGGCAGCGGCCATCGCGTGCTGCAGCTGGATGTCCTTGCGGCGGAGGAGCGAGAAGTCCTGCGCGGTCTTCACGAGACCGCCCTCGTCGAGCCGAGCGGTGACCTTGATCTGCGTGCTGTCGGAGCTGTGCGACGACTCGCGATGCTCCTGCAGCATCGCCTGCAATCGCCCCTGAAGATCGCCGCCGGCGCGCACGAGATCTTCCTTCGCGTCGTCGATCTGCTCCTGATCGAGCTCGAGCCGCGCCTTCGCGAGGTCGTACTGCGCGCGATCCGCTGCGGGCGCGCTCGGCGAGAACGACGCGACGAGTGTGGAATCCGCCGTCTTCTGCTGCTGCGCGCGCAGCAGCCTTGCCGAGATGCGCTGCGCGGCTTTCGACAACGGCTGGGGATGCTCGGCGGCCTCACGCAATGCGTCGGCGAAAGCGAGGTCCATCGCCTGATCCGCGGTGCGCAACGCCTGTCGCGCGAAGGGCAGTTCGGCGGCGGTGGTGGGAAGGCGCACGATCTGCTGCGCCGTGGCGAGCGCGCTTTCGTCTGGCGCGGGTGTGGTGTCAGCCGACGCGGTCGCGAATGTCGATCGCGGAGCGGGCGGGCGATCCTGTCCCGTCCAGTAGATGCCATAGGAGGCAATGGCGAGAAGCGCGACCACGGCTCCCGCAACGACGTGCTGAGTGAATCTCATTCTCTGGAAAGGGAAGTGATGGAGCGAACTCGAAGGTGATGGTCGCTCACGCCAGGTTCATCTTGCGCAACAGCGCCGTGAATCGCGGATGCGGATGCAGCGCAGTAAAGAGGAACGAGCCCTTGATGCCATACACCGCTCCCGCACGGGTCTCATACGCGTTTTCCAGGTAGTCGATGGCGCGATCCCACTCGCCAAGACCTGTGTGAACGTAGGCCATGTGATAGGGCGACACATACCGTTCCCGCGCCAAGTCGTCCAACTGTCTCAGCACGGTCCTGGCCTTGTCCAACGCGCCGGCCATTCCGTACACCTGTCCGAGCTGCGCCAACCACATGGTGTCGCCAGGCGAGAGCGAAACCGCAGTCTCCAGGGAGGCGATCCCCTTTTCGTACAGGCCTTTCTTGGCGTAGGCCCACCCGACCGTGGCATGGCCGCGAACGAAGTTCGGATCGAGCTCGATCGTTTGTGTGGCTGCCTGCAGGGCCTCGTCGTACGAGCCAGCACGCAGGAGCGCTGTCGCGGCGTCGGCCCGGTGTGCCAACGGGTCGAGCACCTGCGCGCGCTTCAGCATCGCGATCGCTTCGTCGTACCGCTCCATCGCGGAGCACATGCGACCGTACAGGTCGTAGGTATCTGCGTTGCCGGGAGTCAGCTCCAACGCGCGCTTGAACTCGATCTCCGCTCCTACCCAATCGAAATCGCCGATGAACTTGAAGCACGCGAGCACGCAATGCGCTTCGCCAAGGTCGGCATCGAGATCGAGCGCCTTGAGTGCGGCTTCCTTGCCGCGCCGGAAGGCGTCCTCCGGCCTGTGCGCACCGGTCTCGCCGAGCTCCGAACAGGCCAGCGCTATGCCGACGTAGGCCATGGCGTAGTTGGGATCCTTCTCGATGGCGCGCTCGAAGAACGCGATTGCTTCGAGTAGCCCTTCCCTGTCGAACCGGATGTAGGAGTGCCGACCCTTCAGGTACAGCTGGTAGGCGTCGAGGTTGCTGGTCGGCTCCTTCTTGATGCGAATGCTCTCGTCGCGAGTGAGCTCGGCACGAAGCG
>JAQBPV010000222.1 GCA_028287345.1 Gemmatimonadota bacterium
TCGGTGACGGTGGAGACGCCGAATCCGTACGGGTCGAGCGAATCGAGCGCGAGCGCCGCCCGGAGTCCGCCGATGCCGTAGCCGTCGGCCTTGACCATGGGCAGCAAGGGCACGCCGGCGCGCGCCGCAAGGGCAGCGCCGTTGCGGCACAACGCGCCCAAGTCGATGTCGACCCAGGCGCGTGTCATCGGACGACGCGAGTAGCTATCATGTGGAGACTGAAGAAGATACGAGGCCACCAAGAGCGATGCAACCGAAGACCGGACTGAACGAAACGCTGGCGCTGATGAAGGATCTTCGTCAACGCTGCGAGTGGGACGCGGCGCAGACGCACGAGTCGCTGCGGCCATATCTGATCGAAGAGGCGTATGAGGTCGATGACGCCATTCGCGCGGGCGACGACCGCCTGTTGCGCGAAGAGTTGGGCGACTTGCTGCTTCAGGTGCTCTTCCACAGTGTGGTTGCAGAGGAGCGTGGTGCCTTTGACTTCAGTGATGTGGCAGAAGGTTTCCTCGCCAAGATGAAATCCCGGCATCCGCATCTGTACGAGGGCGGTCCGAAGCAGAGTTGGGAGGGGATGAAGGCGAAGAAGCGGGACAGCATCGTCGATGGGCTGCCCGCTGAGCTGCCGGCCCTGCACCGTGCTTTCCGCCTACAGGATCGCGCCGCGGGGGTGGGGTTCGATTGGCCGGATGCGGTGGGGCCGGCGGCGAAGGTCGAGGAGGAATTGGCGGAAGTTCGCGCCGAGGTCGATCGGGGAGCTGCGTCGGCCGGAAACGGCGTGCCCGATCTGATACTCGAGGAGGAGCTTGGCGATCTGCTCTTCTCGGTTGTGAATCTCTGCCGGAAGCTCGGCGTCCATCCTTCTTTGGCGTTGGACAAGGCCAACGTGAAATTTGCTGCGCGATTTCAAGGGATAGAGCGGCTCGCTAAATCGCGTGGGATCGATGTTCGGACTGCCGGTCTGCCGATACTCGACGCGCTCTGGGACGAGGTGAAGGCCTCGTCGCGCGAGGGCTAAGACCCAGACAGCAACAGCACGCGGATTCACGCGGAACAACTGCCGGATTTTCGCGGATACTACGCCGCTTTTGTTTGATCCGCGCCTATCCGACCCTTGCTCCGTGCAAATCCGTGTGAGCTTCAGTTTTTTGGTCTTGGCCCGGTGCTATGGACGCAGCCGATGCATCATTCGCGGAAATGCGATCACCTCGCGGATATGCTGGATGCCGCAAATCCACGCGACCGTCCGCTCCAGTCCGAGCCCAAACCCGGAATGCGTGAACGTCCCATACCGGCGTAAATCGAGGTACCACTCGTACGCATCCATCGGGAGTCCTTCCTCCTTGATGCGCGCGACCAGCTTGTCGTAGTCATCCTCGCGCTGCGATCCGCCGATCATTTCTCCGAAGCCCTCGGGCGCCAGCAGATCGTCGCACAACACCGTGCGCGGATCGTCCGGGTTCTCCTTCATGTAGAAGGCCTTCGCCTCCTTCGGATAATTGAAGACGAACACCGGCTTGTCGTAGTCCGCGACGATCAGCGCCTCGTCTTCCGCGCCGAGATCGTCGCCCCACACCGCCGAGCTGCCCTTGCTCTGCACCAGCGCAATCGCGTCGGTGTAGTTGAGCCGAGGAAACGGCGCCTTGATGTTCTCGAGCTTCGACACGTCGCGCTCGAGCTCCGCCAGCTCCGGCTTCCGTCGTTCGAGCACACGCTGCACCAGATAGGCGACGAAGTCCTCCTGCAACTTCATGTTCGCCTCGGAGTCGTTCCACGCGACTTCGGGCTCGATCATCCAGAACTCCGTAAGATGCCGGCGCGTCTTCGACTTCTCGGCGCGGAAGGTCGGACCGAAGGTGTAGATCTTCCCGAATGCCGCAGCAGCGGCCTCTCCGTAAAGCTGACCCGTCTGCGCGAGGTACGCGTTGCCGAGGTCGAAGTACTCGGTCGCGAAGAGACCCGAGCGCTCGCCGATGGCGGCGGTGAGAATCGGCGTATCGACGCGCAGGAAGCCGTTCTCATAGAAGTAGTCGTGGATCGCCTGCTCGACTTCATGACGGATCACAGCGATCGCGCGCTGCCGTGGTGAGCGCAGCCAGAAGTGGCGGTTGTCGAGCAGGAAATCGACACCGTGCTCCTTCGGCTGGATCGGATAGTCGATCGGGCTCGGGCCGATGATCGTCAGTCCCGCTACGCCGATCTCCGCGCCACCTGGCGAGCGCGGCTCGACGCGGACTTCGCCAGAGATCTCGACTGATGTCTCCGTGGTGAGATGCGCAAAGCGCTCCCACACCTCAGCCGGAAGCTGATTCTTCACGAAGACGGCCTGGCAAATGGCAGTGCCATCGCGCAGAACGGCGAAGGCGATCTTGCCCGATGAGCGAAGATGCGTGACCCATGCACGGATGACGACCGTTTGACCGGCGTGCGCAGGAAGCTCGGCGATGCGGACGAATGGAGCGGAAGACATGTCGAAGAGGGCGTGTCAGTGGCGCGCAGACTGCGCCGCGCCTAGAATCCCGAGGAGGCCGGCCACGCGATCGAGTGATGTGCGAGGCGCCGACGGGCTGAACCACCAATGCTACTCGACCGCTGCATCGTCGCAAAGGGCCGCTTCGGCGAGGTCCTTGCACCGGTGCGGACTTACACCTGCTCGCACACCACATGACCCTGCGCACGAGGCTCGCCCTCAGCCTCGTAGTCATCGCCGCCGTCCTCGTCGTGCCACTGCTGGTGGCGCGCAGCGCGATCGAACGTCTCAAGACCGACATTCGTGACTTGCGCGAGGTCGAGTTCAAGGCGTCCCTCGTGCTCGGCCGTCTGCGCGATGCCATCGGCGACGTGCGGGCCCGCGAAGTCGCGCTCAATGTCGTGAAGAGCGACACTGTGCGTGACCAGCTCGACGTCGCATTGCAGCATGCTACGCGGCTCGCCGACTCGCTGGTTCGGTTCAAGGTCGATAGCTCGGCCGCACGCATCCAGCGTTCGCTCGCCGCAATCGGTCCTGCCGCGCAAGCGGAGTACGAGGCCGTGCGCGCCGACTCGAGCGCGAAAGCGGACACGATCTCCCAGAAGACCATCGCCCCGCTCATCCGCGACGCGGAAAGGGCGCTCTTTCCCGCAGAGCAGGAGCTCCGCCGACGCACGGGCGACAAAGTGGCGAGGGCGGAGGAAGCGCTCATCGAGGCCGAGCAGGTTTCGCTGGCGGCGCTGGCCGTGGCATTGCTATTGGCGACGGTCATCGCGCTGTGGCTCACGCGTTCCATCAGCCAACCGGTACGCGCGCTCGAACTAGGGATGCGCGCGGTGGCAGACGGCGAGCTGGACCACAAACTCAACTTTGACGTCACTCGCGAAGATGAATTCGGACGTCTCGCGGCGAGCTACCGCGAAATGGCCAAGCAGCTGGCGGAGCTCGACAAGCTGAAGGCGGAGTTCGTCTCGATCGCGTCGCATGAGCTCAAGACGCCGATCAACGTCATCCTCGGCTATCTCCAATTGATGGAAGAGGGCGTGTATGGCGAGCTCACGGAAAAGCAGAAGCCCATCACCAAGACCATCCAGGCCCAGGCGAAGACGCTCAGCCGGTTGGCGGGCCAGTTGCTGGATGTCAGCCGTTTCGAGGCGGGCGGCGGACGCATCGAGCCGAGGCCGATCAAGCTGCCGCACATGCTGGACGAGCTCGAGCGGGCGTTCCACGTCCTTGCCGTACAGCGCGGCATCGACTTCCGTGTCACCCGCCAAGCAAACCTGCCCGTTGACGTCATATGGGACTGGGAACGGATCAACGAGGTGACGGGAAACCTGCTGTCGAATGCCTTCAAGTTCACCCCGTCAGCCGGCACGGTCGAACTCATCGCCGGACCGCATGAGAACGGAGTGTGCATAGAGGTTCGTGACACCGGCGCCGGTATCAAGCCAGACCAGCTCAAGCGGGTGTTCGAGAAGTTCTATCAGGCCGACAATCAGAAGTCTGCGTCGGCCAAGGGAACTGGACTCGGGCTCGCCATCGCCAAGGAGATCGTGGAAGCGCATCAAGGACGAATCAGCGTCACCAGCGTTCTCGGCAAGGGAACGACCTTCACCCTCATTCTTCCGAAGGCCGTCGTGAATCGTCGCCGCTCGAGCGCCTACAAGATCGTGGTGCCGCCGGGAATGTCCGCATGACCGCACCGTTTCGACGTTTCGCGCTCCTGTTCGCGGGCTCGCTGGTGCTGAGCGCGTGCAGCACGGGTCAGCAGCATCTCAGTTCGCCGATGCCCGGGCCGGCTGAAGGCTTGACGACAATCGCGCAGGCGTCGCAGGAAGCCACGGCTGGGCGCTACGGCGTGGCGGACAAGCTCCTCACCGACTACTCGGCGCGGTATCCGTCGACGTCGGAGTCGGCGGATGCGACGTTCTATCGCGCGCTGTTCAAGCTCGACCCGGCGAATCCGAACGCCTCGGCGCGCGAGGCAGCGCAGCTGCTTGATCGCTACATCAGCACCAACACCGGGACGCACAAGACCGAGGCACAGTCGCTGCGCCGAGTGGCGAGTGAGCTCGAGGCGCGGGCGGTCGCGGTGGCGAACTTGTCGGCCGTTCCGAAGACAGAGGTTCTGAAGTCCGAGGACAAGTCGAAGGACGAGGAGCTGCAACGCGTGCGCGACGAGCTCGCGAAGGCAAACGCGGAACTCGAGCGCATCAAGCGGCGTTTGGCGCAGCCGAAGCCGTAAAGCTGGGGCGGGCCGCTGCGCGGCCCTTACGGGGCGGCGGCTGCGCCGCCTTACGGGGCGCTTCGCTTATGGGGCGCGTCGCTTCGCTCGCTTACGGCAACAGCAACGGCAACAGCAACGGCAACGGCAACAGCTTACACGGATGAACGCGGTGGAAAACAGCCGCGGAGATTCGCCGATACTGCATGCCGTTCTGTCGATCCGCGTTCATCCGCGGCTTTTCGTTCCGTGCATTTCCGTGTGAGATCTTGCGGTTCAGCCGACGCGGAACAACTCCAGACTTCGCGCGTAACGTTCGCCCATCACCTGCCTGAGCGGTGCGTTCTTCGGCGAATCGAGTTGCGGATCATCCGCCAATAGTCGGTCAGCTGCATCGCGCGCCTGTTCGTTGAGCAGTTCGTCGCGCAACGGATCCGCGACACGAAAGGTCGGCACACCACTCTGCCGCTCACCGAATAGATCACCCATGCCGCGCAGACGAAGATCTTCGCGCGCGATGTCGAAGCCGTCGTCGCTGCCAGCGAAGACGTCGAGCCGCTGCTTCACCTCCGGACTCACGCTTCCCAACAGAATGCAGAACGACGCCTCGGCGCCTCGGCCCACACGGCCGCGGAGCTGATGCAACTGCGATAGACCGAACCGCTCGGGATGCTCGATGAGCATCACCGTCGCATTCGCGACGTCGATGCCGACCTCGATGACCGTCGTCGCCACGAGGACGTCGACTTCCCCATCGCGAAAGCTGCGCATGATCGTGTCCTTCTCGTCGTTCGGCAGACGGCCGTGCAGCAGCGCGACGCGGCGGTCCTTGAACGCGCCCTCCTTGAGGATCTCGAATTCCGTCGTCGCCGCCTTGAGGTCGGTCTTCTCTGATTCCTCGATGACCGGATAGACGACGTACGCCTGCCGGCCTTTGTCCAACTCCTTGTTCACGAATTCCATCACTCGCGCGCGCGCCGACTCCGGACGCAGCGCCGTCGTGATGTTCTGACGGCCCGGGGGACGCTCGTCGAGAATCGAGAGATCGAGGTCGCCGTACAGCGTGAGGGCGAGTGACCGCGGAATCGGCGTCGCGGTCATGAGCAGCACGTCGGGCGACTCACCCTTTGCGCCGAGTGCCTTGCGTTGCTCCACGCCAAAGCGATGCTGTTCGTCAACCACGGCGAGGCCGAGATTCGAGAATTCGGTGGCCTGCTGCACGAGCGCGTGCGTCCCCACCACGAGCGCCGGCGTCGCTTCGCCGAGTCGCGATGCGATCTCACGACGTGCTTTTGCCTTGATGCTGCCGGTGAGAAGAATCGGCTCGATGTCGAGCGGCTTCAGCATCGCGGACATCGAGCGAAAGTGCTGCTCAGCGAGCAGCTCGGTGGGCGCCATGATCGCGGCCTGATAACCGTTCTCCATCGCGAGCATGGCCGCGAACAGCGCGACGACCGTCTTTCCGCTGCCGACGTCGCCCTGGAGCAGGCGCTGCATGCGTCGCTCGCTGCACATGTCGGCGAAGATCTCGCGCACGACGCGCATCTGCGCGCCCGTGAGTTGAAAGGGCAACGCCTCCTTCAGCCGTGTCGTGAGCTCTCGCTTGTTCGTGAACTGAATGCCGCGCCGCGTCTCTCGCGCGAGCGCCTTCGCACGCTGCTGCAGGAGCTGCACGAACAACAGCTCCTCGAACGCGAGGCGCGAGCGACCCTCGAGCGCTTCGGCGAGCGACGTGGGCCGATGCACCATTCGCAGCGCGTCGCCGATGGAGGGCACCGCGGCGCCGCGCAGAACTTCTCGCGGCAGGTACTCCGTGACGAGCGGCAGCAGCAGATCGAGATGCGCGTCGATGATGCCGCGAATGACCTTGAACGACAGCCCTTCCGTCGCCGGATAGACGGACAGCACGCGGCCCAGTGCCGTGCCCTCGTCCTCTTCGCCGAGGTTGATGTACTCGCGTGGCTGGAGCTGGCGTCCGTGAAAGAAGCGCACACTTCCCGACACCAGAAGCATGTCACCCTTGTCGATCGTGCGATCGAGGTACGGCTGCCCTGGCCACGACACCTCGATCATGCCGGTGTCGTCCTTCAGCACCGCCTGGAAGATGCGCAGTCCCTTTCGCGTCGGTAGAACGCCCTTCGATACGACTCGACCTATGACCGTGCCCTGCATTCCCGTCTCGAGAGAGCTGATCTGCGAGATGGTGCTCGCGTCCTCGTAGCGGTGCGGGATGTGATAGAGCAGATCGCCCGCAGTTACGACACCAAGTCGCTTGAGTCCTTCAGCTCGCGCGGGACCCACGCCCTTCAAGTACATGACGGGCGTGTCGAGCCGCACTCGCGTTGGCCGAGCCGCGTCGCGCGTCACTCGTCGCCCAAGAGCTCCCGCGCGAAGTCCTTCGCGTCGAACGGGACGAGGTCGTCGCTCTGCTCACCCGTACCGAGGAACTTGACGGGGACGTCGATGGCCTCGTGCACGGCGACGACGACGCCACCGCGCGCCGTGCCGTCGAGCTTCGTCAGCACGAGTCCCGTTACGGGCACTGCTGACGCGAACGTCTTCGCCTGTTGCACCGCGTTCTGGCCGATGGTGGCGTCGAGCACGAGCAGCGTCTCGTGCGGCGCGTCGGGCAGCCGCTTGGCGATGACGCGTGCGACCTTCTTGAGCTCCGTCATCAACCCTTCGCTGGTGTGGAGTCGGCCGGCCGTGTCGATGATGAGGACGTCGGCGCCACGGGCGATGGCGGCGTCGATGGCATCGAAGGCGACAGCGGCCGGATCAGCGCCCGCGTTGGCGGAGATGAAGTCAGCGCCGGTTCGGGTTGCCCAGACGCGGAGCTGATCGATGGCGCCGGCGCGGAACGTGTCGCCGGCGGCGACCATGACCTTCTTGCCCTCGCCGCGGAATTGGGCGGCCAGCTTGCCGATGAAGGTGGTCTTCCCCGCTCCATTCACGCCGACGATGAGGACGACAGTGGGCGACTGCGGCGCGACGTTGAGCTTGGGGTCGCTGTTCCCGGCGCGCAGCGCAGCGACGATGCCTTCCTGCAGCGCCTCGAGAAATTCAGCTTGCGTCTTCATGAGGCCACGCTGGGCTCGGCGCTCCACCTCGGCCACGAGCTTCAAGGTCGTGGGGACGCCGAAGTCGGACTCGAGCAACAACTCTTCGAGCTTCTCGAGGGAGCCGGCCGAGACGCCCCCACGCGCGAGGACGGCGACGTCCGTGAGTGCGACGTCCTTGATCTTCTGCCAAAGCGAGCGTTTGGGGACGTCACCAGCTTTTCTCAGAATACGCATGTCGGAAAAGTAAGTGGCGCGCGCATGGACGGTGGAGCGTTTCGACGCTGGCCGGGGCGTTTGGCAACGGGCAGTGTCAGAGGCCAGGTGCTTAGGAGGCAGCTTCAGTGCTCAGCACTCAGGGGGTGTGCCGTACCGAGTGAGATGCACCGTACTCGCCACACCCCCTGATTGCTGATGGCTGGGGCTGACACCCGAGCACCTGTTGCCTGACGTGTGGATCTTCGCCGACGGGAGAAAAGAACGAGCCCAGTGCTTTCGCACTGGGCCCGCCCAACCTGACAACCCGTTTTTCCGGTTACGGGAAGCCAGGGCCCTGCGACTGCTGATCCTGCTGGACCTGCCGCACCCGCGGCGTCTGGCCGTAGAGGTACTGATACGTGATGAACACGCCGCGGACGCC
>JAQBPV010000262.1 GCA_028287345.1 Gemmatimonadota bacterium
GCACGGTTCCGGTGCGCTATTCGGAAGGCGTCGTCTCCTTTCACGCCGAAAGTGATCGCACGTCGGTGGACATCTCCGCGGGTGCGCGTCGCGACGCGGATGCGGCGCATCTCTACGAGCCGTCGTTGAGTGCGACCGCAGCGGTGTGGACGGGGGAAACCGTGGCGGTCGTGTTCAGCGTCGCGCGGCAGCTTCCCGATTGGGTGCGCGGTGCCGACGCGGCGGATGCGTTCAGCGTCGGCATGCGCTTCCGTCAGGCGACGCCGGCTGCGGATCGCGCCGCGCGGCTGATTCCGGTCGTCCAGGTCGCCGACTCATCCGGAGTGCGCGTGCTACGCGTGCGCGCGTCGGGTGCGAGTCGCGTCGAAGTGATGGGAGACTTCACGAACTGGGAACCCCAGCCACTCTCGCGAAACGGCGCGGTGTTCGAGCGCGCAGTGACGATGTCGAGCGGCTCGCATCGAATGCTGCTGCGGATCGATGGCGGGGAGTGGCGCACGGCGGCGAACACTCCCGCTGTCGACGACGACCTTGGCGGGAAGGCGGGGCTGCTGGTCGTGCCTTGAGGCCCTCCTGTCATCCCGCGGGAGCGAGCGAGTGCGGGATGACAACCAAGGACTCACGCCACCGCGTACTGCTGCGTCACATCACGTCCCGCACTTTTGACCACGAGCTTGAACTCGTCGGGTTTGAGCAGCGGATCATCGCGCATCTCGAGCGTGAAGCCGACAGCCTTCTCGAGTTTGCGCATGATGTCCGATTCGTTTTCCATCGCGAACATCGCGACGTCGGGATGCAGCTTCACGAGGAGCGGATCCCGCTTGCCTTCGATACCGATGCGCTTCACGCTCCGCTCCATGCGGCGCAGGATCGTCTCGGCGGTGAAGACACGACCCGTGCCATGACAGCTCGGACACGCTTCGGTCATGCTCTGGAGATGGCTCTGCCGCACGCGCTGGCGTGTCATCTCGATGAGGCCCAGATCAGACACGGCGAACGCCTTCGTGCGCGCACGATCGCGGCCCAGGTGCTGACGGAGCTCCTGAAGCACCTTGTCGCGATTGGACTTGGTGTCCATGTCGATGAAGTCGCAGACGATGATGCCGCCGACGTCGCGCAAGCGCAGCTGACGAGCGATCTCGCGCGCCGCTTCCATGTTCGTCTTGAGGCTCGTCTTTTCCGGATCCTTCTTGCCGACGAAGCGCCCGGAGTTGACGTCGATGGAGATGAGCGCTTCGGTGGGCTCGATGATGAGATAGCCACCCGAGGGTAGATCGCAACGCCGCTTGAACAGATCGCGGATCTCCGACTCGACGGCAGCCGTGTCGAACAGCGGCGTCGTGTCCTCGTACAGCACCACGCGCTCGAGCAGCTCGGGTGCGATGCCCTTGAGATACTCGACGATCTCGTTGTAGACCTGCTTGGAGTCGACGGTGACGCGCTCGACCTTGTCACTGAAGATGTCGCGGATGAGGCCGCGCGTGAGCGAAGTCTCGCGATGCACCAACGACGGCGGACGGACGAAGTGCGTCTTCTTCTTGATGCGCTTCCAGCCGTTCATGAGCGTCTGCAACTCGCGCTCGATGGTCTCCGGCGTGACGTCCTCGCCGACCGTGCGAACGATCACGCCGCCCGAGTCGTCAGGGAGCATGCCCTCAACGAGGGCACGCAACCGCTTGCGCTCCTCGCGATCGCCGATCTTGCGGCTGACGCCGACGCGCGACGCGAACGGCATGTAGACGAGGAAGCGGCCAGCCATGGACACCTGCGCGGTGACGCGCGGGCCCTTGGTGGAAATCGGCTCCTTGCTGACCTGGACGAGCAGCTCCTGCCCGCGCTTCAGGACATCCTGAATCTGCGGGATGTCGCGCTCGTTGCGTCCGGGCTCGTGAAATGTCTCCTCGCCCTCGTCGTCGTCATCGTCGCCGTCACCGGAGTCGGGATAGACGAGATCGGAGGAGTGGAGGAACGCGCTCTTCTCAGTACCGATGTCGACGAACGCGGCCTGGAGGCCGGGCAGCACTGCGTCGACTTTGCCGAGGTAGATGTCACCGACCATCCGACGTGCGTCGGGACGGTCGACGAGTAGCTCAACGAGCTCGTCGTCCTCGAGAATAGCGACCCGCGTTTCGCGCGCGGTCGCGTTGATCAGGATCTCTCGTTTCATCGGGGACCGCACGCGCGAAGGCTGCCGGCGACTCGACGGCTGCGGCACGGTAGGGCGAAGGATGGGCGGCCCGGCTGCGCAACACGGTGCGCCCGACGGCCGAAACACGATTCGACGCTGCGGATCGCTGCGTGATCGACCACGCTCCCTCCGGGCAGACCCTGTCGCGCATGACCCGCATCGCGCGCCACGCGGGCGCGAGCAGGAGAGCGAACAGGGACGCCAGTAGCCGGAGAAGCGTGCGATCTCCCGGTCTGACCCGGGACTGCGCACCGAAAGCAACGAGCACACTTGTACGGCCGACGACAGCCTCGGCCGCACTCGTATGCGATACGACCCGGCCGATGCGCGAGTCGCCGCGCGTCGCCGGATACGGAAGAACCAGGGTAAGAATCACTGGTGAATAGCTAACGCGGCCCGGGCCGGAGCGCAACCTAAGGTGCGTTGGCGGAAGACTTTAGAGTCCTTTCTGGCAAGTCTGACTAGCGGTTATCGGGATAGAAAAGCCCGACTTGAATCATGTGAATTTGTTGGAATTTCATCGCTGTAATTTGGAATGGCGGCGCACCTTGATCCTCAGTGCCTGTACACGACCGGATAGAATCTCGCCTTCGGGCCGAAATGCAGCAGCAGGCCGATTTCCAGCTTTGTCGCATGCAGGTAATTGAAAAGCTTTCTTGATGCGCTCTCCGGCAATTTCTCAGTCGACTTGGCCTCTACGACGAGCCGGTCCTCCACCAGCATATCCGTGCGCTGATAACCGACGCGAACGGTCTTGTATAAGACGGGCACCCAGAGCTCTCGCTGCACCTTGAGACCGCGCGCAATGAGCTCCATCTCCAGTGCCAGCACGTAAATGTGCTCGAAGAAGCCGTATCCGAGGTTGTTGTAAACCTCGTAAAAGGCTCCGATCACTGCTTTGGTCAGGGCTTCCTCGGTCAAGTCTCTGTCAGCCATGCCCAAGCATGGCGACAACCACCAAACCTGCATCACCCAAAAACCGCGACTCGGCGCAATCCAACTTGCGCCGAGTCGAGGTAATTCAAAAAACTTCACATGATTCAAGTCATGGAAGTCGCCCACGACTCACCAGACTCCCCAACTAGATGCTTTAGGTCGTTCCGGCCAATTCCCGCAGGACATGCCGCGAGATGACCATCCGCTGAATCTCCGA
>JAQBPV010000300.1 GCA_028287345.1 Gemmatimonadota bacterium
CAACTGGAGCCTCAATGGCCTCGCGACTCCTCGTCCGACCTTTAACGGCAATAGCCGCCGTCCTTTTGACGGCGTCCGCCTTTCTCTCCGCAACCGCCCAGCAGGCAACCACCACAGGATCCGTACGCGGAGTCGTGCGTGGATCGGACAGCGCGCCGATCATCGGCGCGGCAGTCGTCGCAATCAATGAAGCGTCCGGCACTCGCCGTGGTACGACCACCGACGATCGCGGACGCTACAACATTCCCTTCCTCGATCCCGGCGTCTACACGGTTCGCGCACAGCGCATCGGCTATCGGCCGAGTGAAAAGACCGGCATGCGCAGCAGCCTTGGTCAGATCGCGACGCAGGACTTCACGCTCGAGACCGCAGCCACGCAGCTGAGCGCCGTCACCGTCAGTGCCAACGCCACGCCGCTCATCGAGCCGACAAAGACGGGAACGAGCACACGCATTCTCGAGGAGCAGCTGCGCGGACTCCCCACCTCCGATCGCAACTTCAAGAACCTCGTCGTGCTGACGCCTGGCGCCAGCGACGTCGGCGCTACGGGTGCCGGTGGTGGTCAATCACTCGGCGGCGGACGCACAGCGTCGTCGAACATTCTCATGGACGGCGTCAACAACAACGAGAGCTTCTTCGGCGGCGACGCACGCGGTGGCGATCGGCTCCCGTTCTCGTATTCGATCGAAGCGGTGAAGGAGATCCAGGTCATCACCGCCGGCTACGACGTCGAGCGCGGACAGTTCACGGGCGGCACCGTGAACGCAGTCACCAAGTCGGGGACGAACGAGTTCCACGGCAGCGTGTTCGACTACGAGCGCGGCGACAAGCGCTTCGGCCTCAAGCTCACGGGCAACGACTTCCTCGGTCGCACGCCGCGCAACTACCTCCGCGAGCAGTACGGTCTCGCACTCGGCGGCCCGATCATCAAGGACAAGCTGCACTTCTTCTTCACATTGGACCGTCAGGTCGGCAACGAGCCGAAGCCGGTGTTGGTGACGGGCACCGACGCCGCGAGCATCCGCAACTCGGGCATCGCTGCCGATACGCTGACAAAGCTGCTGTCGATCGCGAAGAACGCCTACGGGTATGATCTCGCTCAGGAAGTCGGCTCATTCAAGCAGAACATCGACGAGTCGGCAGTGTTCGGCCGCATCGACTGGCAGGTCAATGACAAGCACACGCTCACCGTTCGAGACAACTACCTGAACTTCGTGCAGTCGAACGACCGGCTCACCATCACGCCGTCGCTCAATGAGACCACGTCGAACGCGGGTCCATACAAGGAGAAGACGAACAGCGCCGTCGTCGCACTCACGTCGCTGTTCACCACGAACGTGAACAACGAGCTGCGCATGCAACTCTCGAATGACCGCAAGCCGCGACCGTCGAACCCATCGGTACTCGGCGGCATCATTCCGCAGGTGCGCATCAATGGTCTGGTTGCCAATCCCGGCGACGGCCAGGGCAATGTCACCACGGCGGTGATTTTCGGATCAGATCCGGTGCTGCACGCGAACAACCTCGAGCAGGACACCTATGAGCTGATCGACAACGCCCGCTATACGCGCGACAACCACACGTACAAGATCGGAACGAACCTCAGCAAGATTCACGTCTTCAACGACTTCTTCTTCAACGGGCTCGGCTCGTTCACCTTCAACAACCTGACCGACTTCGCCAACAAGGCGCCGGCCAGTTACACGCGTGCGCTGCCCTTCACGCCGACGTCGGGCAACCCTGTCGCGCTGTTCGACGTGTACGAGGCAGCCCTCTATGCGCAGGACGAATGGCAGGTCAACCCGAAGCTGTTCGTCACCTACGGTCTGCGCTACGACATCAGCCGCTACCCGGACAAGGCGAAGGCAAACCCCATTCTCGCCAGCGGCGCGCTCGGCCTGCACAATGATCTCGCCATCACGGACAAGAACAACATCGCGCCGCGCTTCGGCTTCACGTTCGATCCAGAGGCCAATGGCAAGCAGGTGTTCCGAGGCGGCACGGGCATCTTCTACGGTCGTGCGCCGTACGTGCTCTACGGAAACACGCTCGGCAACACGGGCCAGACGCAGCTCGATCTCACCTGCAATGGCGCGCTGGCACCGGTGCCGAACCTGCCGTCGTACGCGCAGAGCATCACCAACATTCCGTCGACGTGCGTGGGCGGCGGCGCCGCGGCCGCGAGCAAGGGCTCGCCGGTGCTGTTCACGACCGACTTCCAGCAGACGCAGGCGTGGAAGACCAACCTCGCGTACGATCGCCTGCTCGCGGCGAACTGGCGCATCACGCTCGAGGGCATCTACTCGCGCATCACGAACGACTACATCGTGCAGGACGTCAACCTCGACGCGACGCAGAAGTTCGCCATCGAGGGTGGCATTCCCGTCTTCCAGCCCGCGAGCAGCATCGCCACGACAGGAACGGCTGCGGGCCGCACGAACATCAATTTCAGCCGCATCGACGCCAATCTCGCCAACGTATTTCTCCAGTCGTCACTAGGCGAAGCGAAGTCGGCGCAGGCCTTCGTGCAACTGCAGGGCGCGACGTCGTGGGGCGGTGTGCTCGCCAGCTACACGTACGATCACACGCGCGACTACAGCTCGTCGTCGTGCTGCATCGCCGGCGGGGACCTGTTCAACAGCCTGCGTCCGTCCGGCAATCCGAATGACTTCAAGTCGCAGTACGCGCGCGCCACATATTCGCGCACGCACAGCATCGTGTTCTCCCCCACGGTGAACCTGCCGTACGGCGTCCTGTTGAGCGGCATCTACCGCGGCTACACCGGCCTTCCGTGGACGCCGATCTACGGCAGCGACGTGAATGGCGACGGCGTCGCCAACGATCGTCTGTACATCCCGACCGATGCCGAGGTGGCGGGCTACACGTTCTTCCATAGTCCGGCGGCGGGTCTCGACAGCGCCGTGCAGAAGGCACAATTCAAGAGCGCGTTGTCGAGCAACTCGTGTCTCGCGTCGCATCGCGGTCAGATCATCGAGCGCAGCGCGTGCGAGAATCCGTTCCAGAACATCCTCGATGCGCGTGTCGCCAAGAAGTTCGATACGTATCGCGGTCAGGCGCTCGAGGTGTCAGTGGATTTCTTCAACCTGCTGAACGGATTGAAGAGCTCGTGGGGCCAGCGAAATGAAGTACAGGCGGCCAACACGGGTGCGCTCACGACCCGCGGCTTCACGGCCGGCACGACGAACCGGTACGTGTATCAGTACAACACGAACTTTGCGAAGCTGGAGCCGAGTCCGTTCGGGCTGAGCCAGCAGTTCCAGGTGCAGCTGGGGGCGCGGTACAATTTCTAGGTTGTCTCGCCAGCTCGACTGAAACAGCACATACGGATTGTCACTGCAACTGCCCGGATGGACGCCGATACGACAACGCCTGCCCGTCGTATCCGTGATTCTCCGGCAGTTGTCTGTGGCAGTTCATCCGCGCGCGCTTTCGAAGTTCCTTTCTCTCGTGACGATGGAACGCGCTTGGTGCGCAAAGGAGTGACGACGCCAGCGAAAGTGATGCGCGTCTGCCGGACATGACGGCCTGTTCCGTGACGTGAACGGCACGATAAATTCAGTAAACGGGTGAAGGTCGGAGTCTTCTCAGGCGAAGAGGTAGGCTATGCTGCTCACCTTCACGGACCAGTCCGGCACTTCGTGGGATGTGTTCGAGGTCTATCCCACTGAAGAGCGAACGGTCGCACGCGTTCCTGCCACGTTCCGCAGTGGGTGGCTCTGCTTTCAGTCTGACCTGGAGCGGCGTCGTCTTGCGCCCATTCCAATTGGCTGGATGCAGTGGGACGTGGACACGCTCACGGCCGCCCTGCTCGCGACTCACGGGATGCCGCGTCGCACACCTCGCCAATCATTTGACGTCGTTCCCCCGCCGCGACGCGCGAGCGGAGAAACAGCGTCCGTGTAGAGCTCAACACGAAATCGAGCGGCGGCACTAACAGCATTGAACGCTAAAACGCAGTCATTCTACTGATTCTTCGATTCCGTGATTCCAGCCATCAGTTCTGCTGTTGCTGTTGGCCGATAGCTGCACCTGATACGAGCGCTGGAAGGGCGGAAGTTCAAAAGCAAAGAAGGCTCGAATCACGGAATTGAAGAATCACGGAATTGAAGAATCACGGAATCTGATCTCTATAGTGAATGCTGGTTGAGCACCGAACTCTTTGCGATTGCATCAAGCTCAATCGTCACTGATCTGCGACGTCTTCTGAGTGTCCGGCATCTTCAGGTACACGGCCAGCGACATCGCCACGCAGCCAGTAACGTACCAGAAATACCACGCCTCATGTCCGGCGTTCTTGGCCCACAACGCGATGTACTCCGCCGTCCCGCCAAACAGCGCCACCGTCACCGCATAGGGTAGCGCGACACCGAGCGCACGAATCTCCGTCGGGAAGAGCTCTGCTTTAACCACTGCATTGATCGACGTGTACCCACTCACCGCGATCAGTGCTGCCATCAACAGCGCAAAGGCCGTCACTTCATCGCGCGTGGCAGCGAGCGCCGTCATCACCGGCACGGTGCCGAACAGCCCAAGCACGCCGAACGAAATCAGTACCGGCCGACGGCCAATGCGATCAGAGATGTAGCCGATCAGTGGCTGAATGAGCATGAACACGAGCAGTGTCAGCGCCGAGATACGCGATGCGTCGGTCTTGCTCCAGCCGCCTGAGTTCACGAGAAACTTCTGCGCGTACGTCGTGAAGGTATAGAACGCCACCGTGCCGCCTGCCGTTAAACCAACGACAGTAAGAATCTGCCGGGGATACCGCGCCAGCTCACGTAGCGGCGAGCGCCGTACCGCACCTTCGGCAACTGCCGCCTTGAACGACGGTGTCTCATCGATGCTCCGACGAAGCCACAGCGCGGCGACGGCCAACGCCCCACCGATCACGAATGGAATGCGCCACGCCCAATCCTCGAGAGCCGCGTTGCCGAGCGTCCGTTGCAATAGCAGCAGTACGACGAGAGCGATGAGTTGTCCGCTGATGAGCGTGACGTACTGGAAACTCGAGTAGAAGCCGCGCAGCTTCGCACCCGCCATTTCGCTCAGGTACGTCGCACTCGCGCCGTATTCTCCACCCACGCTCAGCCCCTGCAGCAGCCGGGCGACGACGAGCAGAATCGGCGCCGCGACACCAATGCGCGCATAGCCTGGCGTCACGGCAATCATGAGCGATCCGAAGCACATCAACATCACCGATGCGCTGAGCGCCGCGCGTCGTCCGTGCTTGTCGGCGTAGCGTCCCATCAACCAACCGCCGACGGGCCGCATCAGAAACCCAACAGCGAACACCGCCGCCGCATTGAGCAGCTGCGCCGTCTGACTCGCCGGCGGAAAGAACACCTTGGCGAAGTAGAGCGAGAACGCGGAGTAGACGTACCAGTCGTACCACTCGACGAGATTGCCGATCGACCCACCGAAGATGGACTTGAGCCGATGATTCATCGGGGCCTGGTAGATCGGTGAACTCGCTCGACGAATGATTCGATGAGCGCCGCAAACGTCGCGGGGTCGTCGTACGGTAGCGCATGCGCGGCCGTCGGCACGACGGACAATGTCGCCCCAACCGCACCCCGTGACGAGATGCCGATCAGTCGAGACGCTTCGGCGGCCCAGGCCACGGTGACGACTGGATCATGCGCACCGCACACCACCACCGTTGGCACGACGATGTCGGGCAGCTTCTCCTCGATGCGGTCGGCCAACGCGTAACGCAGTGTCGTCAGCAGCCGCAACGGACCGGCGCGCAGGTAGTCGCACAAGACGACCCACCCGAGCCCGAACGGCTCGAAGGGAATGTCGGCGAGCACGCGCAGCACCTGGCCGCTGATCGTACGATGCGCCGGATCCATCGTCGGCGCGTTGAGCACGAGACCCACCACACGCCTCGGCTCCTGCATCGCCAGCTCGACGATCACCTGGCAGCCATACGAATTGCCGACGAAGATGGCCGGCCCGATACCGCGGACGTCGAGCCACGCGCCGAGAGCAGTCGCCAGCCCGCGCGTGTCGAGCGCCTCGGGTGGATTGCCACTGCGTCCGAAGCCCGGCAGGTCGAGTCCGGCGACGTGATGCTCCGCGACGAGCAACGCCATCGTCGGCTCGAGGTAGCGCACGGACACACCGAGTCCATGCACGAACACGAGGGCCGTCCGGCCCACGACGAAATGCGGCGAGACCCGCGCATGGATGGGAATTCCATCCACGAGATCAGTGACGGAGACGAGTCGCTCCGCGGCGGCGAGGTCGTGCGGCATTGAGCCCAAGTCTATGCTGCCGCACTTCGACGTGCAGCCCGCGAGGCCATCTATCGAGCCTGAGGTGACGCACGTAACCTTGGGTCGTGAAAAAACCATCCGAAGAGGAATCGCGGCTCTCTCGCCGAGAGATGCTGCAGTCCGCCGGTATCGCGGCGGGTGTCGCGCTGAGCCTACCGCTCGCGCAACTCCTTTCCCAGGCGCCCGCCGCCGCCGTTCAAGCGACACCGCCGCCACCCATTCCGCCGGATCCAACGAAGACTCCCGGACTTCCCTCTGGCGCACTCGGCGAACGATCACCGTTCGAGCAGCCGGCGCTCGCGCCGCTCAACGTCATGCAGGGAGCGACGAACGCACCGCTCCACAAGTTGCGCGGAACGATCACTCCCTCGGACCTCCATTTTCAGCGACATCACAACGGCATCGCGCTCATCGATCCGACGAAGTACAGCCTCACGGTTCATGGGCTCGTCGATCGACCGCTCACGTTCTCGCTCGATGAGCTGAAGCGCTTTCCCTCAGAGACGCGCACCTATTTCGTCGAATGCTCGGGCAACGGCCGCTCGGCGTATCGAACGCCCAAGCCGGAGATGACCCCGCAGGATGTCGACGGCATGACGAGCAATGCCGAGTGGACTGGTGTGCTGGTGTCCACGCTGTTGCGCGAGGCGGGTGCGAAGACGTCGGCCAAGTGGGTGCTCGCCGAGGGCGGCGATGCTGCACTGCTCTCGCGAAGCATTCCAATGGAGAAGATGCAGGGCGACGCGATGATCGCGTACGCGCAGAACGGCGAGCCCGTTCGCGCGGCCAATGGATATCCGGCTCGCCTGCTGTTGCCCGGCTATGAAGGCAACATGTGCATCAAGTGGCTACGTCGCCTCGAGGTGATCAGCGAGCCGAACATGTCGCGCGACGAGACGGTGAAGTACACGGATCCGCTCCCCGACGGTACGTCGCGCCAGTTCAGCTTCGTGATGGACGCGAAGTCGATCATCACAGGACCGGCATATCCGGAGAAGCTGAGTGGTGCAGGGTGGTGGCCCATCACCGGCCTGGCGTGGACGGGTCGCGGCAAGATCTCTCGCGTGGACGTGAGCGTCGACGCCGGCCGCAGCTGGCAATTGGCGGAGATCGTCGGCAGCGCGTTGCCGTATGCGCACACGCGCTTTCAGTACATGTGGAAGTGGGATGGCAAACCCGCGACGCTGATGAGCCGCGCGCACGATGAAACGGGTTACGTGCAGCCGACGCTCGAGGAGTATCGCCGAGTGCGAGGCAAGGGCACCGACTATCACTTCAACGCGATCCGCTCGTGGACTGTCGCGGCCGACGGCACCGTGGGGTTCGGCGGATGATGCGCCCGACGATCGCGTTTAGTGTCCTTATGCTACTTATGGCGTGCAAGCCGGCCGACGACGTCAAAGCTGGTGAACGACCTACCAGCTATGGGCTCGGCCACACCCCGACAGCGGCAGAGATCGCGGCAATCGATATAGACGCCAATCCGTCCGGAGTTGGGTTACCCACGGGCTCGGGTACTGCGGCGACCGGGGCAGTCGTCTATGCGCAGAAGTGCGCGGCGTGCCATGGCCCGAAGGGCGAGGGCATCGAGAGGAGTCCGAAGCTGGTTGGCCGTGAACCGGCAGCAGGTGCGGTATTCGCGGCGGACTTCAAGCAGCCCAAGACGATTGGCAACTACTGGCCGTACGCCACGACGCTGTACGACTACATCCATCGCACGATGCCGTTGTCGTCGCCGAATTCCTTGACGCCGGATGAGACGTATGGGCTCGTTGCCTTTCTGCTGACGGAGAACGGCATCATCCCACCAGGCACCACTATCGACGCAAAGTCTCTCCCCGCTGTGAAGATGCCGGCGCAGAAGCAGTTCGTGCCGGATAATCGCACTGGTGGGGCTACGTTCAAGTAGCCTCTAGAAGAGAACTGCCACAGCTCACGCGGATCGACACGGAAACAGCAGCGGATTTACACAGATACAACTGAATCTGGCGTCGTATCTGTGGCCATCTACCGCTCTTTTCCGTGTCAATCCGTGTGAGCTGTTGTTTTTCAACGTCCCATCACCGACGCTATCGACTGCCACCCAATTCACGACAACAACTTCTCCAGCGCAAATCGACCGCGCGCAGCAAGCAGGGGCTTCCAGAGATCACCAATCTTCTTCAGCCGCGCCGGAACGTTGTCGATTCGAAAATCTGACAGCGACACCCCACGCTCCACCTCTTCCCACGTGAGCGGCGTCGACACAGGCGCACGCGACTTCGGACGCGGAGAGTAGATCGACGCCAACGTCCGACCCCACGCATTCTGATTGTAGTCCACCAGTACGCGTCCCTTCGGCCGAGCAGCGATGCGATACTCCGCCGTGAGCAGCTTCGGATGCTGCGACGCCAGCAATCCCGCTAACGCTTTCGCGAACGTCCATACCTGCTTCTGCGTGGGCCCGTGCTTGATGCCGACATAGATGTGCACACCGGAGGAGCCGGTCGTCTTCACCAGCGGCATCATCCCGAGCGACTCCAGCGCATCGCGCATCACGACAGCCGCCTCCAATACCGTCGCGAAGCTCGCACCGGGCACTGGATCGAGATCGAAGTGAACGTAGTCCGGCCGATCCGTATCATCGCAGCGCGCATACCACGGATTGAGATCGATACAACCCAGGTTCACGCACCAGAGCAGCGACGCAAGATCCTGCACGATCGGAAAGTCGATCACGCTTCCCGACTTGTGCTCGATGGAACAGGTCTCGAGCCACTCCGGATGCGGCTCTGGAACGCGCTTCATGAAAAAGCATTTCCCGCTCGCGCCGTTGGGATATCGCTTCATCACCATCGCGCGATCGTGCAGATGCGGCAGCAGAAACGGCGAGACGTCTGCGTAGTACTGCAGCAGATCGCGCTTCGTGATCCCCGGCTCCGCCCAGAACACCTTTCGTAGGTTGGTCAGCCGCACTCGGCGACCACCCACACTCAGCTCGGCGTCGGTATCATCGGGGATGACCAGCTTTCGCGGTGAAGGCATGCGAACGAGGCGTGCAAATTCTATGTCACACCCTCAGGTCGTCGCGCGATCGAGCCACCTCGGCAACGCGGGCGGGTGCATCGCTTCCATCCGCTCGAGCAACGTGCGTGGGCTCTCGTCGACCACGAGGAGATCGCGATACTCGCGGCGGATGAACCCTTCCGTCACCGCGTGATCGAGAAACGCCAGCAACGGCGCGAAGAAGCCATTCACCTCGAGCAGGCCATACGGCTTCCGATGCAGCCCGAGCTGCCCCCAGGTCCAGACCTCGAACAACTCTTCTAGCGTACCGAGCCCGCCGGGCATCGCGAGGAATCCATCGGACAGCTCGGCGAGCAGTGCCTTCCGCTCGTGCATCGACGCCACGACGTGCAGCTCCGTCAGACCGACGTGTGCGACCTCCCGCTCCACGAGATGACGCGGCATGATGCCGATGACATCTCCACCCGCGGTTAACGCCGCGTCGGCAAGAGCGCCCATCAGTCCCGTACGTCCTCCGCCATACACCAGACGTCGTCCGCTCTCAGCGAGCATCCGGCCCATCGCTGCCGCCTGCTCGACGTAAACGGGATTGGTCCCGGGACTCGCTGCACAAAAGACACAGACCGTATGCAGCATCAGCTGTCGATACGCTCGAGGAGAACGATCGCCGCCATTCGCCGCCCTTCCTCGCGACGCGCCGCCGACATGAAACGGCTCATGAATCGCCACAGCCACATCATCTTCATCTCACGCTTGAGTCGCCGAGCTTCATCGGATTGGGAGAGAAAGCGAACCTCTCGCCATCCCAGTGCGCCGAAGAATGCGGCGCTGTCCGCCGGCCCGAACTTGAATGGCGCATTGCCCGCCTCAGCAGACTTCCCCCAACTCTTGTGAATCCACTTCAACAGCATCGGGCTCGCGACGTCGCTGATCCACCAACGAGCACTCCGCATGGTGTGGAGTGCTCGAGCGAGCGCCTGCACTTCTTCCGGTGACAGGTAGATCAAGAGGCCTTCGGTGATGACGAGCATCCGCGTCGCCGCACCGCCGACCTGCGAGAACAGCGCATCGCGTACGGCGGCATTCGTGAGATCGGCGGCGATCGCCTCGTATCGACACACAGGTACCGCTCCCTGCATGTGCGTCGCCTTGTACTCGGTCATCGCCGGAAGATCGACGTCGATCCAGCGGAGCGACGCCGGCAGCGGCAACCGCCACGCACGCGTGTCGAGTCCCGCGGCAAGGTTGAGCACCGTGTCGACGCCATGCTGCTTCACGCGCTCCATGATCAACTCGTCCATCACGGCGGTGCGGACGATCATCGCCCAGGCCATCTGTCGGCCACTCTTCATCTCATCGACGATCGCCTGACCCTTCTCACCCGCCAGGCGCTCGGCGTAGGGATCGCGGAAGATTGCATCGGGCCGCGCGGTCTCCATGGCGCGGTAGACCGCGACCCAACGCGCAGTGTCGGAGACGTTTTCGATGGCCATGATCTATGTCGTTGAAGTCATTGCGTTCAGTGACGCGCCGCGAACGCCAACCTGAGTCCGAGTGCGACGAAGATCACCCCCGTCACCCTCTGTAGCCAGCCACTCTGTCTGCGTAGCCGTGCCGCGGCACGACTGCTTCCTACCGCGACCGCGAGATTCACCATCGTCCCGGTGAAGTCGAAGATCAGGCCGAGTGCGACGACCTGGAGAGCAGGGTTGCCGCGGGATGCGTCGACGAACTGCGGCAGGAAGGCGAGGAAGAACAGCGCGACCTTAGGATTGAGGACGTTCGTGATGACGCCCTGCCGGAAGATGGCGCCGAGCGTTGCCGGTTCCAGCGGCAGGGCAGCAGCGGATGGTCGCGCCATCAATCCGCGGATGCCCAGATAGATGAGATAGGCCGCACCGCCCAGGCGAATGGCGAGATACGCCACGGGGACGGCAGCAAGAACGGCTGCCAGGCCGGCCGCTACGAGCGCGATGTGCACCAGCGTCCCTGCACCGATACCGAGAGCGGACACGATGCCAGCGGGTCGTCCTTCGCTGGCTCCGCGAGCGGCGACGTACAGCATATCCGGGCCTGGCGTGATGTTCAGCGCGAGCCCCGCGGCGATGAAGAGCGCGAGTGAGTGAAGAGTCGGCATGACGATGGACACAAAAGTCGGCTGGACTGCGTAACGATGAAAGTCTATCGTGTCCCACAACAGACGAGGCTGCAACCCGTGCGACTTTTCGGCCTGTTGGCCCTCCTGCTTGGCGTCACCACGACAGGACGCTCCGCTCCGGCGCACGACTACGCCGAGGCGGCTGTGAGCATCGAACGACGTCAGGTCGCCGACGATAGCGTCGTCATGCCCGGCGGCCGGTCGATCTTCATGTCGCAACATCGTCGCACACCAAGAGTGTACGTACTGCTGCATGGCTTCACCGATTCCCCGCGGCAGTTCGAAGAATTGGGTGCATGGCTGGCCGCGCGTGGCGACAACGTCTACATCCCGCGGCTGCCACATCACGCCGAGCGCAAAGGCGTGGGCGAGCTCGGTCGCGTCCGCGTTGCGGAGCTCGTCGCCTTCGGTGATTCAGCGGTCGACGTCGCGCGCGGTCTTGGCGACACCGTCACGGTCATCGGCCTGAGCGTCGGCGGCGCCATTGGAGGGTGGATCGCGGAGCACCGTCCGGATGTCTTTCGAGTGGTGCTCGTCGCACCGGCGCTCGCACCGGGACGCATCAGCACCGGCTCTGCCGAAGAGACGAACGCCATTGCGGAGCTCATCGGACGGCTGCCTGGCGTCACGCGTGCATCGGCGCCAGATACCACACGCCCTGATTTCGTTCAGGGCATCTCCACACGCGGACTTTCCGAAGTGATGAAGCTCGGATCACTCGTGCGGCAGGAGGCGGAGAAAATGCCGTCGAAAGTCGCACGCATCGTCATGCTTCTCAACGAGAACGACCATACCGTGAGCGGCGAGGCAAGCGTCGCACTCGCGAAGCTTTGGTCCGAAAGCAGCTCGCTCGTGTTGCTCTATCAGTTTCCCGTCGCCCTTGGCCTCCCACACAATCTCATGGAATCGACAGCGCGCGGCGGAAAGCTCGAGCTCGTGCATCCCGTGTTGCAGGCACTCGCGCTGGGCACCGCGCCGCCGAGTGTCGTGCGATTCGACTGGGTGAACTGCACATCGCCGGGCTGTCATTGATGGCCCTGACACCGCAGATCAACCTTCGTCGCACGTTTGGTGTCGCTTTCGGCGTGGCCGTCGCAATTGGCAGTATGATCGGCGCGGGCATCCTGCGATCGCCAGCCGACGTCGCGAAGCAGCTGCCACTGCCGGCGCTGTTCCTCGGCGCATGGGTCGTCGGTGGGACGTATGCGCTGCTCGGCGCGAATGCGCTTGCGGAGCTTGGCACGATGGTGCCGCGATCGGGTGGCCAGTACGTCTTCGTTCGCCGAGCGCTCGGTCCATACGCGGGGTTCCTCGTCGGGTGGAACGACTGGGTCTCGAGTAGCGGATCCGTAGCGGCCATCGCACTCGTCCTCGCGGAGGCGCTCGGCACGCTCGTTCCCGGACTGGCATCGCGAACTGTGATTGTCGCGGCGGTCGTCATCACCATCGTGACGGCCATACTCTGGCGTGGCGTCCGCGAGAGTGACATCTCGCAGCGGACGACCAGTCTTCTCAAGTCGATTGCCCTGCTTGCACTGGTTGCGGCGTGCCTGATTGCGCGGGCGATGGGCGTCGTCACGTTCGGAGCGGAGACTGAAGCGGCACCCGTCGTCGTGCCGGTAGGTCTTGCCCTCGCCGCCGCGTTCGTGACCGCACTGCAAGGCGTGATCTACTCGTACGACGGGTGGACAGGCATCCTCTACTTCTCGGAGGAAGTGCGAGACACAAAGCAGATTCCACGCTCGCTGTTCCTTGGCGTACTATCAGCGATCGTGATCTACCTGCTGCTCAACATCGCGTTTCTCGTCGTACTGTCGCTGCCCGATCTTGCTGCGTCGCCTCTTGCCGCCGCGGGTGCGGCAACCGCGGTGTTCGGTCCGCGTGGCGGTACGATCGTTCAACTGCTCGTCGTGTTGGCACTGCCGAGTGCAGTCATCGCGAACACATTGATGTCCTCGCGGGTTGCGTTCGCGCTCGGGCGCGACCGTGCGGCTCCGCACTTTCTCGCCCAGGTGAACAAGGGCGGTACGCCGGGCACGGCACTCATCGCGAGTAGCGCCGTGGCCGGCCTGTTTCTCCTCGGCGGCGCGTTCGAGAAGGTGATCGCGGTGTGCGCCTTCCTGTTCGTGGCGAGCTACACGCTGTCGTTCGCGTCGGTGTTCGTTCTGCGTCGTCGCGAACCGAACGCCGATCGTCCATACAGGGCATGGGGACATCCGTGGACGACGGGGCTCGTTCTTCTTGGGTCGCTGGCATTCATGGGCGGCGTGGTGGTGGCCGACCCGACGACTGGGCTCGTCGCGCTTGCTCTCGTGGCGGTGAGCTATCCGATCTTTCGGATCATGCTCGGCTCGGGAAGGCGAGTCTGACCGTCTCGCGCCTGCCCGTAAAAGCAAGGGACTGCTCCAACATCCAACGGATCTCTCGTCGCGCTGGGTTGCTGGCGAGTGGCCCGCCAAGCTGCAACGCTTGATCTGCCATCGCTCCTTTACTCGCCGAGATCCTCCAAGGGATGGATCTCTATCTCTCTGGCTTTCACATCAATTTGAATCGCAATCTGTCTGCATAAAATGGATCCATAAGAGTAAAGGGGCGGTGCTTGGATGCCGTATGCAGCGTGGCGGGCCACTCGCTAGGCGATCCCGCGACGAGAGATCCGTTGGACTTTTGGAGCAGTCGAGCAGTTAATGGCCCGGGCGCAGAGAACTGTAGAGCTCAACTCTCCGCGCGCGCCAAGAGCGTCACCGACGCTAGATGCCCAGTCACATTCGCCAGCGTCTTGAACACATCCGGCAGTAGATCGATCGCGATCAGCACACCGATTGCCTCCGCCGGAATTCCCACACTCGCCAGAAACGGCGCAATCACGAACAGCGACG
>JAQBPV010000310.1 GCA_028287345.1 Gemmatimonadota bacterium
GGCCGGGCGATGGGAAGGGCAACATCGTGCGCGACGGTAGCACGAGTGCGAGCGACTGGGTCGCAAACCTCCCGGTCGCGCAGTATCCGCAGGGTTTCGATCCGGCACAGGGATATCTTGCCTCGGCGAATCAACAGCCGATCGATCCGCGCGCGACGAAGGATTGGTGGGGCGGCAGCTATGATCCCTGGCGTGCGATGCGCATCAACACGCTGCTGCGCGCCGACTCCGGCATGACTGCAGAGAAGATGCGCGCGTTCCAAACCGATCCTGGCAGCGAGCGCGCCAATCTCTTCGCACCGGCGTTTCTCCTCGCGGCGGACCGCGTGCTCGCACGTGGCCAACCGGGTGTGAACCACGATGTGCTCGCGCAGGCGCGACGACTGCTCGCCGAGTGGGATCGTCGCTACACGAAGGACAATCGGCGAGCGGTGTTGTTCGAGGAGGCGATGCGCACACTTCCCGCACGTACGTGGGACGAGCTGGCCACTGAGCCCGGTGGTACGCGTCGAGTGGCGACGCCATCGAGTGCGGTGCTCGCGGAACTGCTTTCGGATTCGGCGAGTGTCTGGTGGGATGATCAAACCACGCGACAGGTCGAGACGCGTGATGACATCCTCGCCGCGTGTCTCGCGTCTGCGCTGCTGACGACGCGCGGTCGTTACGGGGATCCGTCGGGCGACAACTGGCGATGGGATCACATCCGCTTCGCCCACGCGAATCACCTGCTGCGCCTTCCCGCGCTGTCCGCGTTGAATCTTCCGGTGCAGGGCGGTCCGGGCACCCTTGCGCCATCGTTGGGCAGCGGCACGCATGGACCGAGTTGGCGCATGGTGGTCGAGCTTGGACCCGAGCTCACCGCATGGTCGACGTATCCGGGAGGGCAGTCGGGCAATCCGGTGAGTCCACGCTATCGCGATCGCATTCCGCTCTGGATGAACGGTAAGCTCGAGCCTGTGCGCTTCCCGCGCACGAGTGATTCGCTAACGCCGGCGCAGCGCTCGGCGCAACTGACGCTGCTTCCGTCTCGCCGATGAGAGTCGTCTATCATTTTCTCATCGCCGTGTGCATGGCGGGCCTCACGTGGATACTGGGCTGGTGGGGCGTTGCCGTCGGCGCGCTGATTCTCGGTGTCGTCTTCCGCAGCGACGGTGGTCGCGCGTGGCAGGTTGCACTTGGAGCCTTCGAAGGCTGGGCGATTCTTCTCGTCGTCGACATTATCTTCGGACCGTTCGCCGTCGTCGCGAAGACTGTTGGCGGAGCGATGAGCATTCCCGGACCGGCGCTGCTGCTCGTCACGCTGCTCTTCCCCGCGCTGATCGGATGGAGTGGTGCAGCGCTCGCGTCGGAAATCGCGAGCGGTCTAGCGAGCCGTGAGAACAAGGTCAAGCCGTTGCATGCGTGACGAGAGGCGCACACTTTGCGCGAGATGGATTCCCAGCTTGTACAGATCGCCGCTGCCGTTGCGCAGGAGCTGACACTTCAGCACCGCCAGGTGGCCGCCACCCTCGAAATGTTCGCCGAAGGGAACACGCTTCCCTTCGTCGCCCGCTATCGCAAGGAAGTCACGGGCGGGCTCGATGAAACACAACTCCGCGCCATCCAGGAGCGCGCCGAATATCTGACGGAGCTCGTCGATCGCCGCGCGGCCATCCGCAAGTCGATCGACGAACAGGGCAAGATGACCCCCGAGCTGTCGGCACGTCTCGACGCGGTGGTCACCAAGCAGGCGCTCGAGGATCTCTACCTGCCGTTCAAGCCGAAGCGCCGCACGCGCGCGACGATCGCTCGCGAGCGCGGCCTCGAGCCGCTGGCCGACGCGATCTGGAGTGGCGAACTCGATGACACGACCGCCGCGGCGAAAGCGTCCGAGTTCGTCAGCGCAGAGAAGGAAGTGCCGAGCGTCGACGACGCACTCGCCGGCGCGCGCGACATTCTCAGCGAACGCATCGCCGAAGACGCCGACACGCGCGGCTGGATTCGAGACCTTACGCGACGGAAGGGAAGTGTCGCGGCGCGCGCAGTGACGGGAAAGGAGAAGGAAGTCTCCAAGTTCCAGGACTACTACGATTTCTCCGAACCGCTCGGCGCCATTCCGTCGCATCGCGTGCTCGCGATTCGTCGCGGCGAAGAGGAAGGCATGCTCGCGTGGTCGGTGGCCGCGCCGGTGGATGAGATCAACACAGGATTGCTTGCGCGAGTGCGTGTCGGTCGTCGCGCGCTGTCGCAGCTCGAGCTCGTGACGCGCGATGCCTACAAGCGACTGCTCGCGCTTTCGATCGAAGTCGAACTGCGGCTCGAGCTCAAGACCAAAGCGGACGAGGAAGCGATCGCGATCTTCGGCCGCAATCTCGAGCAACTCCTGCTTGCTGCACCGGCGGGTGAGCGGATCGTCATCGGTCTGGATCCGGGATTCCGCACCGGCGTGAAGGTCGCCGCGGTATCACGCACCGGCTCCGTGTTGCACACCGACGCATGGATGCTCCATCAGCCCGATCGATTCGTGGCGTCGCTGCTGCGGCTCGTGTCGTCGAGCGGTGCAGAGCTCATCGCGATCGGCAATGGCACTGCCTCGCGTGAGACGGAGACCATCGTGCGCCAGACACTGCGTGAGGCTTCTCTGGCA
>JAQBPV010000330.1 GCA_028287345.1 Gemmatimonadota bacterium
GGAGCAGACGCCAGGTGTCGAACACCAGGAGGCCACTGAACACGAGCACCGTGGCGCCCGCGATCCAGAGTGAAGCCACCGCGCTCTGGAAGAAGAAATTGAGCAATGAGGTGGCTATCAGTACCCAGAGGCCAACGATGAAGAAGCTGCCCCATGCGCTGAAGTCGCGCTTGCTGACGGCAGCGTAGAGCGTGAGCACGCCGAACGTCGACAGTGTGAGAATGCCCGCCTGACCGATGACCCCAGGCGCGCGCTGCTCGGCGAGCGCGAGGAACGGCGCGATGAAGATCCCCTCGATGAACGTGAAGACGAGGGTGAAGATGATGTTCCTGGGGAATTCCGTGCGCGCGCGCATGGCCATCCAGAGCGGCGCGAACATCGCCAGCATCGTGATGAATGGATGTGCGGCGACGGCCTGGAACACCGCGGGCTGCGAGAGGCAGAATGCGACGCCGAACGCGGTGATGATGACGCTGACGAAGACGAGGCCGTACGTGCGACGCACCAGCGTCGCGCGTTCCTCGCCACTGCGAATCAGGGTCCCTGTATAAGAGACACCCATTGTCGATAGAGCTCCGTTGGAGGTAGGCAGGAATATACCCCGGAGTCTCGGGTTGGAGCCATGAGAAGAAGGATGACAGGAGGACAGAATGACAGGAGGACAGGACAGCACCAGCGGCCGCCCTGTCCTCCTGTCTTCCCTGTCTTCCTGTCATCCCAAAAAGCGTCAGCGCTTCCGCAGCTCCACGTTCCCGTTTACCGTCGAGAGCCGGATCCGCCGCCCGCCCTTGCCGAGCGTGGCGCGGAGCCGCCGAGGGTCGATGCGACCGGAGATCGTCACCGGCCAATCCGTCTGGAAGCGGCCGTTCACCGTGGAGAGATCGATGTCCGCGTCGATGTCGCCGGCAAACTCGGCAACGACGCTGCCGTTCACGGTGGAGAAGGTGAGATCCTGGTCACCGTCGAGACGGCCCATGGTGGCGCGAACACTTCCGTTCACTGTGCTCGCCTGAACCGGACCACCCGTGCTCACGGCATCTACCCCGCCGTTCACGGTGCCGGCGCGCACTTCGTTCGTCACGCCGTCCACGCTCACGCCACCGTTCACCGACCACACGCCGACCTTCACTCCCTTCGGGACGCGGATCTCGAACTCCACGGCGACGTCATTGCGGTCGCGATCGTTCCAGTGGTCGCGACGATCGTCGTTATGTGAGCTGTAGCGATCCTCGGTGCACACGGTGTTCGTGTTCGCCCAGATGGCGCAGACGAGGATGCTGCCATCGCTCGACTTCTTGGTCTCGATGCTGACGTCCTTCGGGTCGCCGCGGCGCCAGGTCTTGGTGGCCGTGATCTCCACCTTGTCGCTGTTCGAGGCGCGGACGCGCATCTCGCCGTTGATGTTGCGAACGCGAATCCATTTGTCGACCGGCACGCGCTCGCTCAGCGTGAAGGCGTCGCGCTCCGACTGCCGCGACTGCGCCGAAGCGGCAGCGGGCGCGAGCAGCGCGATACCGAGAACCAGCAAGGACAACTGCCGCATCGCAGACTCCTGTTCGATTTTGCGCATCATTATCGCCGACGCTTGAGGGTGATGTCGCCGCTGAACGTCTCGGCACTGATCCGTGCACCGCCGCGACCCACGGTGAAGTTGAGCCGCTTGGCCTGCGATGTGCCGATACCGTGCACGCCCGGCGTCAGCGTGATCGGGAAGTCGCTGTCGATGCCGCCATTGAAGGTGGACACGCTGAGCTGTGCTCCGATGTCGGCCGGCAGCGTCAGGACGATCTCACCCGAGTGCGTGTTGAACTCGTAGCGCCCGCCGTCGATGATCTGCCCGGTGAAGGACACGTCGCCGCTGGTCGTGTGCGCCCGCACCGCTTTCGCCACCACGTCGCGGAGCTCGACGTCGCCACTCACGGATTCGATCTCCATGTCGCCGCGCGCTCCCGACAGTTCGACGCCGCCGCTCACCGTGCTGACGCGCGTCTCACCCTTCACGCCAACGATGATCACGTCGCCGGAGAGCGCATCCACATCCAGTCTCGCACCGGCATCGCGAATCTGGACGTCGCCGCTCTGCGAGTGTGCCTCGATGTCACCATGAACGCCCTTCACGCTCACCGATCCACTCCAACTCGTCGCGACGACCTTCGTGCCGACGGGAACCGTCATCTCGAAATGTCCATCGCTGCAGCCGCGTCCACTCGCCGGCTCGAGCGTGGCACGCATGCCGTTGCTCGTGAAGCGGATGGCGCCGTTGTCGGTGCGGGCACGGACACGGATCTCGTTCTTGTCGGCTCCCGTGACGATGACTGCACCACCGGGGCAGCTCACCGACACCGAACCTCGAGCATCGAAGACGACGACCGTATCGAGCACACCGGCCTTGTCGCGTTCCTCACGCTCGCGCTGGCGATCGCGATCCCGCTCGGCGCGCTCGGCCGCACGCTCGGCAGCGCGCTCCTTCGCCTCTCGCTCGCGCTCGCGACGCTCCGCCTCCTTCTCGCGTTCGCGCTCGGCGCGCTCCGCGCTGGACGATTGCGCCCGCGCTGGAGCTGCGGGTGCCGCCAGAGCCAGCACGGCGATGAACAGAATGAATTTCCGATACATGTCTATGTCCCCTAGGTCCGCGAAGGCAGCAGCGCCGCTGTCCGCAGCAGCTCGACTTTCTTCTCGAGCGAGTGATTGAGTTGTGTGGCGAGGAAGCCGCTCGCCGGATCCTTGGCCAGCGCCGCACGGCTTTGCGCGATGGCCGAGTCGATGACGGCAATGCTCTGCTCGAGCACGGCCACGGTCTTTGGGTCGAGCTGCGAGCGCCGCTCACGAACGATGCGGCGCAGCTTGGTGATCTCGCTGGCGAAGACAGGGTCAGCCGCGTCCATCGCCGGCCTGGCACTGACGAGCCGCACTGCTGGTGCGGACGCTGACGTCGCAGCCGGAGTGCGCTTGACGGAAGCCGTGGTGTCCGGACGCTCTGTCGCGGTCGACGCGATCGTCGCTGTCGGCTCCGGCGCGATCGCCGGTGCCTGCGGCGTGGCGATCGGAGCAACAGCGACCTGTGTCGGTGCGCTGATGGTTGCGCGCGTAAGGACGTGCGTGATGCCTGCCGTAACGATCACGAGCGCCGCGGCGGCAACTGCAGGCCGCAGCCACAGGTGGCGACGCCCGATGTCGCGCGTGATCCGCGGCGCTTCCATTGGAATGATCCGCGCATCGATCCGCTCGGCGATGCCGCTCCACAGGTCGCGCGACGGGGTGAGCTGCGGTAGTGCTTCGGCTTCGGTGCGAATGGCCGTGAGGTCGGTGAGCAACTGTTGACACGCGGCGCAGGAGCTTGCGTGCGCCTCGACTGCCGAGCGAACGCCGTCGGAGGCGTCACCCTCGAGGTAGTCCGCAAGCGCGTCGGCGAAGCCGTCGCAGTCCAGGTTCATGGTCGGTGTCGTCATTTGTTCAGGGCCTCTCTCAACAGCATGCGCGCACGGTGTAGCTGCGCCTTGGTTGCTCCAGTGGTGACGCCGAGCATCTCGGCGATTTCCTCGTGCTTGTAGCCTTCCACGTCGTGCAGGACGAACACTCTCTTGGCACCCTTCGGCAGCTTGTTGATCGCCATCTCGAGATCCATTCGATCGCCCGGTGCGGCTGGCCGGGTGGGCAATGCTT
>JAQBPV010000362.1 GCA_028287345.1 Gemmatimonadota bacterium
CTGACAGCATCTCTCTTCCCCATCACCGCGCTCGCCGATAGCGTTGACGCTCCCACTGTCACGAGACTTCCATGCGACTGCTGTGCGCCGCGCTCCTGCCGCTCGCCCTCGCGTCTTCACTTCCCGCGCAGACGAAGACCATCGCCGAGCGACTCGGCTATCCCGCCAACGCGAAGCTGCTCATTCTCCATGCCGACGACCTCGGCGTCTCGCACAGTGTCGACGCCGCGAGCTTCGACGCACTCGACAAGGGTGCAATCTCATCGGCGAGCATCATGATGCCGACGCCATGGATCACCGAGGTCGCCACCTACGCCAAGGCGCATCCCAACGCCGACCTCGGTCTTCATCTCACTGTCACTGCCGAGTGGGAAACGTACCGATGGGGAAGCGTCGCGTCGAAGGACGCTGTGGCGAGCCTGCACGATGCAGACGCCACGTTCCCTCGCGACGTCGAGACGGTCGTCAGGAGAGCGAAGCCCGCCGAGGTCGAGCGCGAGCTGCGAGCCCAGGTCGATCGGGCCCTCGCCGTCGGCATTCGTCCCACGCATCTCGACAGCCACATGGGCGCGCTGTTCGCGACGCCCGACCTGATGGCGGCGTATGTGAAGGTTGCGAACGACTACAAGCTCCCGTATCTGGCTCCGAACGCCATGCTCAATACGATCATCGTCGCCAATCCGAACATCAAACCCGCGGACTGGCTGTCATTCTACGTGGACGTCGTCTCCAAACTCACGCCTGGTGTCAGTGAGATCATCGTCCACCTCGGCAACGACGACGCCGAGCTGCAGGCCGTGATGGTCGGGCACGACGCGTACGGCTCGGCATGGCGTCAGCGTGATCGTGACGTCGTGCACAGCGCCGAGTTCAAGAAGGCGCTGAAGGACAACAACGTGACGCTCGTCAGGTGGAAGGACCTCCAGACGCTCGTTCAGTAACAGGGCGCCGCTATGTCTCTTCTCAAGGCATTGAGCGTTGCAGCGCTCCTCTGTAGTCCCGAGCCGAAGTTTCGCGTCATCGCGTTCTTCACGGGCAAACAGGATCAGGCGCACATCAGCTTCCTGCAGGAAGCCCACAAGTGGTTTCCTGAACAGGCGGCCCGGTATGGCTTCAGCTATGACACGACGTCCAACTGGGACAACCTGAACGCCGAGTTCCTCTCGCGCTATCAGGTCGTCGTCTTTCTCGATACGCGCCCCGAAGCGCCGGCTCAACGGGCAGCGTTTCAGAAATACATGGAAGGCGGCGGCGCGTGGATGGGCTTTCACTTCGCCGCTTTCGCCCTGACGCCGTCCGCCTATCCGCAGAATTGGGACTGGTATCACGACACATTTCTCGGTGCCGGGCAATACAAGAGCAACACTTGGCGGCCCACCACGGCTGTCCTGCGCGTCGAAGATCGGAAGCATCCGGCGACGCAGCACCTGCCCGAGACCTTCACGTCGTCACCAAGCGAGTGGTATCGGTGGGAGAAGGACCTTCGGCAGAATCCGGACATCGACATCCTGCTGTCGATCGACTCGACCAGCTTTCCGCTTGGCACGGGACCGAAGCCGCACGAGATCTGGCACAGCGGGTACTATCCCGTCGTCTGGACAAACCGGAAGTACCGAATGATCTACATGAACATGGGCCACAACGACATCGACTACGAGCACAAGTTCGATCTCACGAATCGAACTTTGTCGAGCACGTTGAACAACCCGATTCAGGATCGGCTGATCATCGACGGGTTGTTATGGCTGGGTAGTCGATAGGTCGGGCGGCGCCTGACATCGCCAGGCTTCAGCGATCAGGATCTTGAGATCGGCAGCGGTCACCGCTTTCAACCGCACGAGCACCGCTGGAAATCCCGCGTAGTGCGGCTCCGTGAAGAATTTCACCGGCTCGGCGGCGATCATGAGATCGCGCTGCGCGACGTTGGCGACGCGTGCGGCGATCACGCCAGGATTGGCGACCTTGGGCTTCTTCGGTGTCACGCGCTCCATCCACACCCAGACGAATCCCTTGAGCTTTCCCTTCACGGGAACGGAGAAGGCGAATTTGTCTACGCCTTCCTCGACACCCGGGAACTTCATCGCAATACGGCGGACGTCAGCCTGGGTCGCCATTGGGCATCGGCGTTTTGGTGGCGTCAGCGCGGACGCCGCATCGCTGCCAAGCCGTCGCGCGCCACGACCTGCTGATACGTGACGAGCCGGATCTTGCCCGATCGCACCAGCTCCGCCAGCTCCGGCGACAACATCGTCTCCAGCTCGGCCTTCCGATGCGCGACGACGCCCGCGTCCGGAGTGTTCTGCGACGGCGCGTTCATGTCGAAGATCACCTCCATCTCGGGTGTACGCTCGGCGACATGGACCTCGACGAGGTTCACGCTGTCCTTCTTCGCGGCGACGAGATGCGCGAGCAACGTCGATTTCTTCTCCGCGACGGGCACGCCCCACAGGCTGTAATACGACTCGCCGAAATACGACGAGATACCGAGCCCATACTTCTTCGCCACGCGCTCCTCCACTTCGCGGAGCTGCGGCGTGCGCTCGACCATCCCCATGTGCGCGTCGACGTACGTGATCTTGAGCCCCGACGCCATGGCGCGATCTATCTGTGCGCTCAGTTCGCGCTCGACTTCCCCGAGGTCGTACTTGCTGGCGATGAATGCCTCACTCGATGGAAGGAAGTATCCGTCGCCATCGACGAGCGACGGGACACCGCCCTTGCCGAGCACCGGACCCCATCGATAGTTGCGCCACTCGGAGTTGAGCGCGAGGTGCACACCGACCGTGATCTCGGGATGCTTCTTGAGGATCTCGACCGCCTCCTGATACCACGGGCAGGCGAAGAGCACTGATACCGAGAACGGCATGCCCGTGGCCGCGACCTTCGCGATCGCGAGATTCACCGAGTGGTTCATCCCGACGTCGTCGAGGCGGAGTAGCACCTCGGGGGCGCTTGCGCGCTGCGCGACGAGCGACGGCGCCGGGCAAGCGACTGCGGCGAGAACGAGGACGACTCCGCAGATCCTGTTCATGGCAGCCCACTCCTCCTGAAGAGACTCAGATCGATCGCCGCACCCATCGCGCGATAGCCCGCGTCCCCCGGATGCAGGTGATCGCCCGAATCGTACGCCGGAAGGAACTGTGTCGGGTTGGCAGGATCCTGCGTGACCTTGTCGAAGTCGATCACTCCGTCGAACTCCCCACTGCTGCGTACGAACGCATTCACCGCGACGCGACGCGCCTCGAGCGCCGCCGTGAACGGGGCGCGCGGACTCGCCGGCGTCAGCGTTGCGCCGATGATCATGACACCCCGCTCGTGCGCCCGCATGATGAGCTGCCGATACGCGCTGATTATGTCCTCGGCCGTCACACCATCCGTCGCACTGCGGCCGATGTCGTTGATGCCCTCCAGCAGAATCACGTGTGTGATGCCCGGCGTCATCAGGACGTCACGATCGAATCGCGCGAGCGCACTCGGCCCCGACCCATAGGTGAGCACGCGGCCGCCCGAGATGCCCGCGTTCACCACCGCCTTCATCGGTTCGCTGCTCGCACGCAACCGCTCGGCGAGGATGTTCGGCCAGCGCGTGTTGGCGTCGCGCGATGACTGCGCGCCGTCGGTGATGGAGTTGCCGATCGCCGCGATGACGCC
>JAQBPV010000339.1 GCA_028287345.1 Gemmatimonadota bacterium
GTTGCGCGACCAGGAGACGAACCCGATTCGCAAGCGGATCTTCGCCGTCCTCTCGCTGGGTTGGCGCAATTCGGACAACGAGTGGCGCCACTTCAGTCGTGCGTATCTGTTCCTCGCCGCGTTCGCCACACCGCTCGTGCTCTCCGTGCACTCGGTCGTGTCGTTCGACTTTGCCATGTCGCTCGTGCCCGGCTGGCACGCGACGATCTTCCCGCCCTACTTCGTCGCCGGCGCAATTTTCTCCGGTATCGGAATGGTCTTCACGATCATCATCCCGATTCGGAAGTTTATGAAGCTCGAGCACTACGTCACGATCAACGACCTCGACGCGGCGGCGAAGCTCTGCCTCTTCACGTCGTGCGTCGTCGGACTCGCGTACCTCACGGAGTTCCAGGTCGCCTGGATGTCCGGCAACCGCGTGGAGCAGGAGTACTTCTGGAACCGCGTGTTCGGCCAGTGGTGGTGGGCCGCGTGGATCATGCTCATCTGCAACATGGTGATGCCGATCTCGCTGTTCTCGCAGAAGCTCCGCCGCAACGTCGGCTGGCTCTTCTTCCTGTCGATCTTCATCAACATCGGCATGTGGTTCGAGCGCTTCGTCATCGTCATCCCGTCGCTCTCGCACGAGTTCGAGCCGTGGCAGTGGGGTGGTTATCGTCCCACGTGGGTGGACTTCGGCATCCTGCTCGGGTCGTTCGGCTGGTTCTTCATGTGGTTCCTGCTCTTCATCCGGCAGTTGCCCGTGATGGCCATCGCGGAGATCAAGGAGATCCTGCCGCCGAGGATGAAGCATCCGCATGATCGCTCGCATGACCTCGATGCGCTCACGATCGATCCTACCCTCACCGCGGGAGACGACTGATGCAGGGTGTCATCGGCGCGTTCTCCGAGCTCGACTCGACCGTCCATGCGATCGAGGAGCTGCGCAAGCAGAACTTCAATGACATCGCGGTGTTCAGCCCCACGCCGCGCCACGAGCTCGACGAGGCGCTTGCCGCCAAGACGAGTGCTGTGCGTCGCTTCACGCTCGTCGGCGGCTTGATGGGCGTGACCTTCGGCTACTGGATTCCCATCTGGATCTCGGACTACTGGCCCCTCGTCGTCGGCGGCAAGCCGATCGCCAGTTGGGTGCCCTACACGATCATCGGCTTCGAGCTGATGGTGCTCATCGGCTCACTCTCTACGGTGTTCGGCATGTTCGCGCTCGCCCGGCTGCCGCGGCTCACGCTCACGGTGGGGTACGATCCACGATTCAGCAGCGGCCACTTCGGCGTGTGGGTCAACGCTGGCCCCGACCGCGCGCCGCAGGCGGCCGAACTGCTGCGGAAGAACGGTGCAGAAGAGGTGCGGAATGAGCGCTAAGCTGCGCAGCTACTCGGCTCTCGCCCTCGTGTCAACGCTCAGCGCCTGCTCGTGGTTTACCGACTTCAAGCAACAGCCGAAGCCGGATCCGTGGGAGTCCCCGAGCGACACCATTGCGATGCGCGGCAATCCGCAGAACTCCGTGTCCGTGTACGGCACGCTGGCGCCGGCTTATGCGTTCTCGCACACGCCCGCGATCGCGACGCTGGACTCCATGGCTTCCATCCAGAATCCTGTCCCGGCCGACGCGCGGTCGCTGCACAACGGACGGATGTACTATCAGATCAACTGCGCCGTGTGCCACGGTGAGGCAGGCAAGGGCGACGGACCGATCCTCTCTGCCAAGGCGATCTTCCCGCCGCCCGTCATCGGCGCGAGCGCTGAAGGCAGGTCGGATGGATACATCTGGGCGATCATCCGCAACGGTCGCGGCGCGATGCCGTCATACGATCGCATCGAGGAGATGGATCGCTGGGACGTGGTGAACTACGTCCGCGGACTGCAGGGCCGGTATCAGGTCGCCACGGGTCCGGCCGGTCTTCCGGGCGAAACCGGCGACAAGCTGCCTGGCTACTCGCAGATGGGTCCCACCCGTCCGTCACCGTACTACAAGCACGTCGGCTCGCAGGCTGATGCCACGCGCGGTTACGGGTCACCGCAACCGCAGTCGGCCGCGCCGGCGAAGCCCGATTCCACGCCGGCGGCGACTCCCGCGCCCGCCGCGCCCACCACCCCGACGCCGAAGACCGGAGGCGAGCGGTGAGTCTGCATCCTGTGCGTACACCCACGCGCGACGAAATCATTCGCGCGTACGACTCCAAGGCGACTCCCGCCTCGCTCGGCATGGCGATGCTCGCCCTCGCCGCGATCGGGATCGTCACGTTCATCGCGGGCCTGTTCGTCGATCCCGACCGTGCCTGGCGCGCGTATCACGTCAGCTGGCTATTCGTGACGTCGCTGTCGTCGGCTGGCGTTATGTTCGTCGCCGTGCAGCGCATCACCACGGCGCGTTGGTCGCGGCCGCTCATCCGCTTCGAGGAAGGCTACGTCGCCTTCCTCCCCGTTGCGTTCGTGCTGTTGCTGATCAGCGTGTTCCTCGGCAAGCATCACATCTTCCCGTGGACGCACGAAGCGCCGCCGGTTTCCGAGAAGGTCACCTACTTCAACGAGACCTTCCTCACGGCGCGCGTCATCATCGCCTTCGGCGTGATCACGTTCCTGTCGGTGTGGTACATCTACACCTCCGTTCGACTCGACGTCGGCCTCGTTCCCGAGGCGGGCGCGAAGTGGGCGGCTGGTCTGCGCGCGCGAATGCGCAACGGTTTCGGCGACGAGCGTCGCGAGCTGCACAGCACGCACTCGCTGCAGGGCAAGCTCGCGGTGATCCTTGCGATGGCCTTCGGTTACGGCTGGTCATTCCTCGCGTTCGATCTGTCGATGGGAATGAGCCTGCACTTCCAGAGCACCTTGTACGGCTGGTGGTTCTTCATGGGCGCGTGGCTCTGCGCCCTGACGCTGTTGTCGCTGCTCGTGATGTCATGGCGCCGCTTCCTCGGCCTCGAGGAGTACATCAAGGAGAACCACTTCCATGACCTCGGCAAACTGTGCTTCGCGTTCACTGCGTTCTGGGGCTACCTGACGTTCAGCCAGTTCCTGGTGATCTGGTACGGCAACCTGGGTGAGGAGACGCACTGGCCGCGCCTCCGTCTCATCGCGCCGTGGGTGCAGTTCTCGGTGTCGGCCGTGATGTTGGTGTTTTTCGCTCCATTCTTCGGACTGATTTCACGCGCCGCCAAGGTGTATCGGCCGACGCTGGCGCTGTTCACGGTCATCAGCCTCGTGGGCATGTACCTCGTGCGCTATCTCGAGGTCTATCCATCGCTCTACGGCGAAGCGCCGTCGCTGCCGTTCGGCATCTGGGAGATCGGCATCCTGCTCGGCTACGTCGGCATCTGGGGCACGTGCTACCTGGCGTTCATGAACGCCTTCCCGCGCGCTCGCGTCGCGATGCTTACGTCGCCCTATCGCGATGAAGTGCAGATTCCGGTGAACCCTGAGACGATGGAGCCACTGCCGGCGCACGAGTAGTTATTCTGGGGCGCCAGCGCTGCTTATGGGGCGCCGGCGCTTCGCGCTGGCTTACGGGGCGCTTCGCTCCGCTCGCTTACGGCTCACGCGGTGCCAGTAGCAGGTGCAGTTGCAGTTGCAGTTGCCATAAGGGCCGCGAAGCGGCCCGCCCCATAAGGCGAGCGCGTAGCGCCGCCGCCCCATAAGGGCCGCCGAAGGCGGCCCGTAAAAGGCGGCCGCCCCTTCACGACAGCATCGCCCGCAGAGTAGCCAGCGGCACTGCGCCCGTCTGTCGCTTTATCTCCTTCCCGTGCATGAACACGATGCTCGTCGGAATGCCGCGAATGTGGAATCGTGAGGCCGTCCGCTGCGCCGCGTCGGTGTCGAGTTTCGCAACGAGCGCGCGACCCACCGACTCGCGCGCAAGCGTTTCCACGGCGGGCGCCATCATCTTGCACGGGCCGCACCAGTCGGCGTAGAAGTCCACGAGGATGGGAACCTCCGTTTCCGCGATGACGCGATCGAAGGTCGCATCATCGAGCATCACCGGATGGTCGATCGTCAGGGCCGTGCCGCACGACCCACACTTTGGCCCATCCGACGCCTTGTCCGCCCGAATCCGGTTCCACTTCCCGCAGTTTCGGCAGTGCAGCGTGAGACGCGGCCCGCCCGTTGCTTTTTCTTGCTGCGTTGTCGTCATGGTCGCTTCTCGCTCAGGTCGTCATTCGTTATCTTGCTTCCTGCAAGTTTCGGGGGCGTTAGCTCAGCTGGGAGAGCGCTGCCTTTGCAAGGCAGAGGTCATCGGTTCGATCCCGATACGCTCCATTCGATCTAGTCGCTTCCCTCACGGTGCCACCATGGGGGGTCCGGGAAGCGGAAGCAATGGCATGATCAGCCTTCTTGTCGGCTGGATCGTCGCAGGAATCATTGGTCCCATGTTCGAGTTGGCGCCCGCTGTGCGCGCGTGGTTCCTCCGTTGCACTCCTTGCTGCGGCGGTGACCTGGTGGGGCGCGCGCGCCCGCATTCCGATCATTCTCGCGGCGCGCTGACTGCTGCTGGTCCCGTTTCCGAACGTTAGTGCACGAACTCACTTTTCGTCACGGATCCGCATCAACGCTTGACGAGCGGAGCAAAATGCAGCAGTTTGGATTCGACGAGCAAGCTGACATATTCGCACCCGTATGACGCGCAACCGCCGCTCCACTCTTATGCAGCAGTCGAATCCGGCTCTCCCTGGGAGAGGCGGCGCGACGTCACCTGCGTAACTGCAGCGGACAACGAGATGACACTCGACGCGGCCCCTCTCCAAACGAGGGGCCGCTTTTCGTTGGTGCTTGGAACGGTTGCACAATGCACGGGATAGGCACCACGGACGGCAACGGAACCACGGACCCCACACTTCTCGACCGGGAGAGACGACATGCGGAAGATCAACACCCGAAACTTTCGATTGGCCACTCGTTCGACGCCGCGCGATGTGAATCGCCGGATCGTGCTCAATCTCATTCGGGAGTATCAGCCGATCTCGCGTGCGGAGCTCGCACGCCGGATGAGCGTCCGTCGCGGAACGCTCACGCCGCTCGTGCGTGAGCTCGTGGAGAGTGGCGTCGTATTCGAGAAAGGAACCGCGGCTACGGCGCGCGGTCGTCGTCCCACCATGCTCTGTGTGCGTACTCGCGGCAGGCTCGTCGTCGCTGTCGACGTGCGCTCCGGACGTTCGTCCATCGCACTCAGCGATGTCGGCGGCCGCATGTTGGCGCGCGAGATGTTCGACACGCCCGCATCACCCGACCAATTGGCCGAGCTTCTCGCGAACGAGGTGACCCGGCTGCTTCGCCTGCATGCACCGAATGGAGGCGAAGGATGTCAGGGCATCGGCATCGTGCTCCCCGGCATGGTCGACCGCAAGACGGGAAAGCTGATCTACGCCCCGCGGCTCGGCTGGCGCGACGTGGATCTCCGCTCCGCCGTCACCGCGCGGCTTGGCATGAAGGTCTTCGTCGAGAGTGCTCCCATCGCCTGCGCGATGGCGCGACTCTGGTTGGAGCCGGAGGCGACGCGTTCCGTCAACAGCTTCGCGTACGTCAGCGTCTCGGAAGGCATTGGTGTCGGTCTCGTCGTCAACGGCGAGATGCTCCGTGGCGAAACACACACCGCCGGCGAGTTCGGGCACGTGTCACTCGACACGTCCGGACCACTCTGTGTCTGTGGCCGGCGCGGCTGCTGGGAGGCGCTCGCGTGCAACGCCGCCACGGTGGATCGCTACGTCGAGACGCTCACCGGTGCACCCGTGAAGTCCGATGGCGCCGTGCGGCGGGCGCGGAAGTCCACGTTCCCCGGCATCGAGGAAGTCGTGCGTCGCGCGCGCGGCGGTGAAACGGCCGCGGTGCAGGCACTCGTCGAGACCGCCACACACATCGGCCGAGGTCTCGCCTTGATCGTCAGCGCGTTCAATCCAGGTCGCATCTACGTCGGCGGCGAGATCACCGAGGCCTGGGAATTCCTCGAGGCGCCGATTCGTGAGGCGCTGGTGACGGGAACGATTCCCGGCAGTGCGGGGAGAACGCTGGTCGTTCCCGACAGCAGCTTGGCAGAGTACCGGTTGCTCGGAGCAGTCGCGCTTGTCACCGCACCGGGCTACGCCGCTCTCGCAGTAGGCTAGCGAAATATTCGCTCATGGGGCGCAGGCGCTTGTGGTTGTAGTTGCCATGAGCGAGCGCCCGCTCTACGCCTGCTGTTCCTTGTAATACAGCGCAAGCAGTAACAGCAACGCGCTGTCGTATCGCGAATCACGCGGCGTGCCCGGGGGCGTGGATGGAAGCGCCACCGCCGCGCGTCGCAGCACCGCAACGAGGTCTTCCACCGGGGTGTCGTTCGCGTGCGCCTCCGCGCATACGAGCGCCAAGGCGTCGTCGAGCGCCTTCGTGTCCGCTGACGTGCTGCTCGCGAGGGCATGCGTGAGCGCGTCGACGGCCGCACGCGAGAACACTGGCTCCGGCTCGAGGATCACTCGTTGCAACACCGCCGGCCTGCGGTGCGTCGGGCGTCCCATCGAAATGCGCACCGATTGCAACGCGCCGCTGTCACGCCGCCGCTTCCGCTCGGCGATGATGCGCGCCTTTGACAGTCGAGCATCGTAGCGCGTACGGGCTTCCTCAGTCCGCTGCGACTCACGATAGCGCTCCAGCAAGTTGACTTCGTCGTCATAGCGGCCAATCGTGCGATACAGCGCCGCAAGTCGCCCACAGAGCCAGCCGGGAATCTCGAGGCGGAGTTCGAGGCTCGCGATCAGCGCGTCCTCGAGAAGCCGAACGGCACTGTCCGGATCACCGCCGCGACGGCGCGATTCGGCCTGTCTCACCTGATCGGCTTCGGGACCGGTGACCGATGGAGGAAGTGGTTTGTAGCCAGGCATGTCGAAGTTCGCGATTCCGGGGGTCGAAATACTCGGGAAGTTCGGCACTTTGCCGCCGCATATTCAGCGGTGGCGTACTGCTTAGCAATTAGTGTACACAACAGAAGACAAACAGTTAGGGGGTATAGGGTTACGTGGCAAACGTCTGTACGGAGTCGTACACTGTGCCGCGCTCGCGCGTTCAGGAGAAATGCCACTGTGTAACGAGGTGTCCATCACTTTGGCGTATGCGCGCGTAGCCCTTCGACACCAACCCCCACCATCGCTCATGTTCTACGAAGTCTTGCAGATCGCCTTCGCGTCACTGCGCGCGAACAAGCTCCGCTCGGCGCTCACGATGCTCGGCATCGTCATCGGAATTGGTTCCGTCATCGCGGTCGTCGCCCTCGGAACCGGCGCCAAACAGGCTGTGCAGGAGCGCATTGCGAAGCTCGGCACCACACTGCTCCAGGTGAACGCGCAACGCATCGCGCAGGGTGGTGTGCAACTCGCCGACGCCAAGCGAATGACCATGGCCGACGTGAAGATGCTCGAGGAGCGCGCGACGAAGCTGACGGCGATTCAGCCACAGCAGGACCAGCGGCTCATGGTGCAGTACGGCCGCCAGAACTCGCAGAGCTCCGTCACCGGCACGACGCCCAACTTTCTCGAGGTGCGCAAGTACAAGCTCGCCGCCGGCCGGATGTTCACGTCGCAGGACAACGAAGCACGCCGCCGAGTCACTCTGCTCGGTGCCACTCCGCTGGCGAATCTCGGCATCACCGAGCCCACGCAGATCATCGGTGAGTTGGTGCGCATCCGTGGACTGCAGTTCGAAGTCATCGGTGTGCTCGCACCCAAGGGGCAGGTATCGGGTTTCGGCGATCCCGACGACCAGGTGCTCATTCCCTTCGAGACGGGCCGGTGGCGCGTGTTCGGCACCGATCGCCTGAACGACATCAACCTGCTCGCGATGCACGAGGACAGCGTGAACGCCGCGATGGAAGAAGTCGCGTCGATCATGCGTCGAGCCCACAAGCTGCGGCCTGGCAAGCCGGACGACTTCACCATTCGCAACCAGGCGGACTTCCTCAACACCCTCGGTGCGACGACCGAGGTCTTCACCTACCTGCTCTCGGGCATCGCCACGGTGAGCCTCCTCGTCGGCGGCATCGGCATCATGAACATCATGCTGGTCTCCGTCACCGAGCGCACGCGCGAGATCGGCATTCGGAAGGCGCTTGGCGCCACGAGGCTGACCATCCTCACCCAATTTCTCGCGGAGGCGGTCACGCTCTGTCTGTTCGGCGGTGTGATCGGTGTGGCGGTCGGGGCGGGGACGGCGTGGACACTGCGCACGTCATTCGGCTGGTCGACGGTGATCGTGCCTTCGTCGATCGTCACGGCGTTCGTCTTCTCCGGGCTGGTGGGAGTGCTCTTCGGCGTGTGGCCAGCGCGGCGCGCCGCTCGGCTCGATCCGATCATCGCGCTTCGGTACGAGTAGGCCCCCGCTTTCGGGAACGGCGCGGCGGCCGGTACACTTCATCACGTGTCGACGGCGCGCTCCGGTGCCGGTCGCCGATCGCCCCATCCGCGCAGACCATGACCAACATCGTTCCAGCCGTGGGCGAGGCAGCTCCCGACTTCACGTTGCCGTCGACCTCCGGAAGCGCAGTTGCACTGTCGGCGCTGAGGGGAAAGAACGTTCTGCTCGCGTTCTTTCCGCTCGCGTTCACCAGCACCTGCACCAAGGAGCTGTGTGACATGCGCGACGAATGGGACGAGTTCGCGACGGACGATCTCGTCGTGGTGCCGATCAGCGTCGATTCGACCCCCACGCTGAAGGAGTTCAAGGCGAAGTACACCTTCCGCTCGGATTTCCTCTCCGATTTCAGGCGCGACGTCGCCCGCCTGTACGGCGTGCTGCTGGAGGACCGCTTCTACGCGAATCGCGCTTACTTCCTCATCGACAAGGCCGGCATACTTCGGTGGGTTCACGTCGAGGAGAATCCGAGCCAGAAGCGCTCGAATGCGGAATTGCTCGAGCAGATCAATGCGCTTCGGTCGGAGCAGGCCGCCTAGGTAGGAAACGAGGGATGCTCGGGCAGGATGACTTGGGGGCGCGCTGAGTTGCGTCGGTCATCTTGTCTCGTCGGACATTTCGTCCTATCTTCTGAATCCCTCCCCCTTACCGAGCCTCGTCCTGGCTAGCACCCCGACTCGCGACGCCGCGATCCGCGTAGCTGATACTGCTGCGGACGCCGCCGAAGCGCAGAGAGAAACGGATCGTCCCCTTCTCCATGCCATCGCGCAGATCGCGGCGGCACTGGCGACTGGTGACGCGCCCTCCGAGGTGCTTCCAGGCGTGCTGGAACGCGTGGCCGATACGGTCAGCGCATCCAACATCTCGCTCTGGCTCGGTGGCGAAGGTGAGCTGAAGTGCGAGGCGCGCATCGGGCCGACTGCACCAACGGCCGCCCAGGTTCGCGCGCTTCTCACCGCCCGCACGTCGTCCGCATCGGGACTGATCGTCGTTCGGCTCGACGCTGCACACAATTCGCTCGGCGCGCTGGTGCTCATGCCGACGATCGTGCTCACGCCCGACCAGCGCAGCTTTCTAGCGACGGTGGCGGACATTCTCGCGCCCGTGCTTCGCCAGGCGGCATACGCCCAGCGGCTCGAGACGGAAGTGCTCGAGCGCACGAAGCAGATCGATCGCGAGCGTCGAGTCACCGAGCGCATCATCGACTCGCTGCCGGTGGGACTCTACGTCATCGATCGCGACTATCGCATCTCGGTGTGGAACCGAAAGCGGGAGACGGGAATGCAGGGCGTGTCGCGCGAAGAGGCTATCGGGCGCACGATCTTCGAGATCCTTCATCGGCAGCCAGCCACGGTGCTGCGGCGCGAGTTCGACGAAGTCTTCGCGACCGGTCGACTGCAGATCTTCCAGATGGAGTCCATGGCCAGCGGCGAGCTGCGCACCTTCCGCATCTCGAAGATTCCCATGCGACTCGACGACGGCCCGGTGACGCACGTCATCACCGTCGGCGAGGACGTCACCGAATGGCGCTCGGCGAACGACCGCTTCTCACAGGCCGAGAAGCTGGCGGCCATCGGCACGCTTGCCGCGGGCATCATGCACGAGATCAACAACCCGCTCGCCACTATCGCTGCGTGCGCCGAAAGTCTCGAGCTGTCATACGAGAATTCGCCGCCGGAAATTCTCGATGGGCTGCGGCTGATCCAGAGCGAAGTGCAGCGCTGCAAGGGCATCACCGACTCCCTGCTCGACTTCAGTCGTCCCAAGGCGGGCGCGAAGGCGCTCGTCAACGTGAACGACGCGATCGAGCGCACGCTGTACGTCCTCAAGCATCACACGCGCTTCAAGAAGCTCGGCGTGCACCTGGACCTGGACCGCACCATCGGAAACGTCGTGCGCGCCAACTCCGAGCAGTTGATGCAGGTCTTCATGTCGCTCCTCATCAATGCGATGGACGCCATGCAGGACCTCGGCACGGTCACGCTGCGCACCCGGTGGGGCGACAACCTGAGAACGGTGATCGCCGAAATCACCGATCAGGGCGAAGGCATCCGTCGCGCCGACCTGCCGAAGATCTTCGAGCCGTTCTTCACGACGAAGCCACCGGGCCGCGGCACGGGGCTTGGGCTGTCCATCTGCTATGCGATCGTCGCCGAGCACGATGGCCGCATCGAAGTCGACAGCGCGCCGGGCGAAGGTAGCGTGTTCCGCATCATCCTTCCGCGAGCGGACGAGACCGAGGAGCGAACGTGAGCGAGCAGAAGATCAAGGTGCTGGTGGCGGAGGACGAGGTACACCTCGGACAGATCCTCTCGAATTTCCTGGGGGGGCGCGGCTACGCCGTGCACACCGTCACCGATGGCCGCGCGGCGCTCGAGGCGCTGCGCGCTGAAGCGTACGACGTCGCGCTGCTCGACATCGTGATGCCGGAGCTGGATGGACTCGAGGTGCTGAAGCAGGTGCGCGCTGACGCCGATCCGCCGGAGGTCATCATCATCACCGGCAACGGCACCATCGAGACGGCGATCAGCGCCATGAAGCTCGGCGCTTACGACTACATGGCGAAGCCATATCGCATGGCGGAGATCGACGTCCTCGTGCGACGCGCATGGGAGAAGCGTCGTCTCGCGCGAGAGAACGTGCTGCTGCAGTCGCAGCTCGAGCGCGCCGGCGGTGCCACGGAGATCGTGACGCAGTATGCGCCGCTCCAGGCCGTTCTCGAGGTAGTCGCGAAGGTGGCGCCGAGTGACAGCGCGGTGCTGATCTCCGGCGAGTCGGGTACGGGGAAGGAGCTCGTCGCGCACATGCTGCATCGATTGAGCGAGCGCGCCGGCCCGTTCGTCGACGTGAGCTGCGCGTCGCTGAGCGAAGGGATGCTCGACAGTGAGCTGTTCGGACACGAGCGCGGCGCATTCGCCGGTGCAGACGAGCGGAAGCTTGGCCTCATGGAGCTCGCGGCTGGCGGCACGCTGTTCCTGGATGAGATCAGCGAACTCTCGCTCAAGCTGCAGAGCAAGCTGCTTCGAGCGCTCGACCAGCGGAGCTTCTATCGCGTGGGTGGTACGCAGAAAGTGGAAGTCGACGTGCGCATCCTCGCCGCCACGAATCGCGATCTGGCAGCGCGCGCCGGCGAAGGTCTCTTTCGCGACGACCTGTTGTACCGCATCAACACGATCATGATCAAGCTGCCACCGCTGCGTGAGCGCGCGGTGGACATCCCGCTCATCGCTCGCCAGTTCCTGCGCCAGTATGGGAAGGCCAATCCGCCCACGCTCACGGTCGACGCGCTCGACGTGCTCGGGCGCTATCCGTGGCCGGGCAACGTACGCGAGCTCAAGAACGTTATCGAGCGCGCCGTCTTGTTGGCGCAGGGCCCGCAGATTCGTGCGAGCGATCTGCCGCTCCAGTTGCCGGGCCATGGCAATACACCGGCGTCGTCACCAGCTGTGTCGCTCGCGGAGCTCGAGCGACGCCACATCGAGTCGGTGCTGCACAACACCAACTGGCATCAGGGTCGCGCCGCATCGGCGCTCGGAATCAGCTCCAAGACGCTGTACCGAAAGATCCGTGAATACGGATTCCAACGGCCCGGCGGCCTGGAGTAGCGCGGATGAGAATTCTCGTGATCGAAGATGATCCGACGGTAGGCCAGTACGTGAAGCGGGGACTCGAGGAACATCAATGGGCAGTGGACCTCACTGCCGACGGCGAAGAAGGAGAGCGGCGAGCGAGCTCGGAGGCGTACGACCTCATCGTGCTCGACATGCGGTTGCCTGGAAAGAGCGGGCTCGACGTGCTGCGGTCGCTGCGCGCGAGGGGATTCGAGCGCCCGGTGTTGGTGCTCACGGCGCAGGATGCCGTGGACGCGAAGGTGTCCACACTGCGCGCCGGCGCTGACGACTACGTGACGAAGCCCTTCGCGTTCGAGGAGCTCCTCGCTCGCGTAGAGGCGCTGGCGCGTCGTCCACGCGCGATCGCATCGCCCGTGATGCGCGCGGCCGATCTCGAGATCGACCAGTCGACGCGCGAAGTCCGCCGCGCCGGTGAGCTCATCGAGCTCACGCCGAAGGAATACACTGTGCTCGAGTACCTCGCGCGACATGCCGGTCGCGTCATGAGCCGCACGCTCATCACCGAGTATGCCTGGGGCTATCATTTCGATCCGGGCACGAACATCGTCGACGTGGTGATCAACCACCTCCGGAAGAAGATCGACGCGAGGCACGAGCGGAAGCTGATCACGACGGTGCGTGGTGTCGGTTACGTCCTGAAGGAGTAGCAGGGAATGGCCACGCTTCGGGCGCGGCTCACGGTGGCGTACGGGTTCGCGCTCGTCGGCAACGTCATTCTCTTTGCCGGCGCGTTGTACTTCGCGCACAACGCGCGCGGACTGCAACTGCGGCAGCTCGCGCGCGTGGCCGTCGACCAGGGGGATCGAACGCTCTTCCTCATTCGCGCCGCGGCGCGAGAAGGGCGGACGCTTACCGAGATGCGTCCCTGCGGCGAGGAGCGCGACCGGCAATGCGTGTACGCCACCGCAGACCTCACCAACCTGCTCGAGAAGGTGCCGGGCTACTACCTCGTGTACGACCGCGACGACCGGTCCATCTACAGCTCGGTGGGCATTCGCCAGCTCTCCGACGACGACCGGCTGGCGATCGATCGCGCGGCGGTGCGACTTCCGCCCGGCGGTGAGAGTACGGTCGTGCCAGTGAGCGAAACGAACTTCGGCGGTGGACTGTTGCTGGAGTCGCGGCCGGATTCCGCACTGCGATTCATCACACGCGTGGTCGCCGGCGTGCCGACCAACCTCGTCGAGCTCACGCCGAGTGTGCTGATCGGCACGATGATCGTGGTCTTTCCGTTCCTGATCCTGGCGTCGATCGGCGTGTCGTACGCCATCGCGGGGCAGGCGCTCGAGCCGATCGAGCAGATCATCAATGAAGTCGAAGCGATCACGGACGGCCGATCGCTGCACCGGCGGCTTCCGTCCGACCTGGGCAG
>JAQBPV010000376.1 GCA_028287345.1 Gemmatimonadota bacterium
ATCCTTGCCGGGCTTCGACGCGGGATTGCCGTCGACGCGATCCTTCATGTCGTCGACCACATTCGCTGCCTTGTTGCCCACGGTCTTAGCGGCATTCGCCGTGCCAGCCGCTGCGGCGCCGACGGCAGAACGGCCACGCGTGAAGCCTTCGCCCGCGTAGTTGCTGACCGTGTTCCAGTCGCCGTACTTCTTGGTGTTGTCAGCCGTCCAGCCGCGCTGGAGATCGGTCGACACATCCTTCCACGGCTTGTTCGCGTAATCCGGGTTGTGCGCAGCCACTTGGCCGAGCTGATACGCCGGGCGTACGTCGTCATACGAGCGATCGGCGAGCTTCGTCGACGAACTTTCGTAATGACCACGATAGTACTCGTCGTCGTCCTTGGTGATATTGGACGCCGCTTCCGTTACGGCACGGCCGCTCCACCAACCGCCGACCGCACCGGCAATACCGCCAATGATCGTGCCGACGGGGCCGATTGCCGAACCGATGGCCGCGCCTGCCAGCACACCGCCGATTCCGCCAACCGCTTCACCGGCCTCGTCTACATGACTCGGATTGCTGTCGTGCTTCCCAAGCGCGGAGTCCTTTGCGCGCTCGATCTTGCCGTCGGTCGTATTGCCGAAGTTGTCGCGATTGTCCATGCAATCCTCCAGTCGTTGATGAAAGTTTCGTACGGAGTGAAGGCAAATTCGGGACCCGCGGCGCGGGCTCACTTCCAGGCTGCCGAGCTTGACAGCAACAGGTCACGGCCGCCGATTCTTGCCATGACTTCGCGGCTTCGCCTCGGCACGCAGGGCTGGAACTACGACGCATGGGTCGGTGCCTTTTACCCGCCGGGTACGCGCCCCGCGGAGTATCTCACCGTCTATGCGCGCGCATTCGAGACCGTCGAGGTGGATTCGACGTTCTACGCCATTCCGCCGGTCAAGACGGTACGGGGGTGGTACGACCGGACTCCCGCGGGATTCACGTTCGCGCTCAAGATGCCGCAGGAGATCACGCACGAACGCCGACTGCGTGACAGCACGGACATCGCCGAGGAGTTTTACGATCGCGCGCGTGAGCTCGGCGTGAAGTTGGGGCCGGTGCTCATTCAACTCGGCCCTGACTTCGGTCCTGCCGAGCTGCCGGCGCTCGCGAATCTTCTGCCGACGTTGCCGCGCGACATCAAGTTCGCCGTGGAGTTTCGACAGCGTGGGTGGATCAACGACGGTGTACTCGCGCTCCTCGCGGAGCATGGCGTCGCGCTCACGATCACCGATGCGCGCTGGATTCCGCGCAAGCAGATGCTCGCGCTCGCAAAACGGCCGACCGCCGACTTCATCTATTTCCGATGGATGGGTGGCAATCGCGAGATCGTGGACTACTCGCGCATCCAGATCGACCGCGCGCGCGAGCTCGAGCAGTGGTCGGAAGTCCTCGCGACGCTCGCAAAGGTGCGCGTGAAGGTCTACGGTTACGTGAACAATCACTTCGCGGGCCACTCGCCGCAGAGCGTGCGTGAACTGCAACTTCTCCTCGGCCAGGCGCCGGTGGATCCCGAGTCGCTCGGCGAGCAGATGTCCCTTTTCTAGCGATCCATGGCAACGACGATCGACCGCCTGGCTGCCACCTATTTTCGCCCGCGCGAACGCACCGAGACCGGCACACATGCATTCGCATGGCACGCGTACGCGTGCGTCGTCGCCGCGTCGATGGTCGTCGTCGGACTGATCTGGGACATCTCGTGGCACATGTCCATCGGCCGCGACACGTTCTGGACGCCAGCCCACCTGCTCATACAGGGTGGTGGACTCATCGCTGGCCTTGGCTCAGGTGGACTCGCGCTGCACACGACGTTTCGTGGCAGTGACGCCGAGAAGGCGAGCGGCGTTTCGTTCTGGGGTTTTCGCGCGCCACTCGGTGCATGGATCTCGATACTCGGCTGCGGCGCGATGCTCACGTCGGCGCCGTTCGACGACTGGTGGCACAACGCATACGGACTCGACGTCCGCATCATCAGCCCTCCGCACATCCTGCTCGGACTCGGCATGATGGGCATCGTCACGGGCGCGGTCATGCGGACGCTGGCACTCCAGAACAGCGCAGACGATCCCGAGACGCGCATCGTCGCCGGACGACTTTACGCGCTATCGACCGGGCTGTTCCTGAGCATCCTCGCGATCTTCCTGCTCGAGTGGTCGGATCGCAGCCTCATGCACTCGGGTGCGTTCTACCGCGCGCTGTCGCTCACCCTTCCCATGGTGCTCGTGGCTACGACGGTCGCCGGGCGCAGCCGGTGGCCGGCAACGACTGCTGCCGCGATTTACATGATCGTACTGCTCGCAACGAGCTGGGTGCTGATGCTCTTTCCCGCAGTGCCGAAACTCGGGCCCATCTATCGCGACATCACGCACTACGTGCCGCTCGACTTCCCGCTGCTGCTCGTCGTGCCCGCACTGGCCATCGATCTCACCTGGCGACGCGTGCGCACGTGGCCGTCGCTCGCTGCCGCAGCGGCGATGGGTGCCGCATTTCTCGTGACGCTCTTCGTCTCGCACTGGCCGTTCGCCGATGTGCTGATGTCTCACGGCCGCAACTGGTTCTTCCATGGCGACAACTACGTCTCCTGGCAGAGTGTGGCGTCGGAGCGATTCGCGTTTCAGTATCGTCGCTCGTCGCCCACGGACTGGCCACCACTCGTCGACGCGCTCGTGGCGTTGGCGTTCGCCACGTTTGCGAGCTTCGTAGGGCTCGTGCGCGGACGCTGGATGATGCGGGTGCAGCGGTGACGCCTGCAGTACATCGGCTGCTGCGCATCGTCGCAGCGCTGTCGATGCTGGTGCTCCTCGCTGCACACGTGGGGAGCCCCGATGTCTACTTCGCTGGCAAGGCTGGCCCGTACGCCATCGACGTCGCCATACGTCCACCGCAGGTGGTGCCGGGCATTGCCGAGGTATTCGTGCGCGTCGCGGATTCTTCAGTGACGAGAGTGGTCGTGCGGCCCGTCTTCTGGCGCGCAGGATCGAAGGGCGCGCCCGTTGGCGACGACGCCGGCCGCGTGAAGGGCACACCGGGCGCTTACAGCGGCAAGCTGTGGCTCATGGCGTCGGGTTCGTACAGCGTCCACGTCACCGTCACTGGTGCAGCCGGAAGTGGAACGGCCATCGTGCCCGTGGCGTCAGTGGCAACGGGACAGCTTGTGCTCAGCCCATTCCTCACGGTGCTGCTTGCCGTCCTCGGCGCGTTGCTCGTCGCGGGGGTCATCACGACGGTGTACTCCGCGGCCGGCGAGAGTCAGGTCGCGCCGGGTGCTGTCGTTCCACCGGACGTGCGCCGCCGCGGGCGACGCGCTGCGATCATCGCTGTCCCGGTGATGGCGCTCATCGTGCTGGGCGGCGCGAACTGGTGGAAATCGGAAGCCGCTCGCTACCGACGCACACTCTATCGCCCGGTGCCGACAAAGAGCGCCGTTCGTACTGTCAACGGAGTCACGACGCTCACGCAGACCATCACCGATCCGAACTGGCGCACGGGAAGTGTCGCTCCACTCATGCCCGATCATGGCAAGATGGCGCACATGTTCGTGGTGCGTGCTGACTCGCCGTTCGTCTTCGCGCACCTGCACCCTCAACTCGTCGGCCTCACCGCGCTGACGACGCCACTGCCACCGCTTCCCGCCGGTCGCTATCGAATCTTCTCCGACATCGTGCACGAGAGTGGCTTTCAACGCACGCTCGTCGACTCGGTGGTGCTGAGTGCGGCGGTCGACTCGAGTGGCGTGCGCAATCTTGGTCTAGACGACGCGTGGTCGACGGACGATGCGCTTCCCGTGAGCCGCGCCCTGAAGCAGATCCGCGGACACGACGGGCAGCTGTACATGTACTGGAACGGACCTGAGGTCGTCGTCGCGAATCAGCCCGGCGTGTTGACGATCGGTGTCTCGGATCGAAAGGGCGAGCCCGCGAGCATCGAGCCATACCTCGGCATGAATGGTCACGCCGTCGTCGTGCGCGAGGACGGCAAGGTGTTCATCCACCTGCATCCGAGCGGAACGTCGTCGATGGCGTCGGAGCAGGTGTTCGTGCTCCGCGATCGCGGCGACACTACCAGCGACGGCAGGCTGCGTCTCGACACGACGAGCATGTCACACGCGGCATCGCCCGTCCTGCTTCGGGAGATACGCTTCCCGTACG
>JAQBPV010000118.1 GCA_028287345.1 Gemmatimonadota bacterium
GATCGTGGCCGTTGGTGTCCGGCAGCAGGAGGTCGAGGGTGATCGCGTCGTAGGACGAGGTCCTGCAGCGAGCCAAGGCTTCCGTGCCCGTCTCCACCGCCTCGACCAAATATCCGACGCCACTGAGCGCGCGAACGATCCACTCGCGGTCTGCGGCATCGTCCTCGATCACCAACAGTCGCGGTGTACCTGCCCACGTCGCGACCGGGAGCATTGGCTCAGGAAGGGTCTCGGATACATCGCCACGTGGCAGCGTTGCGAAAAACACACTGCCCGTCCCGAACGCGCTGCTCACGCCGACCGCTCCTCCCTGCGCCTCGACGATTCGCTTGGTGAGCGCCAGTCCAAGGCCGGTGCCTGCGAACTTCTTCGCGATGCTCGCGTCGAGTTGCTGAAACTCGACGAACAGCAGCGGTGTGTCCTCGGCCTTGATCCCGATGCCTCCGTCCTCCACCTCGAGCCTGAAGGCGTCTGGACCCTCCGTGCGCAGGCGCAGGACGACACGTCCTCGCTCCGGTGAGAACTTCAGCGCGTTCGAGAGGTAGTTGTAGAGCACTTGCTTGAGCTTTCCGACGTCGACGAAGACATCACCGAGCGCTGGATCGATCTCCGTATCGATGCGAATCCGCTTCTGCGCAGCCAGCGTTCGCAAGACATCCCTCACTTCGCGCGCCGTCTTCTGCAAGTCAACGCGCTCGGGCCGGAATTCCATCTTTCCTGCTTCGACCTTCGATAGATCGAGGACGTCATTGATCAATTGCAGCAGATGGCGCGAGCTCGTCAGAATGTCGCCGAGATACTCCTTCTGGTCGGCCGAAATGGCGCCGGCCTTGCCGTCGTGCATCAATTCCGAAAAACCGATGATCCCGTTCAGCGGCGTGCGCAGTTCGTGCGACATGTTGGCGAGGAACTCGCTCTTGCGGCGATTTGCTTCTTGCACGCGCTGATATTGCTCGCCGAGTTCCTCGTTCTTCTTTCTCAGCTGCTCCTCGAGCGCCTTGTACTCTGAGACGTCACGCGCGGACGTGAACACGCCGCGCATTCGACCGTCCGCCCAGCGGAGCGTCGTCGCGTTGCAGCTCACCACTGTCTCCCGGCCGTCCTTCGCCCGCATCGTCAGCTCGTAGTTCTGCACGCGGTCTTCGGCGAGCACCTTGCGAATGCCGGCGTTCGCACGATCGGGATCGGTGAAATACCGCTTGAAGGGAGTGCCGATCAGGTCGGCTCTTGATTCACCGACCATCTCGCACATCTGACGGTTCAGGTCCATGATGATGCCGCTCGAATCGGTCGTCATCAGTGCGTCGATGCTCGATTCGACCAGGCCACGGTTGTACTCCTGCGACTCTCGGAGCTCGCGTTCGATCCGCTCAGACTCGGTCAGGTCGCGAGAGATCATCGTGAAGCCCGTCGGCTGGCCTGCTTCGTCTCGCCGGAGCGTAATCGTATCGAACGCCCGGAAGGAGGTACCGTCCTTCCGCACGCGGACCATCGGCCCGGACCATTTGCCATTCATCCGTGCCTCTTCGAGGCATCGATGCGCTTCGCCGCTCTCGATGTCTGCCGGCGCGTGCAACAGGAGAGCATTTCGGCCCACGACGTCGTCGAACTCATAGCCGTAGATTCGGCGCGCACCCTCGTTCCAGGTGAGTATCCGGCCCGTCAGATCCTTCGCGACGATCGAGTACTCGGTTGAACTCTCGAGCACGGAGTTGAGGAATGCTGCCTTTTCGGCAAGGCCCATCGCCGCGCGAACCTGCCGCGCACTGTCCTCATCAAACAGGTCGTTCAACATCGCCCGTCCGTATTGCATCAAGAACCATTCGGTCGACGACGGCGGGTTTCGCGAGAGCAGCACCGTGGCTGCTGCCAGTGCGATCGCGTGATGTCGTCTTGCGGAATGGGGGGCGTAGCCGCGCCCTAAGGACGGCGGGGATGCCGTCAGCTACCTACGAGTCACAGGCGCGGTGCCGCACCGGCGACGTTGAGCCAAGCCTTACGACAAGCGGCTGGCGAGGATTGAGGCTACTGTCGTTGGTGTGCAGCGGACACCAGCGATGCACACACGATGGGGGTTTCTCGCACAAAACGCAATAGGAGTTTCTATCGGCATCCCTAACGCGCTCGCCGTCTTGCCTCAGTATGGTCGGCGGCACCCAACGATGGCGATGCAGGAATCGCTTAAGAAACCACGAAATCTCCTGCCGATGGCGACCACCGATGCGCTTTACGCTGCGGAAGAATCGAGCCTTCGACGATCAGCGTTCGTCATTCGGATGACGCTTATTTGCGTTTGCGGGATTGAGACATATTGAGACATGTGGACTTATTGTCTCGATACCCCTACACAAGCGCATCACCGCTACAGAGGGATGAGCCCGCGCGTCAAAGAACGAACAGGCGAGCCAGTATCCAGTAGCTGATAGCAGCCATCAGGCCCGCCGCCGGGATGGTGAACACCCACGCCCAGACGATCTGCCCCGCGATGCCCCACCGCACCGCCGACAACCGCTGCGTCGCGCCGACGCCCACGATCGAACCCGTGATCGTATGCGTCGTGCTCACCGGAATGCCGTAGTGCGTCGCAATTTGAATCGCGATCGCACCGCCGGTCTCCGCGGCAAAGCCACTGATCGGGCGGAGCTTCGTGATGCGCGAACCCATCGTGTGCACGATGCGCCAACCACCGAAAAGCGTGCCCAACGAGATGGCCGAATACGCACCGATCTCCACCCAGCGCGGAATCGTTTGGAAGTCGGCGACGTAGAAGTGATGGAAGAATCCGGTCTGGTGGACGAAGTACGCCTTGCTCGCGACGAGGAGTCCGAGGATGATGCCCATCGTCTTCTGTGCGTCGTTGCCGCCATGCGAATACGAGAGCAGTGCCGAACTGAGTAGCTGTGCAGGGCGGAACACACGATCGGCTCTGCTACCGCTCATGCGCTGAAAGATCCAGTAGCACGTCACCATGATCGCGAAGCCCGCCATGAATCCCACGAGTGGTGAGATCACGATGAACGACAGCGTCTGAACCCACTTGGGTCCCCACGTGATGGCCGCGAGTCCCGCCTTGGCCATCGCGGAACCCGCATAGCCGCCAATGAGCGCGTGCGACGAGCTCGAAGGGATGCCGTACGACCAGGTGATGATGTTCCACGCGATCGCGCCGAGCAGTGCGCCGAGGATGACGTTCGGGTCGACGATGCTCTGTTCGATCATCCCGCCGCCGACGGCCTTCGCCACCGCAACGCCGCCGGTGAACAGCGCGGCGAAGTTGAAGAACGCCGCCCACATCACCGCGGCGAGTGGGCTGAGGACGCGCGTGCCCACGATCGTGGCGATCGAGTTCGCCGAGTCGTGGAAGCCGTTGCTGAAATCGAAGACGAAGGCGATCAGGATGATCGCGAGGACGTACCAGACCACGAGATCAGCTCAGGAGTTCTTGATGGAGATGCTGTGGACGGCGTTCGCGACGCCCATGCACTGATCGATCGCGGTCTCGAGCGACTCGTACACCTCCTTCCACCGGATCACCTCGATGGCATCCGGCGTACCGGCGAACAGCGCACCGACGGCCTCGTGATACAGCGCATCGCCCTCCTCCTCGAGCTTCTTGATCTCCGCGGCCTGGATGGCCACCTCGCTCGGTCGCTTGATCGACCCCACCGCCTTGGCGATGTGATCGGCCGCGCGAACGATGACGTGCGCCATCTGCTTCGCGGGCTCGCGCACTTCGTTGATGTGGAGCATGACCACGCGGCGCGCCGTACCGTCGAGGCGATCGATGACGTCATCCAGTCGCGACGCGAGGAGGTGGATATCCTCACGATCGATCGGCGTGATGAAGCTCTTGTCGATGCGCACGCTGATGTCGAGCGTGAGCTGGTCGGCGAGATGCTCGACATCCTTGATCTGCTTCACCAACTCCGTGGTGCGCTGCGGCGCGGAGAACAGTTGGTCCAACAGCTGCGCCGAAGTACGAAGATGCTCCGCAAGCTTGTTGAACAGGCTGAAGAACTCTTCATCACGTGGGATCAGACGGCTCAGCATGAGCGCGGATGGGATCTGAGGAAGTTGTTGGGCACGTCACACGCAAGTATCGGTGCAGTCACGAAGATACTCGCGCATGGAGAGGGCGGCAAAATCTTGCGCTCGCGCGCGCGGGAAGCTACCACGGCGCTGCGGTGAGCCGCGCTCGTTCCATCGCCATCAGGGCGGCGCGCTTCGCGGTCAGTGACGGGCTCACGAACAGCTTGATGAGCAGCACCCCCGCGAGAAATCCGCCGATGTGCGCCCAGACCGCGACACCGCTCGAGACGTCAGCGCGCACCGAAGAGAGCTCCGGCAGTCCCGTCAGCACCTGCACGAAGAACCACCAGAGCAGCACGAGCCACGCGGGAATCGGGATGACCTTGAAGAAGATGATGAAGATGAAGAGCATCCTCACACGCACCCGTGGATACAGCAGCAGATACGCGCCCATGATGCCGGAAATAGCGCCCGATGCGCCGACCGTCGGTACCGGCGACGCCGGATCGACAGCGACGTGCGCCGCCGCGGCCACGATGCCGCACAACAGGTAGAACACAAGAAAGCGGCCGGGTCCCATGCTGTCCTCGATGTCGTCCCCGAACACCATCAGGAAGAGCATGTTGCCGAGCAGATGACCCCAGCCCCCGTGAAGGAAGATCGAGATCACCGGCGTGAACGTGTTGATTGGCTCGCGATCGATGACGCAGTAGAGGCCGGGAGCCATCGGCAGCGCGTATCCCACCGCGGCGCGATGCGTGATTTCGCCGGGCACCAGGCCGAGGTCGCACACGGAGGCCGCGACGGCAGCGGGCGAGCCCGCGCCCTGGACCAGGAACCACACGGCGACCGTGACGCCGATGATCAGCCATGTCATCCATGGCGTGTGCATTCGCGGGTTCTCGTCACCGACGGGAATCATGCCCGAGAATCTGTCGAAAGTCGCACCGCTGGCCTACCCCCTGCCGCACTGACAGGCGTGCCCGAAGTGCGCCACGCTGTCACGCAGACCACCGATCCCAACTACCTGATTTCTGCCAGACTGGCGTACCGACCCGGGTCCCGGACTTGCCCTTCAACGGCCTGTTCGCGGCCATCGGACCGCGCCCTCAAACATTTCTCAACAAGGAAGCAATGGCGGACAAAGTCATCGGCATCGATTTGGGGACGACCAACTCTGTCGTCGCCGTCATGGAGGGTGGCGATCCAGTCGTCATCCCGAACGCCGAAGGTGGACGCACGACCCCCTCAGTGGTCGGCTTCACCAAGGATGGCGAGCGACTCGTCGGCACCGTGGCCAAGCGCCAGGCCGTCACCAACCCACAGAACACCGTCTTCTCCATCAAGCGCTTCATGGGTCGCAAGACCAGCGAAGTGTCCGAGGAGCAGAAGCGCGTACCGTACAAGGTGGTGGCGGGCCCGAACGACGTCGCTACAGTCGAAGTCCAGGGCAAGCG
>JAQBPV010000472.1 GCA_028287345.1 Gemmatimonadota bacterium
CACCTCGTACAGTGCGATCCCCACCGACGTCGACAGGTTGAGGGAACGCACGCGCTCGGAGTGAATCGGCATCGCGAGCATGCGCTCGCCATACCGCTCATGAATCGACGCACTGAAACCGCCCGTCTCTCGGCCGAATACGAGGACGACGTCTTCGGTCGCGCCGAGTGGGGCGTCCCAGAGCACTCGCTTCGCCCTGGTAGAGAAGAAGTACGCGGCGCCGAGTGTTGGCAGCTCGCGCTCGAACGCGTCCCAACTCTCCCAGACGCGGATGTCGACATGCTCCCAGTAGTCGAGTCCCGCGCGCTTCACCTCGCGCTCGTCGAGCGAGAAGCCCAACGGCTTGATGAGATGCAGCGTTGCTCCCGCGGCGAGACAGGACCTTCCAGCGTTGCCGGTGTTCCAGTGAATTTCGGGATGCACGAGCGCAACATGAATGGCCACGCGCTTACTCGAACTGCTTTCGAAACGCGTCGAGCTGCGCGCGCAGATCGGTGACTTCGTTGCGCAGCTCCTGCGTGAGCTCTTCGAGCGCGGCGATGCGGTCCGTCACGGCTGCCGGTGCTTCGACGACGACCTCCTCTTCTTCGAATACGACTTCGCCGCCGAGTGTGTGCGCGTATCGCTGTTCTTTTTGTCCGGGCCGGCGAGGGAGGCGCGTAACCGCCGGCAATGCCTCGAGCGCGGCTTGAATGTCGGCGTCGGGCACCAGGCGCGACGCACGCGATACGACTTCAGCCTGCGTCTGCGGGCCGCGCAGCGTCAGCACGCACAACACCGCCAGTTCGGCGCGCGAGAGATCGTCGCTGTCCGCGAGCAGGTGTTGAAACTTCGGGACCGCTCTCCACTGCCCTGAAATGACCGCACGAGGCTCAGCCGGCGCAGCACATCGAGCGCATGCTGCACCGACGCGCCGTCGAGCGACATCACCGGATCGCGGTTCGACGACTGGTTGCATGCAGCGACCAACGAGTTGAGCGACAGCGGATAGTGATCGGGAGTCGAGAGCTCCTTCTCGATCAATGCACCGAGTACGCGCACTTCGACTGAGCCAAGGGTTTGAGGCAGCATGCGTCAACCGTATTGCGCGGCGCGCCGTTGGGCAACGGAAAACACCCGCGCGGGCCAGGCCGCGCGGGTGTTCACGTACTTCCCGAGCCTGGGCTAGTGGCCGTTGTTCACATAGGAAACGCAGTCGCCCTGGTTCTTGAACGGCGAGCCGTCAGCGCGCGTCCGCGTCTTCCATCCACCGTCCTTGCAGCTCTCCCTCGACGTCGCTGTCACGAATGGCTCGAAGTCATACGTCACGCTCCCACCGCCGTAGGCGATGGAAAGTGCGTCGACTGACCCGTCGAGGCCCATGTTGCCGCTGCCCGCGTTGATCCCAAAACCGCCGGTGATCGTCGCGGCAGGATACGTGGCAACGATCGTGTTCCACGTGCAGGGATTGGACTGCGGGCACGGCGTCGAACCGGTCGACCACCACTTGGCGGCACCACCGACGTACGCGTCCCGCGACTCCCACATGCCCACGGCGTCGATGAAGCCAGGCTGCACGTACGGTTCGAACACGAGCGTACGAAACTCGCCGGGATTCAGCGTGCCGCCATTGATGTCGATCTGGATGTTGATCGACGGGAATGGAAAGCTGCCGCCGGTATTCTTGTAGGTGGCATACGACAATCCCGTGATGCTGCTGAGCGCTGTTCCGACGTGATCGTAGTTGAAGAGCGTGAGCTTCTGGGTCGACAGCGGGAGCTGGGACTGGAAGCTGCCCACACCCAGAGGCGGCGCGTCCGGACCGATGACGAACTGGCCGGCCGTCGGCGGCGTGCCGGCGCGCGTGTAGAGCACCCAGTTGTTCGTGGGCGGCGTATCCTCCAGCTGACGCACTACCGATGCCTCGGCGACCACCACCGTCGAGTTGCCTGCCAGTGAAGCACTGCGGGTTGACGCAGGGGACAGCGTTGCCGGCTCGACAGGAGATCGGTCGCACGCTGCCGAAACGAGGAGAATCGGTAGGGCGAGTGTCAGCTTGTTCATTGTACCGCCTGGAGAAAGTGACGAAGGGGACCCGGGGAGTGACGAAAGTGCCGAACCGAATCCGCCTTGTCAAACGCGTGCCTAAAAGGTCCGCTTAGAGGATCTTAAGGGGCGTCTAAAAGAGCAGTTGCTCAATTCCCTTTGCGCACACTTCCCACAGCGCGATGGCAGGACCCTACGACGCCGTCGGATTGCGCGAGAGGCGTTTGACCAATTCGTAAAGGAATGCGTGCCCCTCGTAAAACGACTGGACCCGCATCCGCTCGTCTCGGCCATGGAAGCGCACGTCGTCGCGGTCGATGAAGAAGCCCTGAACGCCGTATGTCGGAATGCCGGCGGAGCGGAGCATGCGACCATCGGTGGCGCCCATGACCATCATTGGAAGCGTGATGACGCCAGGCCACATCTGGTCCGTGACACCGGTGACCGCCTGCAGGACGTCTGCCCTCAGCGGCGACGCCACACCCGGCGACGGATTGCCCTGCAGGATGACCGCAACCTGCGTGTCGGCGACGACCTTCGTGATCGCCTGCACCACGTAGTCCTTCGCGTCGCCCGGCAGCACTCGGCAATTGACTGTCGCGGCCGCGAGCTGTGGCAGTGCGTTCGGCGCGTGACCGCCCTCGAGCATCGTGGCGACGCACGTCGTCCGCAGCGTTGCATTCCACGGCGTCGACGACTTGGCGACGCGCTTCATCGCAGCTTGCGATCCACTGGCGACCTGTAGAAGGTCTGCCTTGACCGCGGGGCTCTCGATCTTCGCCATCTGCTTGAAGTACGCTGCTGTGACCTCGTTCGTCTTGAGCGGAAACTCGAAGCGCGACAACCGATCCAGCGCACCGGCGAGATGATAGATGGCATTGTCGGCGATTGGAAGCGACGAATGCCCGCCCTTGTTGCGCGACTCGAGACGAATGGTGAGCACGTACTTCTCGCTCACCTGCAGATCGTTGGCGATGCGCTTGCCGTTGACCGATTCGCCCCAGCCTCCCTCGTTGAGCGCGAATTCGGAGTCGATCCAGTCGCGATGGTTGTCGAGCAGCCACTGCACGCCGTTGAAGGGTCCACCACCCTCTTCGTCCGCCGTGAGCGCGACGATGATGTCACGGTCGGGGGTGAATCCTTCTGCCTTGTATTGCAGCAGGAGCGCGATCCAGACGGCGGCCTGCGCCTTGTCGTCGCCCGTGCCGCGGCCGTAGAAGTAGCCGTCCTTCTCGACGAACGTGAACGGGTCCATGCTCCAGTCCTCACGCTTCGCTTCGACGACGTCCGTGTGCGCGAGCAGGAGGATCGGCTTGCGCGCTCCCGTGCCGCGGTAGCGCACCACGAGGTTCATCTTGCGCGGGTTGGGTCCGTCGACGTGGATGTCCGCGTCGGGAAAGCCTGCCGCCTTCAGGCGTGCCGCTGCTGCCTGGGCGACTGGCGTGGTGGAACCGGTGGTGAAGCCCGACTGGACCTCGATGAACTCCTTGTAGATCGCGCGAGCGAGCGCCTGCTCGGGCGCGGGTCGCGTGAGTTGCGCATGGGCGGGAGCAGCGGCGAGAGCAGCGACGATGACAAGCGGACGGAGGACGTTCATCAAGGGCACCATGGGATGAAGGATCGGGAGCACTCATTCCAATACTGGAATGAGCCCGGCGGGGCAACCCTATCGCGCCTGCCCTGACAGCATCTCTCTTCCCCATCACCGCGCTCGCCGATAGCGTTGACGCTCCCACTGTCACGAGACTTCCATGCGACTGCTGTGCGCCGCGCTCCTGCCGCTCGCCCTCGCGTCTTCACTTCCCGC
>JAQBPV010000487.1 GCA_028287345.1 Gemmatimonadota bacterium
TCGCGGATACGCGTGCGCTCATTCGTCGCGAAGTGCGCCCCGGCATCTCGACTATGGAGCTCGACGCGATGGCGGAGGAGTTCATCCGCTCGCATCCCGGCGCAACGCCGGCGTTCAAGGGACTGTATGGCTTTCCCGGTTCGCTCTGCGCGTCAATCAACAACGAGATCGTGCACGGCATTCCGTCGAAGAAGCGGGTGCTGAAGGAGGGCGACATCATCTCGATCGACCTCGGCGTCGGCTTCAAGGGCTACTACACGGACTCCGCGACCACGGTGGCGGTGGGCACGGTGGATGAGGAGACGACTCGCCTGCTCGAGACGACCGAACGCTCACTCGCGGCGGGTATCGCCGCAGCGGTGCCGGGGAATCATCTGGGCGACATCGGCGCGGCGGTGCAGCGCGTGGTCGAAGAGGCAGGGTTCAGCGTGGTGCGTGATCTCGTGGGCCACGGCATCGGTGTGGAGTTCCACGAAGAGCCACAGGTGCCGAACTACGGAAAGCCGAAGCGTGGGCTCAAGCTGGTGCCGGGTCTGACGCTCGCGATCGAGCCGATGGTGAACATCGGTGGTCCGGCGACGAAAACGTTGTCCGACAAGTGGACGATCGTCACGGTGGATGGCTCGCGGTCGGCGCACTTCGAGCACACGGTGGCGATTACCGAAGCGGGCAACCGAGTCCTGACGGCGGCGTAGTCGTTCTCGGCTTCGTCGTGTGAATGAGATAGGCCGGCCTCCGATGACAGAGGCCGGCCTTCGTCATTTTCGGCGGTCGATACGCATCTCTGCGGCAACTTCCATGACTTGAATCATGTGAATTTGTTGGAATTTACTCCGTGATACGTGAAGAGGCGGCGCACCAGTCTGCGTTGCGACTTCAAAAATCGAATTGTTCGTTGCGCATTCTACTGGATCCGTGCAGAGATCGAATTCGCTTTTGATTCACATGATTCAAGTCAATCAGTTGCTGTTTCTCAGCCTCGAATTCTCCGCCGACGCGCCACGCCCACCACCCCGAGCAAGCCGGTCGCCATCAAGACCAGACTCGCCGGCTCGGGCGACGCGACGACTGCGGTCGACGCATATTCGCGGAAGGACGTGTCATCGTTCGGGTAGCCGTTCACATACGGCGACGTGTCGGTGCCACCGTTGTAGTTCTGATAAAAGAAGGAGCCGGCAGGATAGATATTTCCAGGCCCACCCTTGACGCCTACGGTTCCCGGCTGCCCACCGGCGGTCATGGCGAGGAAGTATTGCGTACCCGGCGCGACCGCGACGGCATTCCAGAACACGTCCAGCCACCCTTGCTGGTAGATTCCAAACGAGTACGCCGTCGTGCCAGACGCAAGCTTGGTTGCGCCGGGGTTGGAGGCGATGTCAGTCCACAGCTCCACCGTGAAAATGCCGGTGCTTGGCGGGCCGGCTTGCAGATAGAAGCCAGCGCCAGCCGAGTTGGTGAGCGACGGAATGAATTGCTGGCCTACCCAGCCATTGGCGGTAACCAGATCGTAGTAGACAAGGGGCTGTGCCTGGTCCACCACGACCTGCGCGTTTGCCGTGGCCTGCGTGGCGGCGAGCAAGGCGCCCGCCAGTGCGAGAGTGGTAGTAAGTCGACCGTGCATGCTGCGTCTCCATGAAGATTGGGGGGCGACGGACTGCGGTCATTCCGCTCGGGCGCCGGGGGTGGTATGATCTGCCCGCCTACCGGTATCCGATGTCGCGAGTGACCTCAAGAAACGCCCGTGCGCGCAGCGGCCTGTCAGCAAAACGCAACTCGTTTCCCAACAGTCAGTTGAGGTTCTCGTGCTCCGTCTGATGACGCTCGGAGGACTGCGGCTGAGCGCATCCGATGGCGCCGTTGTGATGCGCCGGCGCAACGACTTGGCGGTGCTCGTGGTACTCGCCGACCGCTCTCCGGCGGCACTCCGGCGCGAGGAAGTGCAGGCGCTCTTCTGGGGTGAGCGCGCGGAAGAGAAGGCGCGACATTCGCTCCGCCAAGTGGTGCTCCAACTCCGGCGCGCCGTCGGCGATGTGCTCGAGGTGGACGCCGCATCACTTCGGCTCACTGCTGGCCACGTCGCCTATGACGTGCGCGAGTTCAACGACGCGGCGAATCAGGGCAGATATCGCGAAGCGGCCGATCTCTGGGTCGGCGATTTCCTGATGGGATGCGAGGACATTGGAGCCGAGGGGTTTCGCGCGTGGCTGGATGTGGAGCGGGAGCGGCTACGACGGCTCCTCGACTTCTGCTATGAACGCGCAGTGATCCAGCTCGAGACGAGCGGCGCCATCGATCAGGCGACGACGTACGCGCAGCGCTGGGCCGATCAATTCCCCCTCGACGAGCGTGCGCAGCGTCGTTCGATCGAACTGCTGTGTGCAGCCGGCCGGCTCGCGGACGCGACGTCGGCACGAGGCGCCTTCATCCGACGGCTCGCGACCGAAATGGATGAAGCGCCGAGCAGCGAGTGGCTCTCCGCAACCGAGCAAATGCTGCGCGCGGCGAGCAGCGTCGACGTGGCCGGCGTGCGCGCTCGGTCGGTGAAGAGGGCCGCTGCGGCGCGAGTCGCAGATGACGTCGCGTCATCCGCGCCGCCGGCAGCGTCAGTTGCAGGAGCTCCAGCCCGTCGAAGCATGATGCCACTGCTTGCCGCGGCGGCAGTCGTCATACTTTCCGCTATGGCAGTCCTCGGCGCGCGCATCGCGATGACGCGTGACGGGCGTCAACCGACCCTCGCGGTGGGGAAGATCGGCGTGATGCCGGCATCCGACTCGCTGGACGGATTTGGAACACTGCTGGCGATCACACTCGCGCGCATTCCCGGGCTCGACCTGATCAGCGAGCGACGCATGAGCGAGGTCGCTGTGGGCAGACGGTCGGCCGACCTCACCGACGTCGCCCGCGCGGCGGGAGCGCGCGAGATCATCGACGGCGTGCTCACGCGCCTGCCGAATGGATCGCTGCGCGCGGATCTCAAGCGCAGCGACCTCGCGACCGGCAAGACGCGCGGCGCATATACAGTTGAGGGAACCGACCTCACGCAGCTCGCGGACTTTCTCACCGAGCAGGTCGCGCGCGACCTCAAGGTGCCCGCGCCCGTGACGCGACGCGAGGGCACGACGAATTCGATCGTCGCTTACCGGTTCTACGAGCAGGGGCTGCGCGCGTACTCCGTGAACGACGGCTTTGCGGCGCGGCGGCTCTTCGCGGCGGCGCTCGTCGAAGATACCACGTTCGCGATGGCCGCGCTGTATCAGGCACTTCTTGGCGGAGACAGCACCGATGCGTACTACGCGCGGGCGCTGCGGCACGCGCGCGCGACCAGCGAGCGAGAGCGGCTCTTCATCAGCGTCGAATGGGGCCGCCGGATGGCCGATCCGCGCGTGCTCTCCTGGGCGGACACGCTGTTGACGCGATACCCGTCGGAGCCCGACGCGCATCTCGCGTACGCACAGGGGCTGTTGCTCGGCGCCAACCGCGCGGATGCGCTGCCGCATTTTCGCCGGGTGGTCGAGATGGATTCGTCGAGCGCGTCATTCGCCGCGCATTGCCGTGCGTGCGATGCTGTCTCCGGGATGATCGACGTCTATCGCAGCATCGATTCGCTACCAGAGGCCGACCATTGGGCGCGGACGTGGCTCAAGTGGCAACCGAACTCCGAGCGGGCATGGTCGGCCTACAGCAGCGTCCTCGGCGAGAGCAACCGGTTCGCCGAGGCGCATGCGGCAGTCGATTCGGCGAACAAGTATCTCCGCGTCGACGACCCGCTGTCGCACACCGTCTGGTGGTTCCGCAACAACGAATACGAGGCGGTGGATCGCGCGTGGCGGTACGCCGAACAATCGGACAAGATCGAGCGTCGGCTCGACGGGCTGTGGACGCACGTCATCGCGTCCCGCACACAGGGCCGCCTGCGCGACGCGCTGTCGGCAGCGCGCGAGTATACACGCGTTCGGGCTAAGAACGGAACACCAAACGCGGTGGATGGGCTGCTCGAGGCTGTCGTGCTTGCGGAGAGTGGACAGCCTCGCGCGGCCGCGGCGATGTACGACTCGATGGCGCGTGCGCAACATGGTCCGTCGCAGTCGAAATTCAGCGCGACGAAAGCGTGGTATTGGACGCACGAAGCAGGTGCGGCGGCGTCCGCCGGCGACACGGCGACGCTGCGACGGCTCGAGGACTCGGTGCGCGCCAGCGGTGCGCTGGCGACGGAGCGCTACAAACGTCTGCACCACTACGTGCGCGGGCTGCGGCTCGAACTGGAGCGCAAGCCGGACGACGCAGCGGCCGAGTTTCGTCAGGCGGTGTGGGTTCGGCAGAGCACGCACGTACGGATCTACGCCGGCCTCGCGCGCTCGCTCACGGCGGCGGGCCGGCCGCGCGAGGCGGTTGCGCCGCTCGTCGAAGCACTCAAGGGTCCGGTGTCCGCCGCCGGACTGTATGCGACACGGACGGAGCTCCAGCAGCTGCTTGCCGAGGCTTACGACAAGAGTGATCAGCGAGACAGCGCGATCACGCAGTACCGGCTCGTGTCGCGCGCGTGGCGGCATGCTGACCCGCAATTCGACCAGCGTCGTGCCGCGGTGGAGACGCGCATCGCGGCGCTGACTTTGTCCGCTCAACCGACATCTCAACGGTCGATGCCTCGCTAGCGTTGTCTAGTTCGAGGCCATACAATCCGACGTTCGAGCACCGCGACGCCCCATCCAGCCGGGCAGTCGCCGACAGGCATCCACGGAGAGATTCATGCGGGTACCCACCACCTCGCGACACCGGCACCTGCCGGCCGCGATCGTGTTCGCAACGGCCATTGCGCTGTTGCCGTCAACCGCCAGCGCACAGAAGGTGACGTCGCCGAAGGAGCAGTTCGGCTTCAACATCGGCGACGACTACAAGCTGGCCAACTACACGCAGTTCGAGACCTATTTTCGCAAGCTCGCGAAAGAGTCGAACCGGATGAAGCTCGTCGAGATCGGGAAGTCGGCCGAGGGGCGCCCGCAGCTCATGGCGATCATCTCGTCGCCGGCCAATCTCGCGAAGCTCGACCGATACAAGGAGATCTCGCGCCGGCTATCGCTGGCCCAGGGGCTCACCGACGAGCAGGCGCACGCGCTGGCGAAGGAAGGGAAGGCCATCGTCTGGATCGACGGCGGCCTGCACGCCACGGAAGTCCTCGGCGCCGCGCAGCTCATCGAGACCGTGTATCAGCTCGTGAGCAAGAGCGACGCGGAGACGATGCGCTTCCTCGACGACTGCATCATCCTCGCGGCACACGCGAATCCGGACGGCATGCAGCTCGTGTCCGACTGGTACATGAAGGATGCGGATACGCTGAAGCGCGGCATGAACATCCCGCGGCTCTACCAGAAGTACATCGGGCACGACAACAATCGCGACTTCTACATGAACAACCAGCCCGAGTCGCGGAACATCAATCATCAGCTGTACTGGGAGTGGTTCCCGCAGATCGTCTACAACCACCACCAGACCGGCCCCGCGGGCACGG
>JAQBPV010000492.1 GCA_028287345.1 Gemmatimonadota bacterium
CGACGAGCAGCGGCGCCGGCTCCTGACGCAGCGTCGTTGCGCGCATTGCCGACGACACCAGCGCCTCTTGCCCATGATTCGGCAACGTCGCGGGTGTCGCATCGCGCACAGCGGTCACGATCGACGAAAGGTGCTCCGGCGTGGTGCCGCAGCAGCCACCGACGATGCGCACGCCGAACTGCTCGACGAACTCCTTCAGCATACCCGCCATCGGCAACGGCTCGAGCGGATAGATCGCTTCGCCCGTTCCAGTGTTCAGCGGCAGACCCGCATTCGGAATTACCGAGATCGGCAGCGACGCATGCTCCGTCATGTACCGAATCGGCTCGCGCATGTGCTCAGGACCCGTCGAGCAGTTGAGCCCGATGACGTCCACGCGCATGGCCTCGAGCGTGGCGATCGCGCTCGCGATGTCGGTGCCGAGCAGCATGCGGCCGCTCGTGTCGAGCGTGATCTGCGCCTGCACCGGCACCCGACGGCCGATTTCGGCGAACAGCCGCTCGAAGCCCGTGAGCGCGGCCTTCACCTCGAGGATGTCCTGCGCCGTCTCGACGAGCAGGACGTCGACGCCCCCTTCCACCAGATACTTCGCCTGCCAGTAGTACGTCTCGGCGAGCGCCTCGAAGGTGATGTTGCCGAGCGCGGGGTCGCTGCTCGACGGCAGCATGCCGGTGGGCCCGATTGATCCGGCGACGAACCGCGGACGATCGGGGGTGGCGTACTTGTCGCAGGCAGCCCGGGCGAGCCGCGCGGCCTGGACATTCAGCTCGCGCGTCTTGTCCTCGAGCCCCCACTCCTTCAGCCGGTGCGGGGTGCTCTGGAAGGTGCAGGTCTCGACGACGTCGCAGCCGACAGCAAGGAACGATTCGTGAATCGACTGGATGATGTCCGGCCGAGTGAGCACGAGGTTGTCGTTGCAGCCTTCGAGCGCCTTGCCACCGAAGTCTTCAGCGGTGGGGTTGTGCCGCTGGATGTTCGTGCCCATGGCGCCGTCGTAGACGAGGACGCGGTCCTTCAGGGCGAGCAGGTACGGATGCGAGGCGGACTCAGCCGGCGGAAGATCGATCATGCGTGCACCAACAATAAAAAGGAGCCCAAACGCGACGGCGTGAGAGCTCGCGCTTTAGCAGGGGATTAACGTGGCCGCAATTTGCTGGAAATCGCCACGACGAACGGTTGTGCTTCCTCCTATAAATAGGCACCTGACCCGGGCGGAGCAAGCTTGAGGGCGTACATGGGTAGCTGAATTGCCTTCTCCATCCGATACTGCCACCATGCTCCGCGTTCCAAATGAAGACAAACCCCGCTCGCCCGTGATCTTCGGCGAGGCCGCCAAGGCACTCGCACCGCTCCTCGAGCATGTGCGCGATGCCTGCATCTTCGTCGACGACGAAATGCGCATCGGGTTCCTCAACCTCGTCGCTCGGCGCGACCAGGAATCAGTCGGGATAGACCCCGACAAGTTCCCCGGCAGCAGCCTCTGGGATCTGCTGGGATACACCATCACCACGCCGGCGCGTGTCGCGGTCGAGGAGGCCGCTCGCGACCGCGTTCCCACCCACTTTACCACGCGTGGGACGCACGGGGCCTACTGGATCGAGGTGGACGTGTCGCCGATGGAAACGGGCGGCTGCCTCATCTACTACCGCGACGCGACTTTCCGCAGCACCGCGGCCGAAGCAAAGGCCGAGTCCGACAGTGAGCTGCGGATGACGAGCGAGCGTCTGCGCGTCCTCATCGACGAAGCGCCGCTCGCCGTGCTCGTGATCGACAACGATTCGCGCGTACTCCACTGGAATCCTGAAGCCGAGAAGATGTTCCTCTGGAAAGCGGAGGAAGTGGTGGGCAAGCCGCTGCCATTGATTCCGGACGACGAACGCGAATCGTACGACAAGAACCTCGAGTTCGCTCGCACGGGTGGCTCCCTCAAGGCGAACCCGGCCCGCCGGCAGCGAAAGGACGGAGTCGTCCTCGACGTCCAGGTGTCGTCGTCGCCGATGCGCGATCGCGGAGGCGTCGTCACGGGCGCCATCGTCATGGTCTCGGACGTCACAGCGCACCGGAAGCTCGAGACGCAATTGCGCATGGCGCAGAAGATGGAGGCGGTTGGACTTCTCGCCGGTGGCGTCGCGCACGACTTCAACAACCTGCTGACGGCGATCAAGGGCTTTACGTCGCTGCTGCAGATGACGCTCGACGAAAACGACGCCTCCGCCGAATTCCTCGGCGAGATCAACAAGGCCGCCGATCGTGCCGCGGCGCTCACCGCGCAACTGCTCGCCTTCAGCCGCCGCCAGCTCCTGCGGCCAGAGGCGCTCGACCTCAACGGTCGAGTGCGCGACCTGGATCGCATGTTGCGCCTCCTGCTGCGAGACGACGGTGAATTGACGCTCGAGCTCTCACCCGAGCTCAATCAGGTGCTCGCCGACCCAGGTCAGATCGAACAGGTCATCCTGAACCTCGTCGTCAATGCGCGCGATGCAATTCACGGTCGCACCAATGGCGTGGTCTCGATCAGGACATCCAATGCGGTGCTCGACGACGAGTTCGCGCAATGGGGCGTGAATGACGTTCCCGGTCCGTACGTTCGCCTCGACGTCGTCGACAACGGTGTGGGGATGGATCGCGCGACGCAGGCGCGCATCTTCGACCCGTTCTTCACTACGAAAGAAGCGGGGCAGGGCACGGGGCTCGGTCTGGCTACCGTGTTCGGCATCGTCAAGCAGAGCGGTGGTTACGTGTGGGTGGAGAGCGCGCCGGGAAAGGGCTCGGCATTCAGCGTCTATCTCCCTCGTGCGCAGGCAGCTGTTCGCGTGAGCGGGCCGTCGAGCCTCGCCGGCGCGAAGGGTAACGAGACGATCCTGCTCGTCGAGGACGAGGAAGCCGTGCGACGAGTCGCGCGTCGCGCGCTCGAGATGCACGGCTACAAGATCGTCGATGCGGCCGACGCCGTAACCGCGTTGGTGCTCGCGGCGGCCAATGAAGTCGATCTCGTGTTGTCCGACGTGATGATGCCTGGCATGCCTGGACCGACCATGGTCGAGGAGCTGCGCCGGCGCGATCCCGACGTTCGTGTCCTCTTCATGTCGGGCCACACGGAGGAGATCATTCGCGACGGACTGCTCGATCCTTCCACTCCGTTTCTCGCGAAGCCATTCACGCCGACGCAGCTTGCGCAGAAGGTTCGCGAGGCGCTCGACGCCCCTATCAATGCGCGGCGGTAACTAGCGCGCCTCGGCCGAACGCGAACCGCTCGACCGCCAACGCCAGAAGAGGTAGACGGGCACTCCAGCGGCGAGCAGCAGCATTCCGCGCACGGCGTTCCACGGATTCGACGCGATGGAGCCGAACACCACGTAGAGCGCCGCCGCAAAGAAGAGCGCGACACTGACTGGATAGAATGGCGCACGGAATCCCGAGTCCGTCACGCCCGCCTTTGCGTCGCGACGCCGGAAGACAACGAGCGTCAGCGCCGTTGTGCCGAAGAAGATCCAGTCGGCGAACACCACCCAGTCGAGCAGCTGGCCATAGCCAC
>JAQBPV010000541.1 GCA_028287345.1 Gemmatimonadota bacterium
ATACGATGGCCGAGCGGAGTGTTGTCGCAACGATACGTGCACGCCGATCTGTCCGATCGGTGCGAAGTACTCGCCCGATTTTACGTGGCAGAAGTTGCGGGCGACGAATCGCATCACGCTGTATCCGCGCACGCTCGTTCGGCGTCTCGTCCGCGACGCGGGAACGCAGCGTATCACGTCGGCAGAGGCGGTGCAGCGGGACCGAGGTGTCAGCACACCGGTGACGTTCCGCGCGAAGCAGTTCGTGGTCGCCGCGGGATACGTGTGGAGCTCGCATCTCCTGTTGTTGTCGGGCCTCGCGAATCGCTCTGGCACGGTGGGCAAGTATCTCGCCGGCCATCGCAACCAGCAGGCGTTCATCGAGCTGCCACTGAAGCTCTATCCCGGCATCAACGGGCAGCACTCACTGGTGACGAAGCAGTTCATGCGCACGCCACCCGACGCCCGCTACCTGCGACACGACCTGCGTGTGTGGGAGTCGAGCTACGATCGCGGTCCACGCCTGCGCGACAGCGCGAACACCATCATGCTCGGCGACGACATCATGCGCGACTGGCGCGAGCGCACGAAGACCGGCGTCGCCCGTGTGCGAGCCTACTATGACGTGCTGCCCGATCGCGAGAGCTCTCTCACGCTCGACGCGACACGACACAATGCGTGGGGCGATCCGCTGCCGAAGTTGGCGTTCAAGGATGCGCCGGAGTCGTCGGCCGTGCGCGCGTATTCAGATGCGACGCTGAAGGCTTTGTTCGACCGAATGGCGCGCGCCGGCAACGGCAAGGTGATTCGTAACGAGGAAGATGACGGTGGCTTCCTCGATCATCCGGCCGGTGGCTGTCGAATGGGGAGCGATGCGTCCTCGTCAGTTGTCGACGGGTGGGGACGGACGCACGATCATGACAACCTGTTCGTCGTCGGTGCGCCGACGTGTGTGAGTGCGAGCTGTGCGAATGCGACACTCACGTTCTGCGCATTGGCGCTGCGCTCGGCGGTGGAGATCGCTCGTTGAGCGCCGAGGCGGGCTGACGACGGGAGGAACGCGTGGCACTCGTGGTTCTTCTGAGAGGGATCAACGTCGGCGGCCACCGCGCGTTCCGACCTACTACACTTGCCGAACGACTGAAGCACCTCGGTGCCGTCAACATCGGCGCGGCGGGCACGTTCGTCATCCGGGGGCCAGTCACCAAGACTCAGCTTCGAGCGGAGTTGGCGCGCTGGCTTCCGTTTGATGCCGAAATCATGATCTGTCAGGGCCGGGAGATCAGCGAGCTGATGTCGCAGAATCCTTTCGCCGACCAACGCGTGCGGGCAGACGTCGTTCGCTTCGTGAGCGTGCTGTCCAAGCGACCCCGCGCGGCGCCGTCGCTGCCCTTGACATTTCCCTCCGATGGCGAGTGGCTTCTCAACGTCCTCGCGCGCGAGGGACGTTTCGTCTTCGGCGTCTACCGGCGACACATGAAGGTCATCGGCTACCTCGGCAAGCTCGATCGGCTATTCGGGGTTCCCGCTACCACGCGGAACTGGAATACGATCACCGCTATCGCGAAGGCGTTGGATACGACAGCGAGCCGTTGACATGAACCACTCAATGGGAGGGCCGATGCGGTAGAGGCGATCGTGCTAGTCGCCACCGGACCCCAGACCGCTCTGGCGTCCATTACTTGCGAGCTGGCGTCAGCATCTGTGGGGGCCTCGTTGCGGACACCGGAGCGCAGGGCTGGCGCGGACACGCCGGAGATCTAACGCGTGCGTTGGCAGATCGCCTATCGACAGGTAAACGCCGCAGCATCATCGGTGCTGCCTGTGCCGTTGTGTCGCGCCGTCATCGGGTACGCACACAGCGGATGCGTTCGTACCACCTGCGTGCCGCGGAGTTTGCGTGCGACGATGCGCGATGGTGCCTCGCCGTGCTCCACCCAGCGACGGATGATGCCCGCATAATTCACGTCGTCGCAGCCGCTCCCGCCCTCGCAGTGCAGCACGCCCGGCATCAGGAACAGCCGCGTGAACGAAGAGGCCTGCGGCGTGCGCTGCTGCACCGCCTTGAAGTACTCGATCGTGGCGCGCGCGCTGAGCGCCGGGTCGGACCAGCCGTGCGCCAGCAAGAGTTTGCCGCCGCGCGCACGGAAGGCCGAGAGATCCGCGTTCGCGGGGGAGACGACGGCGGCGACTTTCGCGCCGTCGCGCCCCGCACGCGCGAGATCGTAGTCCACATAGCGCCACGCGGAGTCGCCGTACACCAGGTACTTGAAGAACTGAGTCGCGACTACTGCTTGAACTGTCGGAGCGGTCCGCGCAGTGAGTTCCATCATCGCCGCGACCGGCCCGGTCATCCACGTTCCCCATCCCTCCGGGTCGGCTTCGTTGCCGAACGGCCACCCCGGATACCGCAGCGTGCCGGCGGTGAGCGGTGTTGTGAACGCCGTGAGCGCTGCACGCTGCGCACGCGTTACGCACCCGTCCGTCGTCACGTCGTTTGCACATGCCGGGAGCGACGCGAGCTTGAACGTGCACGCCTCGGGGTTCTCGAGAATGCCGTCTCGCACACCATCGATCGCGTCGCAGGTCTCCGTGACCTTCGCAGCCAGTAGCCGCAGGACGGCAGGTGTCACGACGGGTGCGCTGAAGTTGGCTGTCGGGTACTGCGCCTGCAGGTTGCGGACGGCCGCCGCAGAGAACGCGAGAGGGTTGATCCACGGTGCGATTGCCACGATGCCGTCGAAGTCGGCGGGATAGCGCTGCGCCTCCATGAGCGCTTCGCGGCCGCCGTTCGAACAGCCGATGAAATAGGAGTGCTCCGCCGGGCGGCCATAGTACGCAGCGATGAGCGCCTTGGTCACTTCCGCCGAACGGTGCACGGCGCGATGCCCGTAGTCCGCGATACGTCGGTCGTTGTGCAAGGCCCACCCTGCCATGAGTGCGTGGGCGGTGTGCCCCGCGTCCGTGCCCACGGTGGCATAGCCCTCATGCACGGTCGACTCGTACTGGTTGTCCGCTGATCCCACGTATCCGCCGGCACCACCCATCAGGAAGCGGCCGTTCCAGTCGTCCGGAAGTAGTGCGACGATGTGCGTTTCCGTATCGACGGTGGCCTCGACGCGACAATACGGCTTTTTGCCGAGGGCGCGCAGCGAGT
>JAQBPV010000367.1 GCA_028287345.1 Gemmatimonadota bacterium
CCCGAGGGCGCGAAACGTGCGCAGCACTCGCGCCACGGACGGCGGGAGCGGCGACTCGGCCGGTTCCGTCATTGCTGGAGATAAAGCGTATTGGTCACGACGCGTCAAGCGCGCGGTGGCGCTGGCGTATCACCGACATCACCGACGAAAGAGAGGAAGAATGCCGACGAGAACCGCGACCGCGCAGTGGCAGGGCGGATTGCAGAAGGGAACAGGCTCGTTCAAGGGACAGACGGGGCTTGGCGGCAGCTACAGCTTCGGCTCGCGCTTCCAGGACGCCGCAGGCTCCAATCCGGAAGAGCTGCTCGCCGCCGCCGAAGCAGCCTGCTTCAGCATGGCGTTGAGCGGGGGCCTCGAGAAGGCTGGCTTTGCACCGACGAGCATCGACACGAAGGCCGCGTGCACCATCGAGAAGGTGGGCGAGGGGTTCAAGATCACGCGAATGGACCTCACCGTGAACGCCACGGTGCCCGGGCTCGACGACACGAAGTTCCAGCAGATCGCCGCGGCGACCAAGGAAGGTTGTCCCGTGTCGTCCGCGCTGAAGGGAAACGTGCAGATCGACCTCAAGGCAACGCTCGCATCGTGAGGTGAGGCGTACGGCGTTCTTGCCTCATCTCACGCCGTACGCGTCACATCCCACCGCACGCGCCACAGCTCGAGCTGAACCGCAATCCAGATCGCCAGACAGGGCACCGCGAGGCGATACAGCATTGCCGTCTCCGTGCGGAGCGCAGCGCCGGGAATGAGCGTCGACATGAGCGGAATGGTCACGAAGGCGACGAGGTAGAGCAGCGTGCGCCAACGCTCTGGTGGCGAGCTCGCGAACCAGAGCGTCGCACCAGTGAACGCGATGAGGAAGCTCGCGCGCTCAGCCTGATGATTGAAGAGCACCGCATAGAGCAGCACCGAGCACAGATAGAGAACGCGAAACCGCGTGTCGTCCCAGCGGTCGCGTCGAAATACGAGTGGCACGATGAGCACCAGCGTTCCGGCGAGCTGAATGGGCCAGTTGGGCAGCGCCACACCTGTCCAGCGATGCACCAGCTCCATCACGGAAAACCATCGCTGCCGTGCGTCGCTCGATTCGACACCGCGCCACCAGCCGTACTGCGCAATCAGCGTCGGCAGCGGAGTAACGAGCAGCGGAAGCGCCAACAGCGTGGCGCCCACGGCTGCTGCCCACACGCCTGTGCGCACCACGAGCCGCCGCGGAATGGCGAACGTCAATGCGGCGAGGGGAAAGATCTTCACGCTGACGCCGAGCAGCACGGCAAGCGCGGCACGCCACGAACTGCGGCGCTCGAGTGCGAGGAACGCGAGCACGATGAGGCCCGCCACGAGCGCATTGCTCTGGGCGTTCTGCATTCCGCGCAACACTTCGAGATGCAGGCACAAGAGTGCGAGCAGCCCACGACGCCCGGGAACGACACGCTCGACGGCGAGGAACAGCACCATCGCGTTGAGCGTGCTCCACAGAAAGAGCGCGAGCGGCCAGGGCAGCCAGGCGAATGGCGCGAACAGCAGCGCGAACGTCGGACTGTACTTGAAGCGATCCGAGTGCTCGGCGGGATACTCGGCGTAGAGGTCCTTGCCCTCGATCAGGTGACGCGATGCCGTGCGAAAAATCTCGAAATTTCCCGACGGACGCGCCGCCTCCCGCATCTCATCTGCTGATGTGCCACGCACGCGCTGGATCAGGGCGCGATTGATCGCGGGGTTGGCAGCAAGCGCCTTCCCCGCGGCGTCAGCGGCCGCGGTGGCGAGATAGAGGGCGAGGAGGAGACGTCGGAGGCGCGGCAGCGGAAGATTCCCGAGCCACGCACGAACTCGGTGGGCGAGCATGCGCAGGTCAAACTAGCATGCGAGCAGTCGGCTTTCCCAGACCGTCAGATGCTCAGATGCTGTAGTACTCCTTGATGCACATCGTCACGACGCGCTGCAGCAGTCGGACTTGCTCTGCGGTCTCCGACATGTTGCGCACTTCGGGGAGCGCGTTCCACACGTCCTTGAGGGCGATGAGCAGATGTTCCGGCAGGATCGCCTTTTCGTGCGCCTCCGTTGCCACGCGGAGCAGGACGTCTCGCACTTGATGCGAGGACGCGCCGTCGATCAAGTATTGCCGCAGTGCCACTCGCAGCTCCTCGAGCGTCGCATCGTCCAGGCGACTCGGCGGAGTCCGGCTCGAGTCGTACGCCATCATCATGCGCAAAGCCAGTGCGGGGAAACTCGCGGTAGCGAGAAAAATATTCGAAAGGGCAGCGTCGCTGGCGACGAATGTTTACTGCAGCGACCCGCTCGTCAAGTGCCGAAACACACCACACAGTAATATTGAATGGTCTCCGTATTGCGGCATGCGTCGACTATTCCCCCTCTACATTCCGATAATCGAGCCGTCTGACGACGTGAGCCGCCACGCCGTACTCATCCTGTCCGCTGATGCGCTGGCTGCTGCGCTACTCGGCGCTGCGGTCGAACTCGCCGGTCATCAACCCCACTTCGCTCGACAGGCAGAGTCCGCGCGCAGTGCGCTGCTTCGCGTACGCCCGAAGCTGGTGCTCATCGACTGCGATCACGAAGAGAGCTGCAGCGACGAATTCGTTGGGCCCGCGCTCATGACGGGCGGCAAGGTGCTTCTCTTTCGCTCACGTCGCACGGAGCACGACAGGCACGAGTTCTCCGAGCGGCTCGCACTGCGTGTGATCGACATGCCGCTCGATCACCGCGAGCTCACCACGATTCTGCACGAAGCGCTCGGCGACGTATAACTCTCACGCCACTGCCGCTGCTTCACGCCGCGCTCGTCGCGAGAAAGTCTCCTGTGCATCGCACGCATCGCAGTTGCCACATACCCAACCTTCTTCCGCGGGTTCGCCGAAGTACTCCAGCAGGAAGCGCGTCCGGCAACGCGCGCTCTGGCAGTAACTCACCACCGCGCGCAGCTTCGCGCGATCCTGTTCGCGCCGAGCCTCGTAGTCGGTGAGGTCCTCGCTGAGATTCACCGAAGTGAGACGACTCTGCAGACGCTCCCATCCGCCCGCGCGATGCTCGCGAACCAGGCCATGGCGCTTGAGCAGCGCAAGGACGATCCGCGCCTTGCGGCGTGCGACACCAGAGCGCTCGGCCAACTCCTCGAGCTGCACGCGTTCGAGCAGCGGATACTGCTCGAGCAGGAGTGCCACTTTCGCCGCCTCTTCGACGTCGGGATACTTGCCGCCGAGGAAGTACGACTGCACGCGCGAATCCTCGACGCGATAGAGGATGCTGCAGACAGCCGGCTTCCCGTCGCGTCCAGCGCGACCGGCCTCCTGATAGTACGCCTCGACGGAACCGGGGAAATGGTAGTGCACCACGAAGCGCAGATCGCGCTTGTCGATGCCGAGTCCGAAGGCATTCGTGGCGATCATCGTGCGCAGCTCGCCATCCATGAATGCGTTCTGCGACGCCTTGCGATCGGCGGGAGACATCTTGCCGTGATAGAGGCCGACGGAGTGGCGCTCCTTGAGTGACTCGTAGAGTCGCTCCGCCTCCTTCACCGTTGCGGTGTAGATGATGCCGCTTCCCTCCGCCTCCGCGAGAATGCGCTCCACTTCGGCATCCTTGCTCGATGGATTCACCGTGCGCCGTACCTCGAACCGAAGGTTGGGCCGCGCGAAGCCGGTGATCGTGATGTCTGGATCCTTCATGCCGAGCTGACGAGCGATGTCAGCACGGACTTCCGCAGTCGCGGTGGCAGTGAGCGCGAGGACGGGTGGCTTGCCCAGTCGCGCGACAACAGAGCCGAGGGTGAGGTAGTCGGGGCGGAAGTCGTGTCCCCATTGGCTGACGCAATGTGCTTCGTCCACGACGAAGAGACTCACGGTGCGCGTCAACAGTCGGTCGAAGAACTCGCGATCCTTGAAGCGCTCAGGTGTGAGATAGAGGATCTCCCCCTCGCCTTCGAGCACCTGTCGTGCGGTCTCCCGTGTTTCGCCCGCGGAGAGATGCGAGTGCATGGCGAGCGCATCGACACCATGAGCGTGCAGCTTGTCCTGCTGGTCCTTCATCAGCGCGATGAGCGGACTGACGACGACGGTGAGTCCGGGCAGCAGGAGCGCCGGCAGCTGATAGACGATCGACTTGCCGCTGCCAGTCGGCATGACGACGAGTGCGTCGCGGCCGCCGAGCACGGCGCGAACCGGCTCCCATTGACCACGACGAAAATTGTCATGGCCAAAGCGCTCGCGGAGCGTGGCGAGCGCCTCGGCCTTCGAAGCTGATGTTGGCATGAGCCGACAAAAAGCATGAACCGGGCCTAGCCGACCTGCAATGGCTCCAGCCTGTCGAGCGAGCCACCGAGCGCTGCGGCGAGCAGATAGCCCTCGATCATGAGCGCGATGCCGGCGACGATCCCCATGGCGACGATCGCTGCGGCAAGCGGCAAATGCAGTGCGTAGTACACCGCGCCAGCCGCCAATGCCGGCACGACCAACAACGCCGCGAGCATGAACAGCGTGATGAACGACGTCAGCATCATCTGACCCATTGCTTCCACGCCCGCGCCACCCTGCTCGCCCAGGCGTACCCAGCCCGGAAAGAGCAGCGCGAGGCCGTTGTGAATCGTGAAGTTCGCGAAGTTGAGACCGAGGAGAAACAACGGCGCCGCGATGACGACGCCGAGTCGCACGTCGGCAGGCAAGGGCCGCCTTGCGATGAACGACATCGCGAGCAACCCGACTCCGACGAGCAGCAACTGCATCACTGCCGTCGGCGTCGCACTGCTCGCCACCTCGGCGAAGATGATGTCGCGTCCTCGCAGCGGCAGTGTCTTGAGCATCGGCAGCCGACGAAGCTCGCCGCGCAGGTCGTTGCGCATCGTGAGGGGACCGAAGACGAGGATCATGACGCTCACGGTGAGGCACATCGCCATGATCGCCACCTCGGCCTTTTCGGAGCGACCGGCGAAAGCGAGCGCGCTCGCAAGTGCGATGAGGGGAAGGCCGATCAGTCCGCGCACCTGTCCGGTGCGCACGAGCCACAGCACGTTCTTCCAGAAGATCGCGACGGCAGGGTGCCCGGTCGGTTTCAGCGCAATGGTGCGGCGTGCGCTCTTTGCGCTGATCGACCTGCCCGATGCGCCGCGCGTACGCAGCGTCTCGATTCGTTTCGCCTGGGCGGTCGATGCTTCCGCGGCCGCTTCCTCGAATGCCGAATCTGTGCGAAGCACCCACACGAAGTGCAGCGCCAACAGCACGAGTGCGGGGACGATTGCGCGCGCCCACTCGCTGCTGTTCGCGGCAAACATCGGCGCAACGGCGACGCGAAAGGGATAGAGCACGTAGCTCAACGGCGGGACGCCGAACACTGTCGCGAGCGCGTGTTCGACATCGCTCAGGTCCGCGACGGTGGAGAGCATGGCGCGACCGTCGTAGACGCCCTTGACGACGATGACGGCTGTGGCCACGAACAGGATGGTCGCGAGTGCGGTGCGACGGACGCTCTTGGCGCCGTGTTCCTGATGCGACGCTCGAATCAGCGCTACACCCAGCCGGTGCAACGAGAACGTCGACAGGAATGCCCACGACGCGATGACCCGCTCCGGACCCGACTCGCCAGAGCGGTGAAAGAGCAGCATCCAGAGGAGGCTGGTCGTGAGTACGGCGATCTGCGCGCGCACCAGCTTGTAGACGATCAACCCGCGCCGCGACACCGGCGCGGTGAAGAGCAGGGCGACTTCGGCTTCCGTGAATGCGAGTGCCGCCTTGTCGGTTCCGACTATCCAGAGGTACGCGATGTATCCGAGCAGGAAGATCGGAACGATTTCGAAAAACGTCGGTGCGATGGAGGGTCCGGCGTTGCGGCTGTCGCGCGCCGATGAGTTGAAGAAGACCATCCAGAAGTAGCCAAGGCCAAGTAGCAGCGCGATGGCGTATCGCGGATTCTTGAGCCTCTTGACCTGCTGGGTGAGCTTGTTGCGCGTGGAGGTGAGCGTCAGGTACGCAAAGGCGGCGATCACGCGGTCGCCACCTGCTCGTCACTGCCTGTGAGAGCCATGAAGACATCCTCGAGCGATCGGCCGGCGAGGGTCGGATGCGCGGTGACGATCTCGTCGAGCGTACCGTAGGCCACGCATTCGCCTTTGCGAATGACGAACAGCTTGGTGCAGAGCTCCTCCACCAGTGTGAGCAGGTGCGAGCTCAGGATGACCGACGCGCCAGAGCGCGCGCGGTTGGCGATCGTTGCGCGCATGCGTCGCATGCCGCCCGGGTCGAGTCCGGTGAGCGGCTCGTCCAAAATGAGTACTGAAGGGTCGTGAAGCAGGCCACAAGCGATGGCCAGCTTCTGCTTCATGCCGCGTGACAGCTCGGTGGAGAGCGACTTCCGCTTCTCGGCGATCTCCAACTCTTCGAGCAGTGGTGTCATGCGCTGCTCGGCGTCGGCGACGCCGTACAGCCGTCCGATGAAGCGGAGGTGTTCCTCGACGGTGAGGTGGTCGAAGAGGTGCGGCTCGTCGGGAATGAACGCCAGCGCCTGCTTCGCCGGCACGGGATTCTTCTGGATGTCGTGTCCGGCGATCTCGACGTGTCCGGTGGACGGCGCGATGATGCCACTGAGGCAGCGGAGCGTGGTGGTCTTGCCCGCGCCGTTCGGTCCGACGAGCCCCAGTACTTCACCTGGAGCGACGGAGAAAGAGATGCGGTTCACCGCGGTGAAGTCGCCGTAATTCCTGGTCAGCTCGTGGACGGTGATCATGGTCTTATGATAAGCGCTGATCAGGAAACGGAAGACCAGACGGCAACAGCTCGCGTCGAGCAGTTGTCGGTTCGCAGTCCCAGTTTCGTCTACCTTCGACTCCTACGCCCCGTTAGGGTTGCAGCGTGACCACTGACGCCATCGACTGCTTCGCCATCGTCGCTCCAGGACTGGAGTCCTTCGCACTCGCGGAGGCGCAGGCGCTCGGCCTCGATGCCAAGCTCGAGGAAGGGGGCTTCGCGTGGACGGGCGACGCGCGCAGCGCACTGCTCGCAAACGCTGGACTGCGCATCGCGTCACGGGTACTCGTGCGACTCGCCAGCTTCGAGGCACGATCATTTGCCGAACTGGAGCGACATGCGCGCAAGGTGGGGTGGCCGCGCGTGCTCAAGGCCGGCGACTCTGTGCGCTTTCGCGTCACCTGCAAGAAGTCCCGGCTCTACCATTCGGACGCTGTTGCGCAGCGACTTGCCGACGCTGTGACACGCGTCGTGCCTGGCGTGCGCGCGCACGGCGGCAGCGTGACGGAGGATGAAGTCGTCGACGACGACACGGCGCTGATCGTCGTGCGGGTGATGCGCGACAGAGTCACCGTGAGCGCCGACAGCTCGGGCGCGCTGCTCCATCGTCGCGGGTACCGGCAGGCGACGGCGAAAGCTCCGCTTCGCGAGACGATCGCCGCGGCGATGCTCGCCGCGTCGGGCTGGGACGATTCGTCCCCGCTCGTCGATCCGCTGTGCGGATCCGGTACGATTCCCATCGAGGCCGCCATGCGCGCTCGCCGCCTCGCACCCGGCGCGCACCGGACCTTCGCCATGGAGCGCTGGCCGACCGTCCCACGCACCCTGGGTGCCGAGGTACGCAGCGGGTTGGCGGAGCGTGCGCTCCCGGCCGCTGACGCCATCATCATAGGAAGCGACCGCGACGCTGGGGCCATCACAGCTGCGACCTCGAACGCCGACCGCGCTGGAGTGACGGATGATGTGCGGTGGGCCGAGCGGTCGTTGTCGGCGGCGCGGTTCCCGGATTCGGGTAAAGGTTGGGTGGTGACCAACCCGCCATATGGTGTTCGGGTTGGCGACGCCGATCGAGTTCGCGACCTGTGGGCGCAATTGGGGAATGTGCTTCGTGATCGAGCGTCTGGCTGGACTGTGGCGCTATTGTCGCCCGATGCCGCGCTGGAACGGCAGCTCAAAATACCACTGCGTGTGGTGGCGACAACGAGCAATGGCGGAATTCCAGTGAGGGTGATGATCGGTCAGGTTCCTGCATGAGCGAGGCGCCGGCCGCGCGCGACGGCGGAGGCGAACCCCGGATGGAGCCAGGTGTATGCGTGTATCCTCCGCGAAGGTGTGATCGCGGTGGGTGACAGCGCACGCATCATATAAATAACAATTGATATTTTATCGTGTGGTTCTTGCATCATGTCGGATCGTCACGACGCAGGACCGGCCGTCGGGCAGCCGAGGTCGGCATGTTTATTGAACTCGTCAGTGTGCAGCAGGCGCGTCATCACTAGTAATTCCCAATCGGACGCGTACCACCAGGTCAGCCACCGCTCGTCACGGTGGCCTTTCGCATCCTGTCTTCCCTCAGAGGAGCTGACCCGTGAGTGTCGGCGAGAGACCCGAATTGCCTGATCAAGAGAACGCGCCCAATGGGCGCGGAAACGGACGCTCGACTGGTGCCGCGCGTGGTAAGCGCGGTCGTCCCCGCCGCGATGCCGCGGCAAGCGAAGTAGCCGAAATGGACGCGAGCGGCGCCGTCGCGGTCCGCGGCGGTTCTGCAACATCCGGAGGCGATGGCGGTGGAACGACGCGCGATCGTCGTCTGCGGCGGCTGCTCGCCGGCCTCCGCGCGCTCGACGCGGGGGACTTCACCGTGCGGCTCGACTCGAACGGTGACGCGCTCATGTCGGAGATCGCCGACATCTTCAACAGCGTGGCCACGAAGCAAGGCCGCCTCGCCGAAGAGCTGAATCGCGTCGCGCTCTCCGTTGGCCGCGAAGGAAAGATGCGAGACCGTGCGACGATCGGACCTGCGGGCGGACTGTGGGCCGGTTCCGTGGATGCGCTCAACTCGCTCATCACCGACCTGGTGCAGCCGACGTCGGAAGTCGCCCGAGTGATCAAGGCGGTTGCCGAAGGTGACTTGAGCCAGAAGGTGGAGCTCGAGATCGAGGGCAAGACGGTGCAGGGCGAATTCTTCCGCATCGGATCCACCGTGAATCGAATGGTGGATCAGCTGAACGCATTCGCCAGCGAAGTCACGCGCGTGGCGCGAGAAGTAGGTACCGAAGGACGGCTGGGCGGGCAGGCGA
>JAQBPV010000006.1 GCA_028287345.1 Gemmatimonadota bacterium
CTGCCGTGGATCGCCATCGCCGAGTAGCGCGTGGGATCCTCGGCGCGGGTGAGGCTGTCCATGTGTGCTGCGAAGTCACGAGCCTGCCGCATGTACGCCGTGTCGTTCTGCTTCCCGATGCGATACGCGCCCGGACCCCAGAGGAAGATCTCGTTCATCGTCCCCCAGACGATCACGCTCGGATGATTGCGATGCTGGTGGATCATCTCGCGCATCATCGTCTCCGCGTTGTGCACGAACCGCGGATCGGGCGTCATGTAGTTGACGTTGGGAATCTCCTCCCAGATCAACAGTCCGAGTCGATCGGCCGCCTCGAGCACCGCGGGGTCCTGCGGATAGTGCGCGAGACGGACGAAGTTCGCTCCCATCTCCTTGATGATCTCCATGTCCTTGCGATGGAGATCGTTGGAGAGCGCTGAGCCGAGGCCCGCATAGTCCTGATGTCGATTGGTGCCGCGCAGCTGGTATTTCGCGCCGTTGAGCTTGAGGCCCTGTCCATCGAACGCGATGGAGCGGATGCCGAACGGAGTGTCGACGCGATCGATGATCGTCGCGCCGTCGCGGATCTCGCTGCGCAGTGTGTAGAGGTACGGTTCCTCAGGCGACCACAGATGCGGCTTCGCCACGTCGAGCGTCGCACCGAACTCCGACGAGGCGCCATAGGTCGTCGGTGAGCCACTCGTCGTTGCTACTGCAGCGCCTGCCGCATCGAGGATCGTATTCACGATCATCGCCCGTCGTGACGTACCGTCGTTCACCACACCACCTGCCACGCGCACCGTCGCCTTCGCGCTCGTGATCCCTTCCGTACGAACCGAGATCCCCGACGAGCCGAAGTCGGACATCGTGAAATGCAGCAGGTCCGTCGCGACGAGCCACACGTCTCTGTAGATGCCGCCATACAGCGCAAAGCCGACGGACAGCGGCGCGATGAACGGGTTGTGGCTGTTGTCCACCTGCACGGCGACCACGTTCTCGCCACCGAACTTCACCAGCTTCGTCACGTCGAACGTGAATGCCGTATATCCGCCTTCATGTCGCCCGACGAACGCGTTGTTGACGAATACGTCGGCGACCTGATTCACTCCTTCGAAATGCAGAAAGATCCGCTTCCCGCTCATCGCTTGATCGAGTGGCAGCCGAGTGCGATACCAGCTCACGCCACGTCGATAGCTCGGCGTGTCGTCAAACGGGTCGCTCGCATTCCACGTATGCGGAATGTTCACCCGCTCCCACGTCTCATCGGAGTTCGCCGGCTTCTCGGCCAGGTTCAATCCGTCGGCGTGGTAGCGCCATCCTGAATTGATCGTGTACTGCACACGCTGTGCTGCAAGCGGCTGCGCGCAGAGAAGCAGGGCCGCAACGTACAAGAGATGTGGTCTCGAGCGACGCGTCATCTTTCGGCTGGCAGTGAGTAGTGCCTGAAGATCCTGGCGCGATCGTTCCTTCCCGAGAGAAGGAACACGCCCTTGTCCGCGTACTTCACGTGGAAGTCCACGAGCTGCGCGACGAGCGGGCGCATCGCCGCCGTGTCACCGACAGCGCGACGCTCCTGAATCGCGAGATCACGCGAGGCGTAGTCGAGCATCAGGTCGAGCCGTTGCGAGTATCGCGGGTCGAACCGCTTCCGCACGGCGTCGATCCTCTCGCGCGCCGAGCGAATCTCGGCCGCTGTCTTCGGTGTGGCGTATTGAATGCTGCCGAAGCGGCGGACGACGTCTTCCAACGTCGCATAGGCGACTCCCGCCGCTTTCGCGTCCGTCGGATAGCGAATGTGCACGTACTCGGCGACAGCGGTATCCACGTCGATATCAGGGTTCCACGCAAGTTGCGCGAACACCCAGTGATTCAGCTCGTACGTGTACCAGTCGCCCGGCTCGGCATAGGTGGAGATACCCTGCATCGGCACCGACGCGTACCACTGGAGATCGTGCTGCATGTAGTGCGGCAGGATCACCGGCAGCGACAGCCACGCGTACCGCCGATAGTAGGAGTAGAGGCCGAGGTGCCCGGTGAACGAGCGCCGCCAATTGCGAATGAGCGCGGCGTACTGCGCGTTGTTCGGCCCGCGCGTATCGTCGATGGCGAAGTCGAAGTTCTGGCCAATGGGGCAGACGTCGACGAGAATCCGCGCATCGAGCATCACGTGCGACGGCGGTTCCTTCGCTTCGTCATAGGCGATCGTCTGCACACGCGCGCCCGGCCGCGCTTCACGCAGCGCGGCGCTCACAGTGTTGAGCAGACGAGCCTGACGGTCCGGTGCGCCTTCCGTTGACGTCGACGCGCACGCCGACCATCGCGCACCATCCGGCGGCCATAGCTCGAGGACGTCGATCTCCCCGCGCTCGCGAAGGTAGCGCGTCGCCTCTGTCGTCACGAACGCCACAGCTCCGGCGTTCGTCGTATTGAAGACGTTCTGCGGCGCGCGCGACGGCGCGCACGTGGAGTCACGCCCGAACCAGTCGGGATGCTGCGCGAAGACGGCGCCGTCCTGCATCGACGCATTGAGGAAGTTCTGGTAGCCGTGGCCGCCGACCTCGACGTCCATGCCGCGCCGGCGTAGTTCGGGCGTCAACGAGACGCGCCAGTTGTCCCACTTCACGCGGCCGCCGCCACCGTAGTCCATTGGAACACTGATGGTGTTGAAGCGCGCCTTCGGCATCCACGCGACGATCGCCTGCAATGACGCGGAGTCGTGCGAGAGCCCTTCCTCGACGTTGAGCTTCCGCATCGCGAACGCCGGATGCTCGGCCACGCGCGTCGCGCCGCGATATACAAGCGTCTCCGCGTGAGGCACATGCTCCGCTTCACCCGGTGCGTAGAACGACAGCTGCGGCGCGATGAACCGGCAGCCCAATCGCGTGAGCAGGTCATACGTCGCGAACAACACCGCGCGCGGCGTCGATCCACTCAGCGCGAGCGTGTCGCCATTGACCGCAATCGTGTAGTCATCCGGTGACGACGCACGTTCGAGCCGCAGCGTGATCACCTTCCGCGCGCCGCTGCTGGCGGAAATTCGAAACGCCGCGCCGGAGATCCGTCCGAGGTAGGACGACAGCTCCAGCGCGGCGAATCGTCCCGTCTCGCCGGTCGACGCGTCGGTGGTGATGACGTATTCCGTACGTCCGCCGCGAGCGAGCTCGAGGCTTCCCTCCGCGGCGACGGCCGGCCGTGCCACTACGACGAGCAGGGCGAACGCCAGCATTGAATTGCGCTGCCCTGTCCTCATTCGATCAATACCCCGGGTTCTGGGGCATTTTCTTCGTGAGATTCGCGTCGATGACGGGCTGCGGAATCGGGAACACTGTATCGCGCAGGGCAATCTGTGACACCGAGCCGGCGACCTGCGGAAGCGGATTGTAGAGTCTCGTCCGCGTGTACCACGTGCCCGTGCGCAGCAGCGTGAAGCGACGCTCCTCTTCCGTCACGAGCTCGCGTGAGCGCTCCTCGAGAATGAAGTCGAGCGTCACCTGCGCGGGTGTGATGGCCGACGCACCGGCACGTGCGCGAACGATGTTGATGTTCGTGGCGGCCGCCGTGAGGTTACCCTGCTTGAACTGCGCTTCTGCGAGCAGCAGATACGTCTCCGCAAGGCGGAGATACGCCTGGTCGTTGTACTGCGGATCGATCGCGGGGTTCGCCGGATCCGACCAGTCCCACTTTCGCGTGCTCGGCCAGAAGCGATCGTTGATCGTTTCCTTCACGGCGATGGTGAACGTCGTGTCGCCGAGTTTCTTGCCGGCGGGGAGATTCGCGGAGTTGTTGAGGATGTAGAACTTGCGGATCGCATAGATGCCGCCGCGCACGTCGGAGGGCTCGTACAGGTTGAGTGCCCACTTCGTGATCGCGTTGCGTCCGATGCCGCGGCCGCCGTCCTCGAAGGCGAGCTTCATTCCGGGAATCGTTTCGTAGCGGCTCACCCAGCTGCGGCGCATGATGCTGATGCCTCCACCGACGACGTCACGCGCGTACTGGAATACCCACAGTGCTTCCGTGTTGCCCTGGCTGCGGTTCGCGTTGCCGTCCTTGAACTGGTCCATGAATGCGACGCCGGGCTGATTGGCCTCCACGCCATAGCGCGCCGTGATGAGCTTGTAGACGCCGCTGCCGACGACCGCCTGTGCCTTGGCTTCGGCCAACGCCGGCTGTCCAGTCGCGAGATACATCTCCGCCAGGAAATGCTGGGCGACACCCTTCGTCACCTTCCCGTTGTTGGTGGACGTGAGCGGAAGGTTCGCCTCGGCAAAGAGGAGATCGTTGATGACGAGCTTCCGTACCGAGTCGCGCGGCGTGCGATCGAAGTCCGTCCGGATGTTGGATCCGTTTGACTCCTCGAGCACCACCGGCACATCGCCGAAGTAGTAGCTCAGGTAGCGGTACGCCCATGCGCGCATCAGGCGCGCTTCTCCGACGACGCGCGCCTTGTCCGCCGTGGTCCACTGCACCGCCGGGTTGTCGGCGCGGTTGATGATCGTGTTCGCCTGATTGATGATCTGGTACATCAGGGTCCACGTGATGTTGTGGAAGTCGTTCAGCGACGTGTTGAACGTTCCGAAGATCTGGAAGAGGTTCTCCGTCGGAGCGACCTGGTTGCCGTAGCCGTTGTCCACACCGATCGAAGTTGCGGTGGCATACAGGCCGTTGACGGAGCCCGCATCCTGTCCACCGCGGATGCGACGCACCTGCGCATACAGGGCGCTCAGGCCAGCCTCGAATCCGGCGACGTCCACATAGAGGTTGTCCGGAACGATGACGCTCTTCGGCTGTTCGGTGAGGATCTTGTCCGCGTTGCAGGCGGGCAGGGCGGCAAGCACTGCGGCCGCACAGAGCAGGCGCAACGAAGTGATGAGGCGCGTGCGTCGCGTTCTCGGCATTGTCGTTTCCTTCTTTGGAATTGAAGTCATTGTCGGCGCCGTTAGAAGCGAATCGTGAGACCGCCCGTGATGACCTTCTCCAGCGGAATCGTGCGCTGGCTGGTCAACTCGGGATCGAGTCCGGTCCACTTCGTGCTCGTCCAGAGGTTGCGGCCGTTCATGTAGAAGCGGAGCGCCTCGCCGCCAAAGCGAGTCGCAAAGCGTGCCGGCAGCTCGAACGAGGCCGTGACGTCCTTGAGCCGAATGAAGCTCGCGTCCTCATAGAAGCCCATGGCGAGCGGGTTGCTGAGATTGCTGTTGGACGGATACGTGTTGATCGGATTCGCGGGCGTCCACCAGTCGCGATACACCATGTTGCGGCGCACGTCGGTGAAGGTCTGGTTGGTTCCGAGCAGATCGTTCGCCCGGGTCACGCCTTGCACCGTGTTGAGGAACGCACTGAGCGTGACCCGCTGGAAGTGCACCGTGTTGGTGAGACCGGCGGTGTAGTTCGGCTGCAGGCTTCCGACAAACGTTCGATCGAGCGCATCGATCTTGCCGTCGCCATTGATGTCCACGGCCTTGACGTAGCCGGGTCGCGCCGTTGGCTGCGCGCTCTTGGCGATGGTGCCGTCCACGCTGTCGGCCACCTGCCAGATGCCGGCGAACTTGTACTCGTAGTTCACATCGATCGGCATGCCGATGAACCAGCCGTTCGCGAGGTCGTCGGTCTTGTTGCCGTACAGGTCGACGATCTTGTTCCGGTTCGCGGAGATGTTGAAGTCCGTGTTCCACCGCCACGCACCGCGATCGATATTGACGGTGCTCACCTGGAATTCGATGCCCTTGTTCGCGGTCTTGCCGATGTTCTGCGTGACCGTCGTGATACCGTGCACCGACGAGATGGCGCGTCGCAGCAGCAGGTCGCTCGTGCTCGCCGAATATGCGTCCACCGTGACGCGCAGACGGTCCTGGTACATGCCGAGGTCCATGCCGACGTTCGTCGAGAGCGTGGTCTCCCACTTCAGGTCGGGATTGCCGAGCGTGACCGTGTTGTAGCCAGGAGCGGTTACGTCGCCGTTGAGATACGAACGGTCGTCGAGCTGGGCGAATGTCTGGTAGGGACGGATCGCCTGGTTGCCGTTCTTTCCGTAGGAGAAGCGCAGCTTCAACGCGTCCACCTTGTTCTTCCACGGAAAGAACGATTCATTGGCGACGTTCCAACCCAACGCGAGCGAGGGAAAGACGCCCCACTTGTTGTTGCGGCCGAAGCCGGAGAAGCCGTCGCGGCGCGCGGTGAACGTGGCGAGATACCGCTCGTCGAATGAGTAGAGCACACGACCCATCTGCGACAGCAGCTTCGACTCGACGACGCTGTTGTTCGGAATGATCGACGTAGGGAGCGGAGAACGAAATCCGAGTACGTCGTTCGGGAACCCGATTGCGCGGCTCGAGTCTGTGGACAGCGACGTCGAGGCTTCGCTCAACAAGCCGGTCAAGTCGAACGAGTGACGACCCTTCGTGCGCGAGTAGCGCAGGATGTTCTCGACCGTCCAGTCGTTGCGCCGCGAATTCCAGACCGTTGCCTGTCCATTGTTGGTGAAGCCGGTCTGCGTGTTGCGGCCAAAATACGAACCGTAGTTCCGGTCGGCGAGATCGACGCCGCCGTTCAGGCGATAGCTCAGTCCCTCGATCCCCGGCACCGTGAGCAGCAGGTAGTTGCTCGAGAAGACGCGCTTGCTGAGATCCTCATTGATGACGTTGAGGTTCTCGAGAACGTTGCTCGTGATCGGATCTTCCGGCCACGGCACCCGCACCTGGTTGCCCGCGCTGTCGAACGGGCTGATGAGCGGATTGCTGCTGAACGCCGTACCAAAGCTCGCCGGCAGGCCGTCACGTATCGTGCGGACGCCGTTCGTCGCCGTGCCGATGCTCAGCCATGGACGAACCTTCTGGTCGAGATTGAAGCGGACCGTCGAGCGATTGAACTGGTCATTGATCGCCACGCCATCCACGCGGAGCACGTTGCCCGCGAGATAGTACTTGGTGTCCTCGGACCCGCCGGAGAACGTGACCACGTGCTGCTGCTGGTTGCCCGTATGCGTGGCGAGACGAACCCAGTCGGTGTTCACGCCCGCGTTGTAGTTCGCGAGCTCCGTTGGCGTGAGCAGATTGGCGCACGTCTGTGTTGGCGTCGTGCGCGTGCGCACGCACTTGAAGTCGAAGAACTGCTGCGCGTTCATCAGGTCCGGGATGTTCCCGTAGCTGTGCGAGCTGAGCTGGCCGTCGTAGTTGAAGCGCGTCTTGCCCACCACGCCCTTCTTCGACGTCACGAGAATGACGCCGTTCGAGCCGCGCGTTCCATAGATCGCGGTGGCCGATGCGTCCTTCAGCACTTCGATCGACGTGATGTCGGCAGGACTGATGTCGGACAGCGGACCGTTGTATGGGATGCCATCCACGACGACGAGCGGTGTCGTGCTCGCGGAGATGGAGTTCCGTCCGCGTACGAGAATGTCGAGGCCGGGCTCCGCACCCGATCCCGTCGTGGTAACCGTCACGCCCGGCATTGCTCCTTCGAGCGCCTGCACGAAGTTCGCGTTCGGCTTCTCCTCGAGGCGCTCCTGGTTCACGCTCGTCACGGACCCGGTGATGTCGCTTCGCTTTTGCGTGCCGTAGCCGACGATCACCTGCTCGGTAAGCGACGTCGCAATTCGCGGAAGGCGGGCGTCGACCGTCGTGCGGCCGGCCACGGCGACCTCCTGTCGCGCGTAGCCGAGGCGCGAGAACACCAGCGTGACTGGTGGCGTCGCGGAACGCAGCGTGTACGCGCCCTTCGCATCGGTGACGGTACCGACTGACGTGCCCTTCACGACGATCGAAACGCCCTCGATGGGCTCACCAGCCGGTTCGCCGCTGACGGTGCCTCGGATGATGACCTGCTGTGCCTGAAGCGCCGACCCTGTGCCGCCGAGCGCGAGCAGACTCGCGACGACAAGAGCCGCGCGCCGCAATGTTGGTCCCAGCATGCTGTTTTGAGCGGATGGTGATGAAGGCGGAGTGCGCGGCGTTGCGCAGTCCGTTGGATCTCGTGGTGGGTTGTGATTCATGGTGGGTCTATCGTGCTGCCACCGGCGCTGTTGCCCAGCGCCTTGCCCTTCTCGACGCCCGTGATGCGGATCGTGGCGTCCTTCGCATTGGGCCAGTAACGGAGCTCGAGCTCCACGACGGCCGCCTGCGTGCCCTTCGCGTCGGCACCGGTGAGCACGACCCATTCGCGCCCCCCGGCGCGATGCAGCGAGATCGTGCCCTTCCCCGGCTCTACCGGTGTGTTCGTCTCGGCGATGAGCGCCATCGTCTGCGGCGTGCCGACGAGGAACACCGTGCCGCGCTTCGCCAGTGAATCGGGGAGGTCCTTCTCCTGCGACACACGCACGACACGCCCCGTCGCGGACTGCAGCGTGTTCGCGAGCTGATACGCCTGCTCGACCTCGAGTGCGATTCCCTTCTCACCGAAGACGACAGCGAGCGGCCGATCCCACTTGATGCTCTTCACCGAATTGAGCCCCTGCGCGTACGTCACCCGGTTGCCGAGCACCGTGGTGTCGGCGAACTGCGGCGCACCTTCCAGCGACGCAACGCCCCAGCCGATCGAACGCCCCGATTTGTATCGCGCCTCCACAAAATGATGGTAGGCTCCCGGCGACGCGTTCGACGCGGATGACAGCGCAACGCGTCCCGTGCCCGACGCACCAACAGCAAGCGTCATTGTCGGCGGCGTGACCAGCTTCGTGGTCGTGCCATCGAACGCGATTGCCTCGAGTTGCACCGTCGCTGTCCCACCAGTGTTGTTCGTCACCGTGAACGACGCCTCGGCGCGACCACCAACGAAACTCACCGGCTGCACCTGCACCGGCAGCACACGCACCGGCGCATCGGGCCGTCCGTACTCGCGCATCAACTTCATCGCGACGAACGCTTCCGGCTTCGGGCGACGATCGATGCCGACGGGCTCGTAGTGCCGGCTCTTCGTTCCGCCGACCGACGTGTTGAACACGATCGTCTCCTGGAACTGAAACTGGATAATGTCCTGCACCGAGCGCGTCGCGAGCACGTTCTCGTAGATCGTCGCCCACTCCGCTGGCCGCGCTTCCGGCGATAGCAGCGTGAGATCCTTCCAGTTGAACTCACCGAGCGTCATCGGCTTGCCGAGCTCAGTGGCGTAGCCCGCGGTGCCGAGCGCGTGCGAGCTCCACGCTTCCTTCCACGCGGCGCCGTGCTTGTACGCGTGCAGTCCGACGCGATCGAAGGGAACACCGAGCGACTTCAGTCGCTCGAACATGCTGTTGTTGCCAGCGCCGGTGAAAAAGACGTCGGCGTTCGGTGCCGCTTTCTTCGCCGCTGCGTACAGCGCCTTCCAGCGTGCCGGTTCTGCCGGCGTGATGCCGGGAATCAGAACCTCGTTCTCCAACTCGACGCGGACGACGATGTCCTTGTAGCGACCGACTACGGCGGTAACCCACTCTTCCGGCCCTTCCGTGTCGATCATCAGCTTGAAGCCGAGCGAGCGCGCCTGATCGGCATAGAAGTCGAGGAACGCGAACGCTTCGGCCCGTGAAATCTCCTGCAGCAACTCGAGGTGGTGCAGGCGAAGGACGTCGAAGCCCATCGCGCGGATGATGTGCATGTCCGTCTGCATGCGCGGCTTCCATTCGCGCCACTTCTTCCACATCACCGGCGACGTCGGCCAGAAGTTCTCGGAGTTGAGCTTCGGCACGCGGTAGTAGTCGAAGTTCTCCGAGAAGGTGGAGTACGGGAAATACGCCATGCCGAACTGCGTGTACGGCACGCCAATGCTTCCGCGAACGACGTTGCCATCGCGCACTGCGGTCCGCGTGCCCGCGAACTCGCGCAGCTGGATGTCTGCCCAGCTCGCGGCAGGCTTCTCGTCCACAGCAAGTCGCCACTTCAGCGCGACCGTGTCGCCAATGCCCGGCGCACCGTAGGGCACGACGGCCATGTAGCCCTTCTTCGGCTGATCGGCGTTCGGGCCGGAAATCTCGGAGATCAGGAACGTCGTGTCGCGCGACTGGCGAGTGCGCTCCCATACATAGAAGTGGCTGCCTTCACCCCACGTGGTATCGTGCTTCACCGATGGTACCGGCGTGAAGCCGTTCACCGACAGCAGCGACAGCGCGCCGTTCTTCCACTGCATCCAGTCGACGCCGTGCACGTAGCGGAAGTCGCCCTCCCACATCATCGGCGAATCGGCGCCCTTCAACGTCCGGCCATTGAAGCGAATGCTCGCATCGCTCGATGCACTGACGACACGACGCACGAGGGCGACGTAGGCCGGTCCCGCCGGCGCCTTGTTGCCGACGATCATCGAGCGGACATCCAGCCATCCGCCGCCATACGGCCGCGCCGAGACTGACACGACATAGCCATCGCGCTCGGCCACACCATTCAGTGCACCATCGGGCGCTGTCGTCCACGCAAAGGCGAGCGGCGTGAAGCTGCGCACTGCGTCGTCGACGTTGGCCGCGGATCCGGGAATGACCACTAGCCCGAGGCCGAGCGAAGCGAGTGACCTGCTTTTGTCCCACTGCAGGATTAATGTGGAACCGGAAGCAGCAACGGAGAGCGGGCCGTCAGCGAACGGCCTGTCGGCCGGCGCGCCACGGCGAACGAGCGTGATCTCGCTCTTCGGCGAAAGTGTGGCGTAGACGTGCGCCTTCCTGCTTCGCACATCAGCCACCGCACCCGGTCCGACATAGCGTCCGTCGACAAGGTCGGTCGTCAGGTCGATCGGACCGCGATAGCCAACTTCGTGGTTGTTGCGAAGAACGAGTGTCGTCGGTTGCTGCGCAGACAACGTGGCGGCGAGCATCAGGCTCGCGGTCGTACCGGCGAGCGAGGCCGCTTTTCGTAGGGTGGTCATCCGACCGGGGTCTCGTCAGGCGTCCAGGCGAGCAGCTTGTCGCGGACGCTTTCGAGATGTGCGCGCATCCGGTCTACCGCGAGCGGGGCGTTTCGCGCGCGAACCGCTCCATTGATATCCACGTGCTCGCGATGATCGTCCTCTCGGGAGCCATGGATGTTGAGGATCAGACGCTGCTCTTCCTTGAAGAGGTTCGCGAGCACGTCGAGGATCTGATGCATCACGACATTCCCTGATGCGAGCGCGATCTGGCGGTGGAAGGCGAGATTGACCTGGGTGAGCAGAATCGAATCGCCGAAACTGCGGCCGGCGCGAGTGAGCAGGCGATCCATTTCGTCGAGGTGCTCGGGTGTCGCGTTCTTGGCGGCGAGAGCAGCGGTTTCGAGCTCGATCGGGATGCGTGCCTCGATCAGGTCGACGAGCAGCTTCTTGGTCGCCCGCGCCTCGATCACGGGGTTCGTGATGAGCAGCGACTCGGGAGCCCGGCCGACGTAGACGCCCGAGCCATGGCGGATGTCGACGACGCCGACGGTTTCGAGCTTCTTGAGCGCTTCCCGAAGCGTCGGAGAGCCGACACCGAACTGCCGGGCCATATCAGAAATGGCGGGTAGTCGCGCGCCGGGCTGATGGTGTCCCGTCTGAATCAGCTGGGTAATCCGCTGGGCTATGTCGTGGGACAGACTCTGCCGGGAGACCGGCTCGAAGACAGGTGCCATGGCGGAAGACGGGACCGGGAGAACAACACGAGCAAGTCATCATATGACTTTGTGAGTCGAGAATAAGCCACCCTTCCGCCCCCGTCAAGACGGGAGCAGCCAACTTCATCGCCTACCGCCCTCTGAAGCCATCCACAGTGCGGTCAATTCCTTCGCGCGCCGCTGCATCGCTGCATGCGGCATGGGACGAGGGCTGGCGTAGTGGAGAGTCGCGAAGGTTGCAACGCCCGGCAGCTTCGCCGTATGCGTGAGAGTCGCGCTTCGCGGGTAAACCAGATTCACACGAGTGTTGTGGCTTTCCTCGAACCACTCGGCGACGCTGAGCTCCCGATAGCCGGCGAGGCTCCACGTGGCGACGACGTAGCCGGTGCGTGGCGAGCGAACCAGATGGAATCCCGCGGACCCGCGCGCCTCCGCGCTCTCGCCTTGCCGCAGGCCGAGCGCGTGCGAGCCTTCGAGCAGGTCGACGTCCATGCTTGCGAGCACGCCGGGGTTGAGGATGGTGTGCATTCGACCCTCGAACTCACCGTCGAGCCGCACCTGGCTTTCCACCTCGATGCGGTGGCCGTCCAACTCGGTGAACCAGTGCGTCTTCACGCCGTCATCCAGCAGTATGCCTTCGACGACACCAACGCGGCCCGCCATGTTGCCTGTCGCGCGATTGCGGAAGACGAGTGCGCCATCCCACGGCGCGCGCTTCTCTTCCTGAATGATGTTGAGCGGGAAGTGCGAGGAGGCGACGAACTTCGTGTAGTGATCGCGGTACCTCCACGACTTCGGCGCATTGCGCGCTTGAATCCATCGCACCTGTCCCGTCGCACGCGTGCCCAGCACCATCATGCGCGGTCCTTCGAATCGGACGCGGAAGTCCGCGCGTTCGACCGGTAGCGGCTCCTCCGGCGCGGTCCAGAATGGATCCGACGCAGGAATCGAATACATCAGCATTCCGAGGGTGGCCCAGTACGGACTTCCGTTGTCGATGTAGAAGTCGCGTACTCCGGGAGTGCCTTCTGCAGAAAAGGTTTCGCGGAGCTTGGCCGCAGCGGGATCGAACGCGCCGAGCTGCCAGTGGTACGCGAGGTTGGTGCGCACGATTCGTCGCAGCAGTCCCGGCGAGTGCGGCCAGACTCCCTGTCGATAGCCCAACAGCAGCGGCGAGAGAGCCGCCCATCGGTAGAGAAGCGACCGTCCGAACCAGGGCTGGCTTCCATCCGCCGCAAAGAAATACGGCGCCTTCTCGAGAAAGAGCCGAGCGCGCTCCTTGAACTTTGCGTCCCACTCCGGATAGCGTTCGCCGATGATCCCACTCCAGATGAGCGGGAAGTTGCCGAACGTCCAGAAGTTGTAGAGATCGTAGATGGGAATGTCAGGCGAGTCGCTGTACCATCCGTCCTGACCCGGGACGAAGAGCGCGTCGAGCGCCTTCAGGTCGGCCAGCATCCACGCCTCGTCTCCCTTGAACTCTGGCCACTTCTCGGAGAGCCGCAGGCGCGCCGACTGATTGATGCAGTGAAACCACGCGTGGTTGTTGTCGCGCTCTGGAACGCTCGTGCAGCTTGCCAACCACTCCTGCACGTTGCTGCGCTCGCGTGACGTGAGTCGATCGAGCAGCGATGCGCGCATGCGCCAGAGCGCATCCGCGACGAGCGCCGCCTCCACTGAGCGTTGCGTCTTCTTGTCCGCCGGCGGCTTTCCCCAGAAGTGCGGAAACGCGGGGTCGAACGCGTTGCGAAAGATCGAAAGCGCAACCTCTCTTAGATCTACCTTCTCGCCGTCGACATCAATGTTGCGCGGCTTGTCGGCGGCGAGCCACTCGCTGAGTAGCGGGAGAATGCGCGCCACCGAGACATAGGTCTTTCCCGATGGCGTGACACAACTCGGCACGAGTGTACCGCCGTCGAAGTCGCAGACGGCATAGCCCGGCGCAGTGCGTCGAGCATTGCGAACGAATCCCTGGAGCAGACGCAGCGCGTAGACGTCGAAGGCATCGTTGCGCACCAGGCCTTTCTCCAGCGCCTCGAGTCGCGCTGGAGCCACCGCAGCGCCGGCAAGCGCTGCGGTGGCGATCTTCAGAAAGTCGCGACGTTGAACCACTACTTCGCCATGTGCACGATTGCGGGACCATACCCGCCATCGGCAAGCTTGCGGCGATGGGAAAAGACCGTCCAACCGTAGACCCATGGCCCATCTTCCGACGCGCGGGTCTTGCCGTACACCGCGGTCACTCTGCCTGCTTCCGTCGTCGTACCCGGCGCCCACGCGATGCCATCGATCGGACGGACAGCACAACGATAGAATGGCTGTCCATCGCGGATGAGTGCGCGCACCATTCCGCCACCAGGGCTCGTCGTGACCTCGTCACCGCGTAGCATCCAGCTCCAGTCCAGTTACGCGTCGTGCTTCGTTCCGGCTCCTTGTTCCGGTCCGGCGTCAGCGTACTTGGCATAGCGCGAACCCTTCTGGTTCGGCTTGTACTGCCACTCGGTGGGCAGTGCGTCGGCGCTGCCCTGCGGAACGATGGTGATGCGGAATTCCATTCCCGGCGCCGGCTCGCAACCG
>JAQBPV010000368.1 GCA_028287345.1 Gemmatimonadota bacterium
GTTCGCGCGTGGCGCCCCAATCGGCACCGCCTGCTCGCTTTCGGTCGGCTGCAGACGATCCTTCGTGATGAACGCCTCCTGCGGTTTCGTCGCCAGGACGATCGCGCCCTTGAGCGAGCTACCGCGCGCCTTCACCGAATCGGCATTCGCCAACGCGCCGATGTACACAGGCGACGCCGTGATTTCACGCGGCATCGACGGTGTCCACGCCTCGGGAAAACCGATGAGCGGGAAGTAGCGCGGCTCGACCATCTCGAGCGTGAACTTCTCGAGCGTCCATCCTCGGCCATAAGGCCACGCTTCGGTGTGAACCTTCGAAAGTCCGTACTGGTTGAGGGTCGCCACTGACCAGTCGATCGACTGCTTGAACGCTGGGCTTCCGGTCAGCCTCGGCCCGATGACGTTCGTGAGGTGATTGAACATCTCGACGACGTGCGAGCGGTTCATCCCTTCGTCGCGAATGCGGGCGAGCGTTGCCGCATCCTGCGCGTGCGCGGTGTTGAAGCTCAGGACCACAGTGGCCAGAGCGGCGGCGAGCGTTCGCTTCATCGGTCTCGGTGTACGGGCAGGGTGCTCGGGAGCCTCAAAACTAGCGTCCAGCGCCCGAGCCCGGCCACCCGGATCATCGAGGACGGGTCGTGAACTCAAAGCACGAACTCCCGCAAATCCACCCCACGCCATAACCGTTCTCGCAACGCTCGTGTCTCGACGAGCGCTCGTGCGCCGGCTCGACTGAGCTCGAACAGGCGCCGCGACGGCCCATTGCCGAAGGTACGCCGCGATCGCAGTAGCCCCTTCGCCTCCAATCGGTCGAGGGTAGCGTAGACCGCACCGATCGCCAGATCGCGGCCCGTCACGCGCTCGAGCTCGCGACGGATCTCCATCCCATAGGCCTCGTCACGTGTGCGTACCACCGCGACGAGAATCTGCTCCTCGAGCACGCCGAGCGGAACGTTGGAGTCAGTCATCGGACGTCTGCCTCACTGCTCACGCAGCACAAGAGCCGGATCTACCGTACCCGCGCGCCTGGCCGGGATGACGGCAGCCAACGCGCCCACGAGGAGCAGCGCCGAACTCGCGGCGATGAGCGCGAGCGGATCGACTTGACTCACGCCGAACAGGAAGGTCGTCAACAAGCGTGAGAGCGCGAGGGTGCCGAAGATGCCGAAAATGATCCCAACCGCCACGAGCCTCACTCCTTGTGCAACGATATGTGTTACGACGCGCACGCCGGGCAGCCCGAGAGCAACGCGTATCGCCCAGTCGCGCTTCCGGCGTGTGGCGAAGTGCGAGATCACACCGTAAATCCCGACCGCGCCCAGGACGAGTGCGAGCCCCGAAAGCAGTGCCAGGAGCGTCATGATCTGACGTGCCGGGCCGACGGCGATGTCGAAAATGCGCGAAGCCGTCGTCGTCTGGCTCACGGCGAATGCGGGTGCGACACGGTTCACGGTCTGGCGTGCGCCGTCAAGGAGCGCCTCCGCGCCCTCCTGCCGCGCCGCACGGATGACGAAGCTCGCGGCGTTGCCGAACCAATCCACCTGTTGTGCCAGATAGTATCGAGTTGGCGCATCCTCGTCGGTGAGGTCAGCCTCGGCGACGTTTTGCACGACGCCGATGACCGTCCACGAGCCCGAAAAGCCGCCTCGAAGGCGCTTGCCGATCGGGTTCTCGCCCGGGAAGTACCTCTTGGCCAGCGCCTCGTTGATGACCACCGAGCCACCAGAATCGCGTACCTGGTCGCTGACATCGAACGACCGGCCGTCGCGCAGCTTGATCCCCATCGTCGCGAAGTAGCCTGCCGTCACGATGCGAAAATTCGTGAATGAACGCTCCTGGTTCTCGCGGCCCTCGACGGTGATGCCGAAGCTGTCGCCGCCAGAACGCAGCGGGAGCTTCATCGCTGCTGCGGTCGAGCGCACTCCGGGCAGCTCGGCAAGTGCCGTGGCAGTCTCCTCGATTTTCTGACGCCGCAGGCCCACGTCCATCTCTCGACTCGAGACGACGTCCACCACCGCGATGCCCGCTGTCTCGAATCCCGGATCGATCGCGTACAGCTTCGTCACGCTGCGTGCGAGCAACGCTGCTCCTGAAATGATCAGCATCGCCAACGCGACCTGTCCCACGACGAGTCCGCGCTCCAGCCGCCCGCCTCGTCCCTGAATGCCTCCTGTCTTCGCGCTGTTCATCGTCCCGCGCAAATCACTGCGCCGAAGCGAGACGGTCGGGACGAGCACAACCAGCAGCACCGCGCCAATCGCGATGGCGAGCGCCACGGCGAACATCGTCCAGTCGAAGGTCGCGCTCTCGCCCCACGCACCGATCGGTAGCGATTGTGCGAGGATTCGGAATCCTGCCGCGGCCAGCGCTGCGCCGAGAACAGCGGCCACTACACCGAGCAGAAGCGCCTCGATGACCACCTGCTGAGTCAGTCGACCAGCGCTCGCGCCGAGCGCGGAGCGAACCGCCATCTCGGAGGAGCGGCCTTCAACCTGTCCGAGCATCAACGCGGCGACGTTAGCGCAGGCAATCAACAGAATGAGCGCCATTGCGACGAACGTGGCGACGACCGCCGGTCGTATGGAGCCGAGCAACGTCTCCCGCAACGGTGTCAGCTTGGCGCCGATCGTCTTGTCGGCTTTCGGTGCATAGTGAAAGCGCTCACCGATCGCCCGAGTGAGCTGGGCGAGTTGAGGGCCCATGTGGTCGCTCGTCATGCCAGGAGCCAACTGGCCAACGAGCATCCACGAGCCATTGCGTCCGACGGGATCGAGTGCCTTGGGCAACCAGATGCGCGCTGACGGATCGGGAAACCAGAAGTTCCTCGGCATGACGCCGACGATGGTGCGGGGCGTGCCGTCGAGGGTCACTCTCTGGCCGATCACCGACGTGTTGCCGCCCAGCTCCTGCCAGAGACCATAGCTGATCACGGCGATCGGATCGGCGCCAACAACGTCGTCGCCCTGCCGGAACGATCGTCCGAACAGCGGGCGCGCTCCCAGCACATCGAAGAGCTCGGCCGTGACCTGTCGGCCAGAAATGAGCCGGGACGGCGCGTCACCATTGCGCATCGTAACGTCGCCTGAACGCACGGCCCCCACCGCGCGGAAACCGAAGCTGCTGAACTTGTCGCGCAGGAACAGGAATTCCTCCTCGTTCCACCAGCCCGACATCCAGAACGTGACGACGTGGTCCGCGTTCGCGTATGGCAGTGGGTCGACGATCAACGGCCTCCCGATCGCAAAGACGGCGGTCGTTCCGCCGATTCCGAGCGCGAGTGTGAGGACGGCGATGAAGGCGTATGTCGGCCGCTTGCGCAGGCGGCGCGCAGCGAATCGGGCATCCGATATCCAGGTCTGCAGCATCAGCCCTCCTGGCCGATAGGTGTTTGCTTGCGGTTCGAACCCAGTTCTTTCACGCCACCATCCCCAGCGCAGCAGTGCGGGCGCGGAGCGAAGCAGCTGCCACCAGAGCCATCGGCGAGCTGCGTCGGGGCTATTGGCGCGTGCTCGCGAACTGAGCTCGGCGCGCAGGTCCGCGAGCAGTTCGTCACGCTCCGCGCGCGGGAGAAGCATCCCCAATAGGCGCAGTGCAACGGGGGATCCCGTGGTGGTGTCCTGGTCGTCGTCGGGGTTCATCGTGGTGTCGGTGGTCGACGGGTGGCCGCGTACATTCTACATTGTAGAAATGCCATGGCAAGGAGGCATGGTGTCGCATCTGGTTGGATCACTGAACGCAGCGAAACGTTGGAATTGCCGACTGATCAGCCTCGAAGACCCTCGTCGTAGGGTATTCGACGATGTTCACCCCGCACGCGCGCGTGCTACCTTGGCCACATGACCGACCTGCTCGCCGCTCGCACGCAGATGGCGATCTCACTCGGCTTCTTACTCTTGGCCTGTCGCGATGCGGGAGGCCTGACCGACACCAACTGTTTTGGGACACGGACACAAAACGGACTGAAACGGAGTTGAACGGAAACGGCATGCGAGAAATAGAACTGTAAATGCAGTTTCCGTTTCAGTCCGTACAGTTACCGTTTTTGTCCGCGCATGAAACAGTTGATGCCAGACCTGGCGAGGCGATACCAAATAGGGCGATGAGTACCGAACCGCTCAGACCGAAAAGCTCTCGTCGCTGCGGAGGTCTTCGAGGTCGAGGTCGCTCAGCACACGACGCATCGCTTCGTCGCCGATGATGTTGCTGTCGCGCAGTCGTACCACCGCGCGCCGCGACGCGTCGCGCACGTCGTGCGCAGCTCGACGCACGATGTCCTCGCTCGTGAGACCATCGTGCCCTTGTGAATGATCGATGTCGTCGAGATCGAGCTTCGTCCGCTGCCTGGTGACGGTGCGGAGATAGTCGGCGGCATCCGCGGGAAGCTCACCGCGCTCGACCAGCTTCTGCAAATGCGCCAGTGCTGCGCCTTCGGCGGCCATCCGCGCGCGGCGCTCTTCGTTTTCCACCGCTTCGTCGCGCGGAAAGCCGAGCCACTTGATGACGGGACGCAGCGTCAAGCCTTGCACGACGATCGTCGCGAGGATGACAGCGAGGGCGACGGGAACGATCACGTCGCGTCCGGGAAATGGCTGACCGCTCGCGATGGTCGCCGGAATCGCCAGCGCCATCACGAGTGTGTCGCCGCCGCGAAGTCCGGCCCAGCCAAGCACGAAAAGAGTACGCCCGGACGCCGCTGCGTCTTTCTGGTCCAGCACCCGCGGCAAGTACAGCGCGGGCAGCACCCAGAGCAGTCTCGTGCCGATGACGGCTGCCGTGACGGCCAGCGCGGTGATCACGAGCGGACGACCACCCGCCTGCCAGAACACCGGTGCGAGGTTGCCGAGTTGCAGGCCGATCAGCAGGAAGACGAATCCCCCGATCATGAACGTCACCGTCTCCCACATCAGGAATCCGCGCACGCGCATGCGCGGCGTCAGCGTGTGTGGCAGAATGCGCGAGACGAAGAAGCCCGTCACGACGACCGACAGCACTCCCGAACCGCCGAGACCCTCCGCCAGGAAATACGCGGCGAATGGCGTGAGCAACGAGATCGCGCCTTCCGCGACTGTATCGCCGAGTCGCTGGCGAAGTTGCCCGACGGACCATCCGAGAGCGAGACCGACGGCGACGCCAATGGCGATGAGCTGGCCGAACCCGAGCACCGCACTCGCGAGCGAGAAGGTTCCGACGAGCGCGGCACGCACGGCAAAGCGATACGAGATGAACGCCGTCGCGTCGTTGAGTAGCGTCTCGCCTTCGAGAATCGTGACGAGATGCGACGGCAGTCCGAGGCGGCGCGCGATCGACGTCGTGATGTCGGCATCGGGTGGCGAGACCATGGCGCCCAGTACGAGCGCGGACGCCCACGGCAACTGCGGGGCGACGAGATGCGCGACCAATGCGACGACGAGCGTCGTCACCAGCACGAGCGCGACGGCCAGGAGAAGGATAGGCCGCGCATGTCGACGTGTGTCGCGCAGTGAGCTGGTCGACGCCGCGCGATAGAGCAGGGGTGGCACGAGCAACGCGAAGCTCAGCTCGCCGTCGAACGAGACCGTGGGGAAGAAGGGAAGAATGGACAACACGATTCCGGCGACCACCTGCGCAATGGCAAGTGGCACGTCGAGCCTGCGGGCAAGCGGCTGCACGAGCGTCGCCGCGAGCAACAGAAGGAGAACGAGCTGAAAGTCGCGCATGGAGTTTCCCGAGACCAGGAAAAGTATGCTAGTTTGGCCGCATGAACGACCTGCTCGCCGCCCGCACGCAAATGGCGATCTCACTCGGCTTCCACATCGTCTTCGCCGAGATCGGGATCGCGATGCCGTTGATGATGTTGGTCGCCGAGTGGCGGTGGCTGCGCACTCGCGATCGAGCATACCTGTACCTCGCGCAACGCTGGGCGAAGGGAACGGCGATCCTCTTTGCGATCGGTGCCGTGTCGGGCACCGTGCTGTCGTTCGAACTGGGGCTGTTGTGGCCCGGGTTCATGCGCTTCGCCGGCCCGCTCATCGGGATGCCCTTCTCGCTCGAGGGCTTCGCGTTCTTTCTCGAGGCGATCTTCCTCGGCATCTATCTCTACGGGTGGGATCGCGTGAGTCAGCGCGCGCATCTCGCCGCAGGTGCGGTCGTGGCCGCGAGCGGTGCGGCGTCGGCGGTGTTCGTCGTCATGGTCAACGCATGGATGAATACGCCGACCGGATTTCGTCTCAGTGCCGACGGCAAGTTGCTCGACATCGATCCCATCGCGGCGATGCAGAGTCCCGCGGCGTTTCAGCAGGCGCTGCACATGCTGCTCGCCGCATACGCTGCGACGGGGCTGGCGGTTGCCGGCATTCACGCGTGGATGCTGCTGCGCGGTAGCACGTCGGGCTTTCATCGGCGCGCGCTCGTTGTCGCATTGTGCGTCGGTGCGCCGGCGGCGG
>JAQBPV010000045.1 GCA_028287345.1 Gemmatimonadota bacterium
CACGGCATCACCGAAGACGAACTGGCCCATGTGCCCGCGTCGGCACTCGGAAACTTCGAGGGCACTGCCGCCGACGTCGTCCAACGCATGCGCGACGTCTATTGCAGCACGATCGGCCTCGAGTTCATGGAGCTCGACAACGAAGCCGAGCGTGCCTGGTTCAAGTCGGCAATGGAGGACGGTGTGATCACCAAGCCGCTGACGGCCGACGAGAAGATCGCCGTCCTGAAGCGGCTCACTGAAGTCGACGGCCTCGAGCGCTTCCTCGGCCGCGCCTATCAGGGGTTCAAGCGGTTCTCCATCGAGGGCACCGACGTCATGGTGCCGATGCTCGACGAGCTGATCGCGCGTGGCGCAGACAGTGGGGCGAAGGAAATCGTCCTCGCGATGGCGCATCGCGGCCGAATCAACGTGCTCGTGCACGTGATGGGGATGTCGTACGCGGAGATGTTCGGCGAGTTCGAGGGCCGTCAGGGTGACGCGAGCGCCTACAGCAGCACGGGCGACGTGAAGTACCACCTCGGCTTCGACCACGAGCGGAAGGTTGGCGACAAGACCGTGGCCATCGAGCTGGTTCCTAATCCGAGCCATCTCGAGGTCGTCAATCCCATCATGATGGGCCTCGCGCGCGCGAGGCAGCGCGTACCCGACAAGCCTGGAGCGCGCGACATGCGCGGAGTGGTGCCGCTGTGCATTCACGGCGATGCGGCGTTTCCAGGTGAAGGCGTGGTGCCCGAGACGTTCAACCTCTCGCGGCTGCGCGGCTACGATGTTGGCGGCACCGTGCACCTGATCGCGAACAACCAGGTCGGCTTCACCACCGATCCCATCGACGCTCGTTCGACGCGATACGCGAGTGATCCAGCAAAGGGATTCGACGTGCCCGTCATGCACGTCAACGCCGACGATGCCGAGGCCTGTATCATCGCGGTGCGGATTGCGGCGGCGTATCGCGAGAAGTTCAATGAAGACGTCCTGATCGATCTCGTCGGCTACCGTCGCTGGGGGCACAACGAGACGGACGAGCCGATGTTCACGCAGCCGAAGCTCTACGAGATGATTCGCGCTCATCCCACGCCTCGCGAGGTATGGGCGGCGCGAATGATCCGCGAACGCATCATCACTGAAGCCGACGCAAAGGCGATCGACACCGAGTTCGGCGAGAAGCTCGCGGGGATTCACAAGGAGATGCGCGCGGCGACGAAGTCGGAAGAAACTCCGGCGCGCGGCACGAAGGCGATGCCGGTGATCTCCGAGCTCGAGGATCCGCCGACGGCCGTGCCGGCAGCGGAGCTCGAGACGTTGAACGGACAACTCCTCAGCTGGCCGTCCACATTCCACGGTCACCCCAAGCTGCTCAAGATCATCGAGCGGCGACGCGAATCACTGCACAGTGGCCTGATCGACTGGGGACATGCCGAGGCGCTTGCCTTCGGTTCGCTGCTGCTCGGCGGCGTTGGCGTGCGGCTCTCCGGGCAGGATGCCGAGCGCGGTACGTTCGCGCATCGGAACGCCGTGCTGCACGACATCGAGACGGGCGGGTCGTACACGCCCCTCATGAACATTCCGGGCGCCAAGGGCCAATTCGAGATCTACAACAGCCCGCTCTCCGAAATGGCAGTGATGGGTTTCGAGTACGGCTTCAGCATCGCGACCGAGAAGGACCTGGTGCTGTGGGAGGCGCAGTACGGCGACTTCGTGAACGTCGCGCAGCCGATCATCGACCAGTTCATTTCGGCCGACAAGGCAAAGTGGGGACAGACGAGCGGTCTCGTGCTGCTGTTGCCGCACGGCTACGAGGGCGGCGGGCCAGAGCATTCGAGTGCGCGTCTCGAGCGGTTCCTGCAGCTCTGTGCGGAGCGCAACATGTGCGTCGCCTATCCGAGCACGCCGGCGCAGTATTTCCACATCATCCGTCGTCAGGCGCTGCGCAGCGAACGTATGCCGCTCATCCTGATGCAGCCAAAGAGCCTGCTGCGCATGCCGGCTGCGGCGTCGAACCTCGAGGCACTCGCGAGTGGCTCGTTCCAGCCGGTGATCGACGATGCGGTCATCGGCTCGAATGTCGGAGAGGTCCGACGCCTCGTGTTCTGCACGGCGAAGATGTACTACGACCTCCACGAGGCGAAGGCCGACCGTACGGAGACCGCCATCGTGCGTGTCGATGAGCTGTATCCCTGGCCCGGTGCAGACGTCGCCGCCATCGTGGACCGCTATCCGAACCTGGAAGATGTGGTGTGGGCACAGGAGGAGCCGAAGAACATGGGCGCCTGGACCTATGTCGCTCCGCAGCTGCGCGTCGCCACCGGGAACATGCTCACCATTCGCTACATCGGGCGTCCGGAACGCGCGAGTCCTGCTGAGGGTTACTCGGAGGCGCACAAGGTGGAGCAGAAGCGCATCGTGACGGAGGTGCTGAATCCCGCGCCCTCGAGCGCGAAGCGAAAGACAACCAAGGTCTGAGATACATGAAGCGACTGCTGGTCATTACCGCACTTGCACTGATCGTCCTTTCCGCGCCGCGCCTCCTCGAAGCACAGGAGCGCGGCGCGACCGTGTTGGGTGAAGCAGTCGCGGGACTCGATGTCACAGCACGCGTGCTGGTCATCGGTGCCCATCCCGACGACGAAGACACCCAGCTCATTACGTGGCTCGCACGGGGACGGCAGATCGAGACGGCGTACCTCTCGCTGACGCGCGGCGACGGTGGACAGAACCTCATCGGCAACGAACTGGGCGTGCAGCTCGGCATGATCCGCACGGAGGAGCTGCTCGCGGCGCGTCGGCTGGATGGCGGGCGTCAGTTCTTCACGCGCGCGTACGACTTCGGTTTCTCGAAGACAGCCGACGAGACCTACAAGCACTGGCCGAAGGATTCGATCCTTCGCGACGTGGTGACGGTGGTGCGCGCGTTCAGGCCGCAGATCATCATCGCCGTGTTTTCCGGAACGCCGCGCGATGGACATGGGCATCACCAGGTGTCGGCGATTCTCGCGCGCGAGGCGTACGATGCCGCTGCGGACACCGTTCGCTTTCCATCGCGCATGACGCTCGGCCTCGGTGCGTGGACGCCGTCGAAGTTCTATCGTGCGCAGCGATTCAACCCGACCGACGCCACGATCTCGTTCAACGTCGGTGAGCTCAGTGCGTTGCGCGGGCAATCGTACGCGGAGATCGCGTCGATCAGCCGGTCGCAGCATCTGTCGCAGGGATTCGGTGCACTGCAGCGTCGCGGGACGTCGATGGACTACCTCAAGCTCGAGGAGTCGCGCGTCAGCAAGCCGTTGAAGAAGGAAACCTCGCCGCTGGAAGACATCCCATCCGACTGGTCGCGGTTCAAGACGGCGTCCGTCTCCAAGGCGGTTCGTGCCGCGCTGGATTCACTGCCGGCCGCGATTGCAGCGGTGCGTCGAGTGGAGAATCTCGCTGCGCCGGCGCCGATGATCGCTCCATTGGCGCGTGTGGCTCGCCTGATCGCGGCGGCGTACGGCGAGGAGAAGTGCAGTGCAGGTTGCCAGGTGCCGGCGAGCGATTTGGGCAACACGTTGTTCACCGCATGGCGTCGCGCCTCTGCGGCGCTGCTGGCCGCGTCGGGGGTGCTGGTCGAGGCGACTGCGCCGCGCGAGCTCGTCGCGGTGCACGATACGCTGCCTGTCACCGTGAGCCTGTACAATCAGGGCAGCGTGCCGGTGAAGAACTTCAACGTGATCGTCCCACCTGACAGCATGTTCGGCATGGACTTCATCAACGCCACGACGGGATTCACGATCATCGCGCCCGACAGCACTGGACGCGTGACGCAAAGTCTCGTGCCGAGCGAAGCCAACATTCCGTGGTGGCTCGCACAGGCCAAACGCGGCGACGTGTTCGCCATGCCGCCGTCTGGCTCGCGTGCCGCAGCCAACATCGCCATCGGCGAGGATCGTCTCTCCGACACCCACGCATTCGCGATGATGGAGATCGCCGGCGCTTCGGTGGCTGTCGACGTCGGGCCTGTCGTGTATCGCTATGCGGATCCGGCGCGCGGCGAACAGCGTCGCCCCGTTGCGGCGGTGCCCGGCGTGAGCGTGTTGTTCGATGGCGAAGTGGAATACGCCCGCGCCGGCGTTCCATTCGATCGCACGTACAATGTCCATCTGCACAATGGCAGTGCGAGGGCCCGCGGTGTCACCGTGCAGTTGAGCGTGCCGAATGGCCTGAAGCTCGACTCACTCGTGCGTCGTGCGGCGATCGAACCGTTCGGTGACGCGGTACTGGCGTTCCACACGCGCGGCACGTTGACCGAAGGACGGCATACCGTGAGCGCCATCGCCACGAGCGACGGCGAGAAGTTCACGAATGGCTACATGTCGATTCGCTACGATCACATCAAGCCGCTTCGCGTCTATCGGGACGCGAGTGTGGAAATCGAAGCCGTGAACGCGGCACTGCCGCCGAAGACGAACATCGCGTACATCCGCGGCGTGGGAGACAACGTCGCCACGATGCTCACTCAGCTCGGCCTCAAGGTTACGTCGGTGACACCCGAGGAGCTCGCCGACGCCGACCTCTCGAAGTTCGGTTCGATCGTGGTGGGTCCGCGTGCTTTCGCGGCGAGTCCGACCCTCGTTGCGCAGTCGAGGAAGTTGCAGGACTTCGCGCGCGCTGGCGGAACGGTCGTTGTGCAGTACGGACAAAACGAGATCGAGGCGCCGGGCATCCTGCCGTATGCGGTCACACTCAAGCGCCCGACCGCCGAGCGTGTGACGGAGGAGAACGCGCCCGTCACGATGTTGAAGACGAGCGCAACACTGTTGTCGAGTCCAAACAGGATCGTCGCGAGCGACTTCAACGACTGGGTGCAGGAGCGGTCGACATACATGCCGACGACCGCCGATCCGCACTATCAGCGTATGCTCGAGATGCACGATCCAGGCGAGCCGGCGAACGAGAACGCATTGCTCGTCGCGCCGGTGGGGAAGGGAGCGTACGTCTACGCCACGCTTGCGCTGTTCCGCCAGTTGCCGTCAGGTGTGCCGGGCGCCGCGCGGCTCTTTCTCAATCTCATCGCTGCCGACGGCAAGACGCCGGCAGCGACGGTGCCCTGACGTCTGTTACGGGGTAACGCCGAGCCGCTGCAGCATCTGACGAAGCTGCGGATTGTTCGGCTGGAGCGCGCTCGCCTTCTTGAGCGCGTCCACCGCAGCGGTGGTGTCGCCACCCTGCAGCAGCACCTGACCCATCGTTTGATACGTCACCGCTGACTTGTCGTAGTACTCGAGGTTGAGCTTGAGCAGCGCGAGTGCTGAAGGCTGCTGATTGTTTCGCGCCAGCTCGCCCGCGGCGATGGCGAGTGCACTCTCGCTGAAGTCGTACGACGCGGAGCCGTAGTAGCGGTTGCGCAGTGCGCGATAGAGCGCCGTGGCGGAGTCGGCGCCCTTCGCGTCGACCGCGTTCGCGAGCGCGGCACGCAACGTCTGCGGCTTCGCGAGCCCATGATGACAGGTCTCGCACGACACACGATCCCGTTCACCGATGGTGCGGCCCGTGAGCGGCAGGTACTTGGTGTTGATGTCCGACACCATCTTCAGCATTTCGCGCGCGATCTTCTTCGTTTCCTTGTCGTCCGACGCGAAATTCAGCTGCGGGCCGCGTCCACCGCCCGGCGGTGCGCCACCCGGCGGCGGTCCTCCGGCCGGCGGTCCACCAGCGGGAGGCGGTCCTCCTGCTGGCGCGTTCGCGTCTTCGACGTGGCAATGCTCGCACCGTACTCCGAGCGCAGCCGTGAATCCATTCATCACCGCCAGCACCTGCTGCCGCGTGAAGTCCTTCGGCAGCACCTGCAGGTTCTTGGGTGGCTGGCCACCGCCGCCGCCCTGCGCGAGGAGTAGCGCGGGTACGGCAATCGTCGATAGCGCGACAGCAGACAGCCGGTGAAGAAAGGACATCGGGGCATCTCACGTTGGAGGGTCCGAGATTCGTGCGCTGGCGAAAGATACCATTCGTCGTCCACCGCGCTTGTGTGTTACGCCGCCGCTCCCGCCACCGCTGTCCGGCGGGTACATTCGCGCATCATGACCAACCCAGCACCCACGGCGCCCGAAGCCGGATCACGCCGCTTCAGGCAGACGCTTGTCCGTGTCATGGCCGTGCAGATCGCGACCCTCATCGCGCTGTGGCTGCTCCAGCGGCACTTCACGGTCTGACGCACATGCACTGGGTAAACTGGGTCATCGTCATCGGTTGGCTCGCGTACGTCGCGATCGATGGACTGCGGCGCGCCAAGGGCACGAAGAACATCGACGGCTACTTCCTGGCGAGTCGCAGCCTTCCGTGGTGGGCCGTGGGACTCTCCGTCATGGCGACGCAGCTCTCCGCCGTGACGATGATCGGTACCACGGGGCAGGGCGCCGTCGACGGCATGCGCTTCGTGCAGTTCTACTTCGGGCTGCCGATCGCCATGGTCATCCTCGGCGTCACGATCGTGCCGTTCCTGCATGGCGCCAAGGTCTTCACCGCGTACGAATTCCTCGAGCGTCGGTTCGACGCGAAGACGCGGTCGCTCACCGCGTTCCTCTTCTTGCTCTCGCGCGGCATGTCCTGCGGGACCATCCTCGCCGCGCCAGCCATCGTCTTCTCGGCCATCTTCGGATGGCCGCTGGCGTGGTGCGTCGCCATCATGGGCGTGCCCACCGTGCTGTACACGATGATCGGCGGCGTGCAGGCAGTCACGTGGGCCGACGTGAAGCAGATGGCGCTCATCGTCGTCGCAATCGTCGCGATGGTCACGGTGCTGCTCCTGCGCATCCCGGTGTCGCCGGGTGAGGCGCTGCACATCGCCGGCGCGGCGGGCCGAGTGCGCGCGTTCGACTTTTCGTTCAGTCTGACGAACACATACACGTTCTGGTCGGGCATCATCGGCGGCACGTTCCTCATGTTGTCGTACTTCGGCACGGACCAGAGCCAGGTGCAGCGCTACCTCACGGCTCGTTCGGTGGACGAAGCGCGAAGCTCTCTGCTCATCAGTGCATACTGGAAGATCCCGCTGCAGGCGATGATCCTGCTCATCGGCGTGCTGGTGTTCGTGTTCTATCAGTTCCAGGCGCCGCCGCTGCTGTTCAACCCAGCGCACGAGCGAAGTGTCCGCGAGGCGCAGCCGGCGGTGTTTGCGGCTCTCGAAGCGCGTTACGGTGCGGCGTTGGCCGAGCGACAGACGGCGGCGCGTGCGGTTGCGGCCTCGACGTCCGTGAGCGAGGCCGCCGAGCGTACGGCCGCTACGCAGTTCCGTTCTCGCGACTCCGCCGTGACGGCAGTTCGCACGGTCGCCCTCGATCTCGCGAACAAGACTACCGGCCAGCCGTCGCGCGACGTGAACTACATCATCCCGCGCTTCGTGATCGAACAACTACCGCTCGGTCTCGCGGGACTGTTCATCGCCGGCGTGATGGCCGCGGCGATGTCGGCGATCGCGGCGGAGCTCAACTCGCTCGCGACGGCGACGGTGATCGACTTCTATCGGCGGTGGGTTCGGCCCGTCGCGAGCGACGAACATTTTCTCAACGTATCCAAGGGCGCGACGGCGTTCTGGGGTCTGTTCGCCTGCGTGGTGGCCGGCTATGCCGGAACGCTCGGTTCACTCATCGAGGTGGTGAATCGATTCGGCTCGTTTTTCTACGGCTCGATCCTCGGCGTCTTCCTGCTGGCGATGATTCCGTCAGCGCGGGCGCTCGGCGCGTTCGTGGGATTGATGGCCGGGATGTCGGCGGTGGCGTGGGTGAACTTCGGTGCGCCGCAGGTGTCGTTCCTGTGGCACAACGTCGTCGGCGCCGTGACGGTGGTGGTCGTCGGGTTGCTGGTGGGACTGTTCGGCAGCGCTACGCCGCAGCCGCAACCGGCACCGGGCCCGCAGGACTAAGCGCGCGGCGCGCGGGGTCGATGCGGAGGTTCATTCCGTCGAGGCCGATGGCGCCGAGCAATGTCATCTCGCCCGGTCCGGCGAACACGACGACAGTGGCCGTCGAGCGACCGCTAGCGTAGATCAACGCGAAGCCCACGGCGCGTTCGAGTATGCGGCCATCGGCCGTCTCGAACCGGTCGACACGAACGGGTGTCACACCGAGGTCTGCCAGTACGTCCTCGGGGAACCAGTTGTACTCGCTGCCGGTGTCCACCATGACGTCGGTAATCGTGACGCGCCGGTCGGGGTTCAACGTTGACGAAAGTTCGATGCTGATCCGTAAGATTCCAATGTCATCGATCATGGCGCACCTCGATGGGCGAAGCGTGACCGGTCCATTCGTGAAGGAGCAATATGATAATTCCGTCAATGAGCACAGCCAAAGATTCCGTTAGTGTCCGTCCGATCCGTTTGTGTCGCTTCACCAAAAAGACTCCGATGCCGGCCCGAGGCTGTTTCAAGGCACTAGCGCCGCGTCAACCTCTGCGATGCTCAGGCATGCTGAGGCTTTCCACTGACAAAGACGGACACAAACGGACACAAACGGACAAGGAACAACCAAGATTTTTCTGAATGGAACCAACCAATTAGAAGTTAGATTTCTCAACGTGGGCAACGACCTTCCAGCTTGGGTGAAAGAGCGCCGCAAGCCGCGTGTGATCATCATCGGCGGCGGCTTCGGAGGACTGTACGCTGCGCGCAAGCTCAAGCGCGCCAACGTCGACCTCCTCGTGCTCGACCGCACGAACCACCACCTCTTTCAACCACTGCTGTACCAGGTCGCGACGGCGACGCTCGCCGCCACCGACATCACCGCACCGATTCGCTGGCTGCTCGCCAAGCAGCACAACGCCACGGTGCTGATGACGGAAGTCGACCGCGTGGATCCAGATCGTCGTGTAGTCGTCGCCGAGAAGGGCACGAAGGAATATCCGTACGACTTTCTCATCGTCGCTTCGGGTGCACGACACGCTTACTTCGGGCACCCGGAGTGGGAGGGCACAGCACCTGGCCTCAAGAGCATCGACGACGCGCTCGAGCTGCGCCGCCGTATTCTGACGGCCTTCGAGCGCGCCGAACTCACCGACGACGCGGACGAGCGACGCGCGTGGCTCACCTTCGTCATCGTCGGCGCCGGGCCAACTGGCGTCGAGCTCGCGGGCATGTTGCCGACGATCGCCAAGCATGCGTTGCCGCGCGACTATCGCCGCATCTCGCACGAAGACGTTCGCGTTGTACTGCTCGAAGGAGGTACGAGAGTTCTCTCGACGTATCCCGAAGAGCTTTCCGAGCACGCTCGCAATGATCTCGTCTCGCTGGGCGTCGACGTCCGGCTTGGATCGCTCGTGACGAGCATCGTGCCGGGTGAAGTGCACGCGAGTGGCGACGAGGTGATTCGCTCGCACACCGTGATCTGGGCGGCCGGCAACGCCGCATCACCGCTCGGCGCCACGCTGGGCGCGCCCGTCGACAAAGTGGGTCGCGTGCTCGTGGCGCCCGACCTCAGCGTGCCGGCGCATCCGGAGATCTTCGCGATCGGCGACATCGTCTCCATCACCACCGACGGCAAAGCTGTTCCGGGAGTGGCGCCGGCGGCGATGCAGATGGGACCACATGCGGCGCGGAATGTTCTTCGCACGCTCGAAGGGCGCGAGCGTCTGCCGTTCCGCTATCGCAACAAGGGCGATCTGGCAACGATCGGTCGCCACAAGGCGATTGCCGATTTTGGTTTCCTGCGCGTATCAGGTGGGCTCGCGTGGTGGTTCTGGCTGCTCGTCCACATCATGTATCTCGCGGGCTTTCGCAACCGGTTCAGCGTATTGCTCGAGTGGGGCTACGCATACTTCACGTATGAGCGGGGCGCGAGGCTCATCACGGGGCGTCGATAGACTCACCGCAGCTGTCGCATCCACCTTGGCGCGACGGCTTGCATTGACCCGTGTCTGACCCGGCGCGAAGTTAATCCCTCGATGCTGACCTCTGCCGCGAACGACATCCCCGATGCCTCAGGCGCAGAGCTCGCCCGGCTCGACGCATTGCTCGAGGCGATGCCCCTTGCCGTCGCCGTGTTCGACGGCACGCTGGCGCTCGTCGCGACGAACGCCCGCTATCGCGACCTCACTGGCCTCGACACCGCGCAGGCCGTGGGCCGGTCGATCTACGATGCGTTTCCAAATGCGCTCGCGGATCTGACGGAACAGGTGGACATCGCGGCGGGCGGCGTTCCCGTCGTATCGGTGCGCGTTCCATTTCAACATCGCGGTGGCCGGCGGCTCGTCGAGGCCACGTTCGTCCCCTTGACCGACGCCCGTGGCGGACGCGGCGTCCTCTTCGGCGGCAGCGACGTCACCGAGCGCGAGGAGCTGCGTGAAGACCTCGCACGAAGCGTGGCGCAGCTCGAGTCGATCTTCGACGTTCTCCCCGACTCCGTGCGCGTCGTGGACGCCGACGGCAGCACCGTGCGCACGAACGCGCAGGCGCAACTCGAGCACGCACCCGCGCGACCGGAAACCCTGCGCGAGCTCTGGCAGCTCGATCGTCCGCGCACCTTGGGCGGTACGACGCTGTTCGTGCACGAGCATCCCACGGCGCGCGCACTGCGCGGCGAGCGTGTCCGAGGCGAGACGCTCGAGGTGAGGCGAGGTGTCGGCGGTACGCCGGCGGTCATCGAGGTCAATTCCAATCCGCTCTACGACCCGCATCGTCGCGTGCGCGGCGCCGTCACCGTCGAGCGAGATGTGACGGAGAGGACACGACTGGAACAGCAGGTGCGCACGGAAGCGGATCGTCTCGAGCGCATGGTGCAGGAGCGCACGAGTGAGCTGCTGGCTCTCCAGGAGGCGGCTTCGCGCGATCGTCGGCTCGCCGCGGTAGGACAGCTGGCCGCCGGCGTCATGCACGACGTCAACAACGCGCTCAACCCCATCATGGCTGCAGCGTATCTCCTCGAGATGAACGCCGAGAATCCGGTGGCGGTGCGCGACTACGCCGTTCGCATCGCTCGTGCGGCCGAAACCGGCGCAGCCACGGCAGCGCGCGTCGGACGATTCATCCGGCAGGAGCCGCTGCTTGGATCTCGCGAGGAGTCCGTCGACCTGTCGGTGATGGTCGAGGAGGTCGTCGCGATGACTCGGCCGCTCTGGCAGGAGCGCGCGAAGGGTGGTGTCGTCAAGCTCGAGCAGTCACTTGCCCCAAAGGCCATGGTGCGCGGTATCGCCGGCGAGCTCCGCGAGGCGTTGCTCAACCTCGTGCAGAATGCGCTCGATGCCATGGCTGGTGGGGGCACGTTGCGCATCCGCACGGTGGGCGAAGCGAGCGAGGTCAGTGTCGCGGTCAGCGACACCGGCGTTGGAATGTCTGCCGAGGTGCGTGAGCGCGCCTTCGAGCCCTTCTTTACGACGAAGGGGGTCAACGGCACCGGGCTCGGCCTTGCGGAGGTGTATGGTATTGCTCGACGCCACCGCGGCCGCGCCGAAATCGAATCGATGCCGGGTGAAGGCACGACCGTGAGACTAGTGTTTCCCGCTGGTGCTCCCGATCGACCGCCGGTGGTGGAGGCACCGCGTCGTCCGCGCCAGGTTCGGCGGATTCTTCTGGTCGAAGATCACATGGACAGCCGGGAGTTCATGCAGGCGTTGCTGGAGAGTGACGGCCACACAGTTCGCGCGGTACGCAATTTGGAAGAGGCGCGCGAACTGTTGGAGGATGATAGCTTTGCACTCGACGTCCTCGTGACGGATATCGGCTTGCCGGACGGAAGCGGTTGGGATCTGGTGGCGTTTGCGCGTGAGCGTCGACCCGCGCTGCGCATCGGGGTGGTGACGGGATGGGAGCCGAGAAACGAGCAAGACCCGGCGTGTGATTTCACACTTCGGAAACCGGTGGGAGCGGCCGATTTGCTCGCGGAGATTGCGGGACCGGCGTAACGCATTCCAGATTGAAGCTTCCCCCCGGTACACATCTATCTCGAACTGAAATGGCCGATTCGGGCTCCATTCGCATACTGATCGCGGAAGACGACGACAACGCTCGTGCGCTGCTCGTCGAATTGCTCAATACGATGGGGCACGTCGTCGTGGCCGAGGTAAATGGCGGGCGCGAGGCGATCGAGCGGGCGAAGGACGTGGTTCCGGACGTCGTCCTGCTCGACGTGCACATGCCGGATGGCTCGGGGATCGAAGCGGCGGAGCAGATTGCCGCGCAGGTACCGGGAGTGGCGGTGGTGCTCTTCAGTGGCGACGAGTCACTGGTGCTTTCAGAGCGCGATGTGGCGGCGACGTCGGCAATCGCGTTCCTGCCGAAGCCGACGCCTCCGCGAGTGCTCGACTCGACGCTGCGCCTGGCCGTGTCGCGTGCGCGTGAGTTCGCCGTGGCGAAAAAGGACGCACAGGCGGCCCGCGGTGCGCTCGAGAATCGCAAGACGATCGAGCGGGCGAAGGGAATCCTGATGCGTCGCACCGGGTCGTCCGAGCAGGAGGCGTATCGCATCCTTCAGCGGACGTCGCAGGATCGTTCGGTGCCGATGGTCGAGATCGCGCGCGCGGTGTTGGCATCCGAGCCTGGTTTCCAGGAGAATGCGAAGGACGCGGGCTGAGTTGCGTTTAGTGGTGTGAAGGGCGGAAGCGCGGTGTGCGTTTCCGCCCTTTGCTATTTTTTCGCGGTCGGTCGCGCGCACTCCCTCCTCCTAATCACTCAACGGCGGAATGCTTTCGCTCCCTCTCTACCGGCCATTTGTCAGGCAGCAGCCACTGCCTTGGGCTTGACGTAAGACTCCATGCCCATGCCGATCCATATCGTGAATATCACGAGTGACGCCGAGAGCAAGAACGGCAACGGCAACGCAATGTCGAACAACACACCGAACACGATCGGAAAGATTACCCGCGCCGATCCGCCGAACGTCTGTTGCACGCCCATGTACAACCCGCGCTCCTTGCTCGGGATGACGCGCGAGAGCATCGCGGTCACGCACGGGAATGTGAAAGCCGTGCCGAGTGGCAGCAGTGCAACCGCCAGCGCGAGCGGCAGATAGGGCAAAAACGCCACCGCCGCTGCGGGCAGCATTCCGCCGAGCATCGCCGCAACGCGCGCGGGATCTGATATCGGCTTCGTGAACGCCATCGCGGCGATACCGGTGGCGAGCAGCACCAATCCGAACCGCGACAGCTTCACCTCGCCATAGCGATCGACCATGCGACCGAGGATCAGCGCACGCGTCAACACGCTGATCACGCCGGTGTAGGCGAAGAAAAACCCGATCGAATTCTCCGTCACACCGAAGCGCGTGGAGAGATACAGCGCGAGCATCGACGTCACGCCCTGGAATGCTCCCAGCGCGATGGCGTAGATCCAGATGAGGCGCGACGCCGGCTCAGCAGAGTGCGTGACGACGTGCAGCACCGCATCGCGCGACCTCGCGCGCTTGGTCGTATCGGCCTTCGATTCGGCCGCCTCGTGCATATCGCGCGACTCGTCGAGATACTTCCACGCGAACGCAATGTTGCCGAGGCAGAGCGCGGCAGCGAACAGGCCTGGTCCGCGCGGACCCCACGCATGCGTGAGCGAGCCGAGCACCGGGCCGATGGCGACGCCGGCGTTGGTGGCGGCAGAGAGCCAACCGAGCGCCTTCGCGCGCTCCTCGGGTTGGGTGGCGTCGGCGACGTACGCTTGGATGACGCTCACCGTGCCGCCGCCCGCACCCTGGACGATCCGGCACATGAACAGCCAGAACAGCGAGTGCGGCAGCTCCAGCGCAAACGCGAAGATGATGTACGCGATCGCAGATGCCGTGAGGCCCACGAGCATCGCGGGTCGTCGACCGTATGCGTCCGACAGGCGACCCCACATCGGCGCGGTGATCAGCTGCGCAACGGCGAACGAGCTCACGAGCAGGCCGACGACCAAGCCACCCTGTCCCAGCGTCTTCGCATAGAAGGGCAGGAGGGGCAGCACCATCAGCAGCCCCACCATGTCGATGAAGGCCGTGATCATGAGAATCCACAGCTTGCTCTTGCTGGACGTCATCGCGCGGTGCGGCCGAACGTCATTCGCTGGCGGTCTTGCCCAGGGCTGCGGGAGGAACCGCACGTCCCACGAGGCCGGCGAGCGCGATGATCGTGAGCACGTACGGAATCATCTCGATGAACTGCGAGGGGATCGCGTGCGTGCCCTGAAGCTGGATCTGAAGCGTCTCCGCCGCGGCGAAGAGCAGGCATGCCAGGCCGGCCCACAGTGGATTCCATTTGCCGAAGATAATCGCAGCGAGCGCGATGAAGCCGCGCCCCGCCGTCATGCCGTCGGTGAACTGATGCTGGTCGAGCGCGAGATACGCACCGCCCAGACCCGCGATCATGCCGCTGAGCAGCACCGCGATGTAGCGCACGCGCGTCACCGGAACGCCTACCGATGCGGCCGCCGCGGGATGCTCGCCGACGGCGCGCACCCGCAGACCGTATGGTGTGCGGTAAAGGAGCCACGCAACGACCGGGATGACGATCACCCCGAGCCAGACAAGTGGATTCGTCGCGAGCGCAACGAACCCCGTGCCGCTCCCCGCGAAGCCGGGAACGCGTGGCGAGTTCGACGAGCTGTCGAAGAACAGTCGCAGGAAGAATCGCGTCAGGCCGATCGCCAGCAGATTGATCGCGATGCCGACCACCACCTGATCCGCCTTGAAGCGAATCGCACTCGTCGCATACAGCGCTGCGAGCGCACCACCGACGACCACTGCTGCCAGCACGCCCACCCACGGAGCGCCGGCGGCGTAGCTGCCCACCGCAGCACCGAACGCGCCGCCGAGCATGTAGCCCTCGAGCGTGAGCGCGATGAGTCCCGCCTTCTCGCTCAACACACCGCCAGCGGCGGCGAGCAGATAGGGCACGGCGATGCGCAGCGTCTGCGCCACGAAGTCGAGCGCGTTCATGATTCCGTGCTCCGGTGCAACCGCAGCAGACGGCGCACTTCAGGTACAGAGGTGGAGACGGCGAGAATGACGACGGCCTGCAGCACGTCGACCATCTGCTTGGGCACCAGCGCATTCACCGCAAGCCCGCCCTGCGACAGCGTGGCGAAGAGCAGAGCCGCCAACACGATGCCGAGCGGATGGTTGCGGCCCACGAGCGCCACGGCAATGCCGAGGAAGCCGGCGCCCGTCGCGAACCCTTCCTCATAGTAGTGCTTGTAGCCGAGCACGTAGTTCAACCCGCCGATGCCGGCGATGGCGCCGGAGACGGCGAGCGCACGCCATGTCACACCAGCCACGCTCACGCCGGCATACTCCGCGGCGCGCGACTGCAAACCCACAGCGCGCAGCTCGAATCCGCGCTTCGTGCGAAACAGATACCAGCCGAGCAGGATCGCGGCGAGGATGGCAAGCAGGATGGTCGCATTCGCCGCCGAGCCATGGAACGGCTCGAGAAAATCGCCGAGTCTCGGCAGCGCGCCACTCTTGAGCTCCGGTGTGTGCAGCGTGTCCGGCACGTGCACCTTCTCGCTCGTGAGGTAGTTCAGCAGCGCGAGCACGATGAAGTTGAGCATGATCGTCACGATCACTTCGTGCGCGCCGAACTTTGCCTTGAGCACACCGGGCACCGCCCCGACGATCCCGCCGCCGATGCCGGCGGCGAGGATGTAGAGAGGAAGGCACAGCAACGCGGGAATGCCGTCGGGCAACAACAATCCCACCAACGCCGCACAGAATCCTCCCGCCGCCAACTGGCTTTCGGCGCCGATGTTGAACAGGCCGGCGCGAAGACCAAGTCCGACGGCGAGTCCCGTGAAGACGAGCGTCGTGGCCTTGTAGAGCACCTGCCCGAAGCCATACGCGTTCCCCCACGTACCCTCGAGCAGGAGCTTGAAGACCGCGCCTGGCGACTGCCCGAATGAGAGAATGAGGAGATCGCCTACGACGACGGCGAGCAGCAGTGCGACGAATGGCGGAAGGATCGCTTCTTCGATGACGGCGCGCCGGTTCATGCCGCGTACTCCCCGGTCGCGCCGGTCATGTAACCACCCAGCGTGTCGGGCGACGCCTCGGCGCGTGGCAACACTGCGACGAATTTTCCGCCGTACATCACGGCTACTCGGTCCGCGAGCGCGAGCACTTCGGCGAGATCGGCCGAGACGAGCAGAATGGCCTTGCCTTGATCGCGCGCTTCGCGCAATCGCGTATGAATGAACTCGATGGCGCCGACGTCCACGCCGCGAGTGGGCTGTGCGGCGAGCAGCACCTTGAAGTCGCGCGCCATCTCACGTGCGACGACGATCTTCTGCTGGTTGCCGCCGGAGAGCGCGCGAGCGGGTAGCATGGGATCGTTCGGGCGGATGTCGTATCGCTCGATGAGCTGGCGCGCATTCGCCATCACGCGATCCTTGTCGATCGTCATGCCCTTCGTGAAGCGATGCTGCTGACCGAGAATCAGGTTGTCCGCGACGCTGTAGTCGAGCACGAGGCCGCGCTGGTGGCGGTCTTCCGGAACATGCGAGAGTCCGGCGTCTCCCCGATCGCGAACTGTACACCCGGATAGATCGCGGCCGCCGAGCACGATGGTGCCGCGCGAGTCGCAGAGACCGGCGATGGCTTCGACGAGCTCTGTCTGGCCGTTGCCCTCCACACCGGCGACGCCGAGGATCTCGCCCGGTGCGATGCTGAAGGAGACACCATTCACTGTCGCGTGCCGCCGGCTGCTCGACACCGTGAGATCACGGACGTCGAGCAGCGGTACCGATGACAGGATGCTCGAGACGCTTCCGCCCACATAGTCCGCATCGAGTGCGAGCGCGACTTCGCGGCCGACCATGGCGCGAGCGATCGACTGCGGCGTGGCGCCCGCGCTGGCCATTCGCGTCACCGTCGCGCCCTGTCGCATGACGGTGATCGTGTCCGACACCTCGATCACTTCGTCGAGCTTGTGCGTGATGAGCACGACCGTGCCGCCTGCCGCCTGCAGCGACCGGAGCACTGCCCACAGTTCGCGCACTTCCGGCGGCGACAGCACGGCCGTTGGTTCGTCGAGAATGAGGATCTTCGCGCCGCGATAGAGCGTCTTGAGAATCTCGACGCGCTGCGCTTCACCGACGGACAGATCGGCGACGAGTCGTCCGGGCGGCACCGCCAATCCCGTTCGCGCACTGAGGTCGCGCACCGCCTGTTCGGCGGCCGCGCGATCGAGCACCGGGCCCTTCGTGATCTCGGAGCCCAGTACCACGTTTTCGGCCACTGTCAGCGTGGGGACGAGCATGAAGTGCTGATGCACCATGCCGACGCCCGCGGCGATTGCCTCGGAGGTGGACCAGCCAGTGACGTCGCGGCCGTTCACTTCCATGGTGCCGGCGTTCGCCGAATACAGTCCGGCGAGAATGCGCATGAGCGTCGACTTGCCGGCTCCGTTTTCTCCGACCAGCGCGTGAATCTCGCCGGTGGCCACCTCGAGATCTGCGCCGCGATTGGCCTGGACGGGCCCGAAGCTCTTTTCGATTCCGGAGAGCCGAATTGCGAGTGGCGTCACGGACGAGTACTCGGTACGACGATTCGACCCGCGATGATTTCCTGCCTCAGCGCCTCGACTCGCGCGCGCACGTCAGCGGGAATCAGGTCCTTGTTGTGCTCGTCGTACACGTAACCCACGCCATCCTCGGCGAGACCGTACTGGTAGATGCCACCCTTGAACCGATTTTCCTTCACGCGCTTGATGGCGTCGAACACCGCGTTGTCCACGCGCTTCACCATGCTCGTGAGCACGAAGCCCGGCGCTTCGTTGTACTGATCCGCGTCCACGCCGATGGCGACTTTCTTCGTCTGGCGCGCCGCTTCGAAGACGCCGAGTCCCGTGGAGCCCGATGCGTGGAAGATGACGTTCACACCCTGCTGATACTGGCTCAGCGCGAGCTCCTTTCCCTTGCCCGGATTGCGAAACGCCTCGGGCGTGACGCCGGCGTATTGCACCAGCACTTCACAGTCGGCGCAGACCTGCTTCACTCCCGCGGTGTAACCCATTTCGAATTTGTGGATGAGCGGGAAGTTCATGCCGCCGACGAATCCCACCTTCTTCGACTTGCCGACGAGCGCGGCGATGGCGCCGACGAGAAACGAGCCCTGTTCCTCGCGGAACTTGAGCGCGGCAAGGTTGTTCGGTGGCTGGATGACCTTGCCGTCCTTGTCGGTGGACAGCGAGTAGTCCACGCCGGCGAAGTTGGTCTTCGGGTACTCCTTCGCGAGCTGCGTGAGGTCGTCGGTGAAGATGAAGCCAACGCCGATGACGATGTCCATTCCCTCGGCGGCAAGGAGTCGAAGGCCGGCTTCGCGATCGCTGCCTTCACCCGGCTCGATGAAGCGTACGCGGACGCCCAGCTCCTTTTCGGCGCGCTCGGCGCCGATGTACGCGCCGTCGTTGAACGATTTGTCACCGCGCCCGCCCATGTCGAACACGATGCCGACGTCGACCGCGTCGCCGATGGGCGGCTTCGCGGCTCCGGCTGGAATGACGAAAAGAAGGGCAACATGAACGGCCAACAGGACGCCCACGAAGATGAGCAGCTTCCGCATGATGCGGAAAAGTCGTGTGCGGGGCGGACGGGGGCAAGAACAGTTCTCTATATTCAACGCCATGCCTGATCGCATTCGCACCAGGTTCCTCGTCATCGGCAGCGGCGTTGCTGGTCTGCACACCGCGTGGCGTGCGTCGCAGCATGGCGACGTGTTGCTGCTGACGAAGCGTTCGCTGTTCGACAGCGCCACTGCGTACGCGCAGGGCGGCATCGCCGCGGCACTCGGCGCGGGCGATTCGCCGAAGCTGCATCGTCAGGACACTCTCGCTGCGGGTGCGGCGCTGTGCGACGCGGCCGCGGTACAGGTGCTCGTCGAAGAGGGGCCGGCGCGAGTACGTGAGCTCCAGACGGCAGGCGCGGAGTTCGATCTCGATCCCAAGGGCGAGCTGCTGCTCGGTCGCGAGGCAGCGCACTCCACGAACCGTATCGTGCACGCTCACGGCGACCAGACCGGTGCCGAGGTGGCGCGGACGCTCATCGCACGCGTGCGGAAGAGCAAGCGGATCACCGTCCTCGAGCGCACACGCGTGCTCGAGCTCATCGTGTCGCGCGGCGCATGCGTCGGCGTGCGGGCGAGCGTCGCGGGCAGGGCGGTGGAGATCATCGCCGACGCGTGCGTGCTCGCGACCGGCGGGTGCGGTCAGGTGTACCGCTATACGACGAATCCCGAGGTCGCCACGGGCGACGGCTTTGCCATCGCGCATCGGGCCGGCGTGACGCTCGCCGACATGGAGTTCGTGCAGTTCCATCCCACCGCACTCGATACGCCGGAGAATCCGCTGGCGCTCATCAGTGAAGCCGTGCGCGGCGAAGGCGCGATTCTCGTCAATGAGCGCGGTGTGCGCTTCATGCAGAAGGTGCACGCCGACGCCGAGCTCGCGCCGCGTGACGTGGTGGCGCGCGCGATCTTCCGCGAGCAGAAGAACCACCGCGTCTACCTCGACGCGCGCAAGTTGGGGCGTGGGTTCGCGAAGCGTTTCCCCGGCATCTTCGCGCTGTGCCGCGCGCGTGGTATCGATCCCCGAAAGGACCTGATCCCGGTCACTCCCGCGGCCCACTACATGATGGGCGGCGTCGTGACGGACTTGAGTGGACGGTCCAGCATGCCGAGACTGTATGCCGTGGGAGAGGTTGCCCGCACGGGGGTGCATGGAGCGAACCGGCTGGCGTCGAACTCGTTGCTCGAAGGACTGGTCTTCGCGGAGCGCGTGGCGCGCGACCTGGCCGGTGTGGCGCCGCTCAAGAAGGCGCCCGCGGTGAAGAAGTGGACAGTGCCGAAGCTGGTCGACCGCGGCGCAGCACAAGTGGCCGCGGATCGTGTGCGCGAAGTGATGTGGCAGTACGCCGGCATCTCACGTGTGGCGAAGGGGCTACGTACGGCGATGGTGGAGCTGGCGGAGATCGAAGAGCGGTTGCCTGAAGGCGCGACGGAAGAGCTCAACCTCGTGCAGACGGCACAGCGAATCGTCGAGGGAGCAATGCGGCGCAAGGAGTCACGCGGCGGTCACTATCGCAGTGACTTTCCGCGCGCGAAGAGTACGTGGCGCGGACGACACATCGAGCTGTAGCACACTCACGTGAACTGGGACGTCTGACATGAACATCATCGTCGCGGATGACGATAAGGTCCTTTCGAAGATGATCTGCGGGATCCTGAACGAGAGCGGGCACATCACCATCGCCGCATATGATTCGATGCAGGCGATGATGTTCGTCATGAAGCAGCCTCCCGACCTCGTGATTCTCGACATCAACATGCCGGGAGGCACGGGCGTCGACGCGCTGCGCAAGCTCAAGATGTCGACGAAGACCAAGGGCGTGCCCGTCATCATCATCACGGGCAGCACCGATGAGAAGCTGCCCGACGAAGTGATCAAGCTGGGCGCGAAGGTCTTCCTGTCGAAGCCGATCGAGCCGGACGTCCTCCTGAAGGCGGTCCGTGACGCGGTGACGTAGCCGCTACGCCGCCGCTGGCAGCGTCGACGTGCACTGCGCACACCTGGTCGCACCCGCCGGCACGGCAGAAAGGCAATACGGGCACACTTTCGTCTTCGCCGGCTCGACGGGCGCCGGTCCCTTGAGCTTGTTCACCTGTCGCACGAGCAGGAACACGGCGAACGCGACGAAGATGAAGTCGACGATCGTGTTGATGAACATCCCATAGTTGATCGTCGCCGCACCCGCCGCCTTCGCCTCGGCGAGCGTCGCGTAGCCTTTGCCGGACAGCTCGATGAAGAGGTTCTTCATGTCGACCTTGCCGAGCAGCAGGCCGATCGGCGGCATGAGAACGTCTTCGACGAACGACGTGACGATCTTGCCGAACGCAGCGCCGATCACCAGTGCAACGGCGAGGTCGATCACGTTGCCACGCATCGCGAAGGCCTTGAACTCTTTCAGCATCGTAGTCCGTGAGCAGGGGGAGAGCGCCGGGCGGCCGTGTTGATCTTGAGGTCGCGAGTGTCTCGTCGCAAGCGCTGGGTGACGGGGCGCCTCGCCGCCAATTACCTTTTCGGGCATGGGAATGAGCGACGCCGCGGTCCGCTCCCGCGAGGAGCTGATCGCCGAGCTACAGGGGGAGATCAAGACGCTCGCTCGCGAGCAGAACGCCGTGATCCTGGCGCACAACTACGAGCGCCCCGAGGTCCAGGACGTCGCAGACTACGTCGGCGATTCGCTTGGCCTCTCGCGCGAGGCCGCAAAGACGGACGCCGATGTCATCGTCTTCTGCGGCGTCCACTTCATGGCGGAGACAGCCGCGGTGCTCTCGCCCCAGAAGACCGTCCTGCTGCCCGACCTCGCCGCCGGATGTTCACTCGCGTCGATGATCGACGCCGAGCAGCTCCGTGAATGGAAGGCCGAGCATCCCGGTGCGGTCGTGGTGTCGTACGTCAACACGACGGCCGAGGTGAAGGCCGAGAGCGACTACTGCTGCACGTCGGGGAATGCAGTGGAGATCGTCAACGCGATTCCCCCCGACACCGAAATCCTCTTCTGCCCCGACATGTTCCTCGGCGCTCACGTGAAGCGAATGAGCGGCCGCCAGAACATTCACATATGGATGGGCGAGTGCCACGTGCACGCCGGCATCGATCCGGAGCACATTCGTCTGCAGCGTTCGATCCATCCGGAGGCGGAATTTCTCATCCATCCCGAGTGCGGTTGCTCAACGAGCGTGCTCGAGGCGATGAGTGCGGGCGACGTTGACCCGAACGGCGTGCAGATCCTCTCGACGGAAGGGATGATCAAGCGTCCCGCCATTTCCGACGCCGACGAGTTCATCGTCGCGACCGAGGTGGGCATCCTGCATCGGCTGCGACGCGAGAATCCGGCGAAGCGATTCTTCGCCGCGAACGAGAAGGCGTCGTGTGCCTACATGAAGGTGACGACGCTGCCGAAGGTGAAGCGCGCGCTCGAGCGCCTGGAGCATCGCATCACCGTTCCGACGGCAATCGCCGATCGCGCGCGCCTCGCTATCGAACGCATGATCGCCATCGGCGGGCAACATCCGCTGAGCCCGGTGCCGCAGGCGACGATCGACCCGGGCGAGTAATATCGGACCGGACGCACGACCTGCCACACGGAGTCACTCATGGCATTGGAGCACCACGGTTCCGAGCGCACCAGCGCGCCGCGCACGATTACGCCGCTCAGCACGCCCGCAGTGACGAGTGTTGGTGAGGGAATGCTGCGCTTCCCATACTCCGCGCCCGAGCTTCGCGTGCTGGTGAAGAGTGCGCTCGACGAGGATGGCGCCTTCAACGACCTCACGACCATCGCGACGGTCGTTTCCGAGCGCCACGCGCGCGGTCGTCTGGTCGCTCGTGCGCCAGGCGTGCTGGCTGGCATCGCGCTTGGACTCGAGGCGTTCCGCATGCTCGACCCAAAGGTCACGATGCGCGTGGACAAGGAGGACGGCGCGCGCCTCGCGACAGGCGACTCCATACTCTACCTCTCGGGACATGCGCGCGCGCTGCTCGCGGCAGAGCGTGTCGCACTCAACTTCATGCAGAAATTGTCGGGTGTCGCGTCGATCACGGCGCGCTATGTCGATGCGGTGAGTGGAACGCGCGCGAAGATCCTCGACACGCGCAAGACGACTCCAGGCTGGCGGTTGCTCGAGAAGTACGCCGTTCGCGCCGGTGGCGGCACGAACCACCGGCTCAATCTCTCGACCGCTGTGCTGATCAAGGACAACCATCTCGCCGCCGTCGATGGCGACGTCGCGCTCGCCGTGCGTCGCGCCCGCGATCTCGCGCCCGCGGGCACGAAGGTCGAAGTCGAGTGCGACCGCATCGAACAGGTGCAGGCTGCCGTCGACTGCAAGGCCGACATCATCATGCTCGACAACATGTCCACGGCGAAGATGGCCGAGTGTGTGAAGCTGGTGAATGGTCGCGCGATCACGGAGGCGTCGGGGGGCGTGAATCTCGATTCGGTGCGCGTCATCGCCGAAACGGGGGTCGACTGGATCTCCGTGGGCGCACTGACGCACTCCGCGCCGGCGCTGGATCTCGCGCTCGACTTCGAATGACACGACGATGAAGCTGGTCGAGCGAGTGCTGCGCGTACCGCTGCTCGCGAAGCTCGCCGGCGCCAACATCCTGATCGTGCTTGCCGCGCTCGTCGGCGTCGCCATCGAGCGACGTGTCAGTTTCTCGAGCAACGTCGTACCCATTCTCGGCATCGCGCTCGCGGCAAGCCTCGTCGTCAATCTCGTTTTGGTGTACGTCGCACTTCGGCCGCTCAGTGATCTCGAGCGCACGGCAACGCACCTCGCCGCCGGCGACATGGAAGCACGCGTACCGGACAGCATCCTCGCCGACCGCGACATGGCTCGCGTCGGCACGATGTTGAACGACCTGCTCGACCGGCTCACGGAGGATCGCGCGCGTGAGCGTCGTCTCGCTGCGCAGGTGATCAGCGCGCAGGACGAGGAGCGCGCCCGCGTCGCACGCGAGCTGCACGACTCCACGGCGCAGATCCTCACGGCGGTGATGCTGCAGCTCGGTGCTGCCGCGCACGAGAGCACGTCGCCCGCGCTCGACGCGCGCATCGTGACGCTGCGTGAGCTCGCGTCCGAGGCGCTCGAGGAGGTACGCTCGCTCTCGCACACGATGCACCCACGCGTGCTCGACGATCTGGGACTTGCGCCTGCGCTCGAGTGGCTCGCGCGGCAGACGCAGGCGCAGGAGCCGCTCGACGTGCAGGTGGTTGCCGCGGAGTTCGACCCCCCGATTCCTGCGCCGCCCGCGGCCGCGTTGTATCGTGTTGCACAGGAGGCGTTGCGCAATGCCGCTCGGCACGCGCAGGCCAGTCATGTCGACGTCAGCTTGAGGCGCGATGGGCGCTCGGCAGTGCTGGAGATCGTGGATGACGGTCGCGGTTTCGACGTCGAGCGCGCGGAGGCAAGGCGCCCGGGCATGGGACTGTTCTCGATGCGTGAGCGAGTCGGGCTCGTGAATGGACGGTTGACGGTGAGCAGCGCACCGGGACGTGGAACGCAGATCGTGGCCATCGTGCCACTGACGAATTGACGAGGATGCGGCAATGACCATTCGAGTCGTGCTCGTGGACGATCACGCCATCGTTCGCACGGGTCTCAAGGCAGTACTCGGCGCCGCTCGCGACATCGAGGTCGTGGGCGAGGCTGGAGGCGGCCACGAAGCCATTGCGTTATTGGCGACGACTGAGGCCGACGTCGTGGTGATGGACTTGTCGATGAGTGAAGGTGACGGCATCACGGCGACGAAGGCGATCACGAGCGGGAAAGAGCAGCGTGCACGCGTGCTCGTACTGACGATGCACGCGGAAGAGGCGTATCTGGAGCGGGTGCTCGAGGCGGGTGCGTCTGGGTATCTCGTGAAGAGCACCGCGGATCGTGAGCTGGTGGACGCCGTGCGCGCCGTGGCGCGTGGCGATGTGTGGGTGCGGCCTGCCGCGGCGCGCGTGCTCGCGCAGGGCGCGCGACGGCGTGAAGAGCACGCGACGGATCGTGCGCGCTACGAGCGACTCACGGATCGTGAGCGCGCGGTGATGCGGTTGATCGCCGAGGGGTATACGGCGCCAGAGATCGGGGAGCAGTTGGCGATCAGTCCGAAGACGGTCGACACATACAAGCAGCGCGTGAATGACAAGCTCGGGCTGGCGCATCGCGCGGACTATGTGAAGCTCGCGCTGAAATTGGGACTATTGCAGACACCGGTGCAGTGAAAGCGAGCAGCCAGAGGTGAGGCGAGGGGACCTGCTCTCCCTACCTATAGCCAGTCATAAGCGCAGCGATGGGCAGCGATGACGGCACGTTCACGGTGACTCGGGCGCCGCGCTAGAGATCAGCGCAGCTCTTCACGATGGCGCGACACTGCTTGCACAACAGCTTGCAGTTGCGCCACCAGAGCTCATTCGAGCCGCATAGGTCGCAGATGTCTTCCGTTGTCTTGGGCGGTTGCGTGTCGGCCACGCGGCGAATATACAAAGGGCATGACTGCCAACAAACAGACACTCGACGTCGGTCTCATCGGCTACGGACTCGGCGGGGCTACCTTCCATGCCCCGTTCATCACGCGAACGCCGGGACTGCGCCTCGCCACCGTGATGACGAGCGACCCCGCGCGCCAAGCCGCCGTTCGCGAACGGTATCCGGACGCACGCATCGCGGCGAACCTCGACGAACTGCTCGCCACACGGCCTGATCTCGTCGCGATCAGCTCGCCCAACGCCACGCACTATCCGCTGGCCAAGGCAGTGCTCGAAGCCGGTGCGCATGTCGTCGTCGACAAGCCGTTCGCGGCCACGGCGGATCAGGCGCGCGAGCTCGGCGACATCGCGAAACGCGCCGGTCGCATCGCCATACCATTTCAGAACCGTCGCTGGGACGGTGACTACCTCACACTCCGCCGCCTCATCGACGACGGCTCCCTTGGCGACGTCCATCTCTTCCAATCGCGGTTCGATCGCTGGCGTCCCATTCGCAAGCCGGGTTGGTGTCGCCCCGACGCCGAAGCGAAGGCCGAGAACATCGTGCACGA
>JAQBPV010000052.1 GCA_028287345.1 Gemmatimonadota bacterium
GATCTCCGTCTTCATGATCTTCCGCGGCTCCGGCGCGCCGACGTCGACCGTGATGTAGCTGTCCGTCTCTTCCTTCAGCGTGCCGAACAGCTTCTGGTTGTTCTTGAGCGTCACCTGCACTGGGCCGAAGCCCGGCGCGATGCGCGCACTTGGATCCACGAGCGCCTCGAGCAACTGCTCACGCGTGAGTCGCGACGCCACGCCCTGCAGTGCCGGCCCGACGCTTGCCCCCGGACCATTGCCGAAATTGTGGCAGCGTGTGCACTGCGCCGCCGGACCCTGGAAGATCACGCGTCCCCCGCGACGTGCGTCGCCGCCACGGAGCGCGTCCGCATACGCGACGAGCGGCGCAGCGCCCGCGCGCGACTTCTCCATCTCGTCGAGCCGCGCGATCAACGGCGCATGTTTCGTCGCTCGCGCCGCCTCGGCCACATCGAGCTGAATGTCCGGTGCAACTTTGCCCGCTGCCAGCTGATCGACGAGCCGCGTGAGTGCCTCGCGGCCCGTGATGCCCTTGATCTGGCCGAGCGACGTGAGTGCAGCCTGCTGCTCGGCTACCGAGCCTTTGCCCACGACGGATGCGAGCAGGTCAGCCGTCGTTGCCTCGGGAAGATTGAGTGGCGGAATGGCGCTCAGCGCCGCCATACGCACCGTGACATCCTGGTCCGTCAGCGCAGCGCGGAGCGCTTGCTCGGTGCGCTCATCGTGCAGCGTCGCCAGTGCGCGCAGGGACGCCACGCGAACCGAGGGCGCCTGCGACGAACGAACCTTGTCGAACAGGATCGTGGACGCGCTCGTGAGACGCAGCCGCCCGATTGCATCGGCCAGCGCGACCTGCAGCACCGGCGTGCCGTTGGCGAACAGCGGCTCAACGAGGCTCGCGATCGCTGCGCGCGCCACTGCCGTGTCGCGCTGTACCGGTCCGAGGTTCGAGCCGTCGACGCGATCGAGCACGGACGGCTTCGGCCACACGCCGAGCACGCTGATGGCCTCGGCGCGCATCTCTTCGTCTGCCGACGCACGCGCGGCGAACAACGCCACTCGGCGTGCGGCATCCGGTGTCCCGAGGCGCGAGTTCGCGCTGATCACGCGACGCATGAGCGCCTCGTTCCCGTGCGCGCTGTCGAGCAACGCCGCCAGCGCGGGCAGCGCGCCTTCGATGCCACCGTCATCGTTGATCGCACGCGCGGCTTCGGTGACCACCAGCTCGTCGCGATCGTGAAGGAAGCGCGCGACACCAGGGTCGCGCATTCGGCGCAGCGCGACGACGGCGGCGAGACGCACGCCGCGCGACGGATGCGACGTCAGCGCGACGAGTGGCTCGGACATCCCGATGCGCGAGAGCGCGGTGGCGCCCGCGTGACGGAGGTAGACGTCTTCGTCGTTGTTCGCCGCGAGCATGTCGACCAGCGGCGCAACGGCCGGCTGATACTTTATCCGGCCGAGCGCCTCGGCGGCGAAGAAGCGAGCGCGCGGAACGGGATCGAGCAGTTGCGGTACGAGTGCGGTCGCTGCCGGCGCATAGCGCAGGTCGCCGATCAGCTTCGCCGCTTGCGCGCGAATTTCGGGATCGCCGTCCTTGAGCATGTCGACCAACGGGACTGCCAGCGCCATGTCCTTTCGCGCGAGTTGGCCGATGCCCCAGATGCCGTGAATGCGCGCCATCTGCCAGTGCGTCTGCCGCGCCGATGCGAGCAAGTCAGCTGACGCGTTGCGCGCGACGAGCTCGAACTGCGCCTTGATGCGCACGCGCATGTCGGCGTGATGGAGCAGTTCGACGAGATCGGCCACCGACTTGCCGCCAAAGCTCGCGGCGATGAGTGCCTTCGTTTCGGCACGTGCCGCCGAGTTGCCGCCGCCGATGGCGTCGATCTTCCAGATCTTTCCCTTTTCCTTCGGATCCCAGCCCTCGATCCAATCGGCGGCATAGAGCGCACCGTCGGGACCGAACTTGAGGCCAGTGATCTGGAGGCCCTTCATCACGATCTTGTCCTCGACGAGACGAAAGCCCGCACCCTGCGGCGCGAGCGTGAAGCCCTGGATGCTCGAACCCGAGGGCGTTCCGGTGAACACAGAGCCGAAGAAGTAGCCACGCCACGCGTCGTCGAGTGCGGTGCCCGGGTTGTAGTCGAAGCCCGCGGGGCCGGCATGCCATGAAGCAAGGGGCGGCGTGATGTACGCGGCCTGGCCGGCGAAGCGCGGCTTGAACAGGCTCTCGTCCATCCAGACCTTGTACGTGTTGTTGTCCGGATCCACGTACTTGCCGAACTGCCAGTTGATGCGCCACCCGCTCTCCATGCCGTCGACGACGTAGACGAGGCGCTCCAACTCACCCGGATGATCGCCATCGTTGTCCGGGCTGATCAGGTTGCCGTATTCATCGAAGGCGTACTCCTGCGGATTGCGCAGGCCGCTGGCGAAGATTTCCGCCTCGGTGCCATCCGGATTGGCGCGCATGATCACGCCGCTCATCGGGTTGTAGAGCTTCCGGCCATCTCGCGTCGTGATGTTCACGCCGAGGTCGCCCTGCTTCCAGTAGAGTCGCCCGTCGGGGCCGATGAGGGGACCCGAGAGCCCGTGCCCGCCAAAGCCGATGTGCACACCGGAGCCATGGGCGATCGACTCCTTCGTGTCGATGACGCCGTCGCCGTTGGTGTCGCGCAGTCGCCAGATGTCGGGCGACGCCGTGAGGTAGAGATCCTTGCCGTAGGACAGGATGCCGTGCGCGACGTCCGTGACGAGGTCGTTCAAGTCCTGGAAGATGTGCTTCGAGTAGTCAGCGACGCCGTCGCCGTTCGTGTCCTCGAGGCGATAGATCCCTTCCTTGTGGAAGGTCAGGTCGCGCCAGTCTTTCGAGCCGTCACCATTCCAGTCGTCGAGCCACTGATTCTTCGCACTGTTTTCCGGCGCCAGCACGCGCTTGTAGAACGCGCGCTTGTCCTCGACGTCCTTGAAGAGGATCGACGACACCATCCAGTCGGGATGGCCGCGGATGTCGATCTCGTCTCGGCTCGAGCGACCGGTGCTCGTCGCGTACAGCCGGCCCTGATCGTCGAAGCCGATGCCGATGATGTCAGCGACGAGCGGCACGGGTGCCCAGAGACTGATCTGCAGCCCCGGGGCGACCTGCACGACAACGGAATCTCGGCCCATCTTCGAGAGCCGCGCCGCGGAGTCGGGTGACAACCGCACGTCCTTCGCCGTGAATGGCGCCGCGTTCTCGACGACGAGCGGTGGAATATTCGCCGGTGTAGCCGCAGTTCCGACCGGCGTGGGAGACGATACGGGCGCGGGCTGACAGGCGATCAGCGCGAGCAGGCAACCAAGACGGATCGTACGGTGATGTGACATTTTCGGCACTGCCAAAGTGAAAGATGACCGTGCGCCCCGTGCGTGAGGCTCGGCCGTGGTTTCCAGCGCTGACAAGAACATGCGCGCGGGAGCGACGGAGACAAGTTCATGCACTCCTGTTCACTTCCTGTTCTGCGCTCCAGCTTTACCGCATGCGAGATCCCCTTGCGAGGCTCGAGCTCAGCGTACCGCTCCGCTACCGCTCGCGTATCGACCGCTTCAAGCTGGCGAGCCGCTCGCATGTGCGCGAGCGGCTCATGCATGACGAGATCATCGCCGAAGCGGTGCGTGTGCATGCCGAGGAGATGGGGACGCCCATCCACGAGGCGTGGAAGCGCGTGGACGGCTACATCCACGAGATCGTCCCCTTCTTCAACGTCATCGCGTACTACCAGATCGGGTATCGCGTCTCCGGCTGGCTGCTGCACCTTTTCTACAAGACCTCCGTCGACTTCGAGGACGAGCGCGCCAAGGAGCGCCTGCCGCGCGACGCGGTGATCGTCTACGTGATGAACCACCGCTCCAACGCGGACTACATTCTCGTCAGCTACGCGCTGGCCGGGCAGGTCGCCATCTCGTATGCCGTGGGCGAATGGGCGCGTGCCTTTCCCCTCGAGACTGTCTTCAAGTCGTTCGGCTCGTATTTCATTCGTCGCCGGTACCGCGAGCCCTTGTATCATTCCGTGCTCGAGCGGTACGTGCAGCTCATCACGCGCGAAGGAGTGACACAGGGCATCTTCGTTGAGGGCGGCCTCACGCGTGACGGAAAGCTCCGCGCGCCCAAGATCGGCCTGCTCGACTACGTGCTCGGCATCGGTCGCGACGCGGAGTTCGCCAAGCGGCTGCACGTGGTGCCCGTGGCGGTGAACTACGATCGCGTGCTCGAGGATCGGTCGTTGCTGCGCGAGCTGGAATCCCAATCCGGCGGCCAGCGTGTCTCGCGTGCGACACAGGCGTACGAGGTGCTGCGCTACGTTGGGTCGAACATCGGGCGATTGCTCACGCGCCGCTGGAAGAAATACGGGCGCGCGGCGGTGGTGGTCGGCGCACCGATTCCGCTCGCGCCGTGGTTCCATGAGCACGCCGATCTCTTCGCGCTCGACAAGCCGGATCGGCTCGGTCAGGTGCAGGCGCTGTGCGATCGGCTGCTCGTCCACGTAGGGCAGTTGATTCCAGTGACGCCTGTGCCGCTGGTCTGCGCGGCGCTCCAGAGCTTCGACTCCGAGTTCATCTCTCGCGCCGACCTGATGGAGCGCATCGACGAGATGCGAAGCGCGCTCGGTGAATTGAACGCACGCGTTCTGAGCGGCGACAACGGCGCGGAGGAAATCTTCGCTCGCGCGTGGCGGATGTTGAAGATGCGCCGGGTACTCGCGGAGGAAGGGGCGGGGTACCTGGTGCTGCCGCGCGGCCGACCACTCATCAGCTACTACGCCAACAGCATAGCGCACCTTCTGGGTCCATTCGTACTCGCCGTCCAGGCGCGTGACGCTTTGCCCGCTATGGCCGGTCTTCGTGATGTGTCGCCGTCAAAGACATGAGATATTTTGTGCGCGGGTTGCTCCGTCGCGGACGCTCATGGAAGAACTGCGCGAGCACCGCCGCCGCGATAGCCGGGCTCGATTTCCGGTGCGCAGTTCAACGACGCGACGTGCTGGCCGCTGCCGCTCTCCGAGATCACTGGAAACCGCACGTTCCTCGCTGACGTTCGGTCAGCAAGACAGGAAGGCACACGGGGCAATTCCCGGTGTGCCTTTCTTTTGTCCGGCGACGCCGCGGCCGGGCTACATACGACAATCGCTGGCTCTTGCCGTAAGCGAGCGTGGCGCCAAGCGCCCCGAGCCAGGATGGCTCCCTTGACCCAACTCCCAGTGTCCCCTTAAGTTGCGAGTCTGTTCCGTGCCGCCTCAATCGGGGCGATCCACGTATGTAGCAGATCGACGAACACCATCAGGTTGAATGCCGACGATTAACCAGCTGGTCCGGCAGTCCCGCCGCGACCTCGCCAAGAAGGAAAAGGCGCCGGCGCTGAAGGCCAACCCCCAGAAGCGGGGCGTCTGCACGCGCGTCTACACCACCACGCCAAAGAAGCCGAACTCCGCCCTCCGCAAGGTTGCGCGCGTCCGCCTCACCAACGGCTTCGAAGTCACGGCCTACATCCCCGGCGAAGGACACAACCTCCAGGAGCACTCCATCGTGCTCATCCGCGGCGGTCGTGTGAAGGATCTTCCCGGTGTTCGCTACCATATCGTACGCGGGACGCTCGACGCCTCTGGCGTGAACGGCCGCAACCAGAGCCGTTCGAAGTATGGCACCAAGAAGCCGAAGGCCGGTGCCGCCGCCAAGGGAGCCAAGAAATGAGCCGCCGCAAGAGCGCTGTAAAGCGCACCATCCTGCCGGATGCCCGCTACGACAGCCAGACCGACTCCAAGTTCATCAACGTCCTGATGTATCAGGGCAAGAAGAGCACTGCGGAGCGGATCTTCTACGCCGCCATGGACCTCGTCGAGAACCGTACGAGCCAGCCTGGCGTGAACATCTTCAAGCAGGCGCTCACCAACCTCAAGCCGGTCGTCGAGGTCAAGAGCCGCCGCGTCGGCGGTGCCACGTATCAGGTGCCGGTCGAAGTGCGTCCCGAGCGCCGTACCGCGCTCGCCATGCGCTGGTTGATCAGCTACTCCCGCGACCGCAACGAGAAGTCGATGGCCGAGAAGCTGGCCGCCGAAGTCATCGCAGCATCGAAGGGCGAAGGCAACGCCGTAAAGAAGAAGGAAGACACGCACCGCATGGCGGATGCGAACAAGGCGTTCGCCCACTATCGCTGGTAGTCTTTGTCCTCATGCTCTCATCGCCCCCCTCGCGGCTTAGTCCGCGAGGGGGGCGATGCGTTTACACGGCAGCTGGACCCAGGTGACCTGGTCGGGTGCGTACGACCGTGTGGACATCGATTCGCCCGATGCGACGTTGACCCTGGATGATCTCAATGCGCAGGCGGTTGTGACGCCGGAGCCCGCGAGCATGACGCCGCTCGCGCCGGGCCTCTTCGGTCTCGGCGCAATCGTCCGCCGTCGTCGCAAGCAGACCGTCTGACGCTGTCCCGCGCGGCCGCGGCGGAGACGTAGTCCGCACCTCCGCCTCGCGTGGTGGCCTGGTAATACGCTCTGCCAAGCACTGGCGGCGTTCCACGCGTGGCTTGGCTGGCACCTGCTGCGCGGCGCTAAGAGGCATGGCTCTTGGGCGACGAGAATTGGTTGCTGCTCACGCTGATCGTTCAGTTGGCGTATCTAAGGCAGACGTACGACGCTCGGCCCAAAGACACTCGCTTCCGGACCTTTCCAATCGCCCAGTGTTGGCGGAGATTGTAGATGAGAATGGAGTAACCTTATGTCCCCTCGGAGCGTCTCTCCATCGTGACTACGCGCGTCCCGCGCGGTTTCTGCCCGCAGGTACTGCGCTTCGCGCAATGAACCTGTAAGTTCGCCCTACCTACCCTTCAGACCCAATCATGACCCTTCCAGCGCCGAACAGCCTTGCCCGCCATCTGCGCGTGCCTGGCTACCTGTTCTTCGGCATCGCGATGATCCTTCCGCTACTGGACCTTCTGGTATCGGTCTATCCCGCTCGCCTTGGAACCGTCGTGTGGCGCTTCGGCGCGGTCGGATTGCTCTCGAGCGCGATCGGCGCACCTCTGCTTGTGCTGTTCTTCATCTTCGCGCTTGCCCTCTTCGTCGGCGACAGGAAGGTCATCGTGACCGTCGGTGTCGTGGCAGCGCTCATTGCGTTGCTTCTCGTGGCGGGCACGGGATCGTTTGCGCTCGACGCGCTGCAGATGAAGCGACGCGTGCAGGCGGCGGCGCAGCAGCGTTTCATGATGGCATCCATGCAGGCGATGATGAAGCTCATCCTCGAGGCGATCAGCGCGATCGTTCTCTCCATCACCGCGTTCCGCACGCTGAAGAAGTCGAAACGTGCTGCCAGCTCGCGCCCCGAGCCTCGCGCCGCCGGCTCGCTGATGATGGGTCGCCCCAGCGCTCCGCGCCCCATCGCGGCGGCAACGGAAGCCCCGCCCGCTGAGATCACGACCTCGACGGAAGAGTAGGCGGACGCTTCTCACTTGCCCTCCCTGGCGACACGCCAGGGAGGGCTTTTTCGTGGCCGGGCCCGCGGCACCCCGCTTGCGATTGTTCGGCCCGCCATGGCGATCCGCAACACCCCGAAGACCCCCGTCCCCTCACTCCAGTCCCCCACGGCACTCCAGGCGAGATTCGCCGAGTTGGAGGCACGTTCGGGTGCAACGGCGCTGGGCATCGGCCTCGTCGACTTCGAGACGGGGGCCGACTTCCAGTATCACGCCGACCGCTGGTTTCATGCGGCCAGCACAATCAAGGTCGCCATTCTCGTCGGCGTCTTCGGCGCGATCTTCCGCGGCGAGCTTCTCCCGCAGTCGCGTGTACACGTGCGCAACCGCTTCCTCAGTGCGTACGATGGATCGCCCTATCGTGTACGTCTCGATCGCGACGCCAATCCTGAGATCCACCGTGCGGTGGGACGCACGCTCCGTGTGAGTGAGCTGGCGGAGGCGATGATCACGACGAGCAGCAACCTCGCGACCAACCTCCTGCTCGATCTTGTCGGGCTCGACCTCCTGCAGCGCCAACTCGACGCCTTCGGACTCGACGGCATCGACCTTCGGCGAGGCGTGGAGGACGAGAAGGCGTTCGAGCACGGCATCAGCAATCGCGTCACGGCACGCGGGCTCATCGGACTCCTGCGTCTCATCGGCGAAGAGCACGCCTTCAGTCCGGCGCTCTCCCGACAGATGCTCGAGGTGCTCCACGGACAGCAGTTCAAGAGCGGTATCCCCGCCGGCCTGCCGCGCGACGCACGCGTCGCACACAAGACCGGTGAGATATCCACCGTCGCGCACGACGCGGGGCTGATCTATCTCCCCGACCGCAAGCCGTACGCACTCGCCGTTCTTACGGAATGGGAACCCTCGGCCACCGGCCGTTCGGCGACCATCGCCGCCGCATCCTATCTCGCCTACGCCGCACTCATCGGGGATCGCGACCCATGACCACCGACATCGCGAGCTTCCCGCTCCGGCTCATCGACGGACGCCGTCTCGAGCGACGTTATCGGGACATTCTTCTGCCCGGCGGCGTCCTCTGCGACCATGCGGGGCAGGCGCGCGTGCTGCCGCGGTATTTCTACGAGATCGAGTCATGGGAGCAGGCCAGCCGCACCATGCTCTCGCCACACTTCGCAGCGTCGGAGTTCATTCACACCGACGTGCGCGAGGCGCCACCGCTCCGGGTTTTTCCGCGGTACATCCCATGTGCAGTCGTGCTGCTCGCCCTCGCACTCGAGCTGTTCCGGCAAGCGGTGGGGACGTATGTCTACATCGGCGCGAATGGCGGCTACTGCTCACCTCGCCACGCGCGCGTGGGAGGTGCGTCACCGCATTGCTGGGGAACCGCCGCCAACATCTATCGAGTTGGTGACACGTATCTCGATTCACAGGACGCCATCGTCAAGTACGGCAACATCGCACGAGAAATCATCCCGACCATATGGACTCGCCCGCTGGGCCCGGAATTGGCGAAGACGGATGATCATTTGCACTTGGACCTCGGGTATGTGGTGAGTGTCCCCCGCGAGGCTGCGGGTGAGACCTACAACTTGAAGTTGGCTGGAGATCCGTTGTGATCGATGTGCAGTCCATGACGGAAGCTGGAGAAGCGTGATGTCGAGCGAAGCGAAGAAGGGGCAACGCCGAACGGATCGTGTCGCGCGGCATGAACGCGCGGTCTCCGGCGGAAGCATGCCTGCGATCGGCCTGGAGGCGGAGTTCACGACCGTCGTCGACGACGTGCCTCAGCGTCCGGAGGACGTATTCGGGTCACCGCGGAGAGTGATTCGCGGCCCGCTCGTGCACCGCACCGGGCGCTCGTATCATCTGCCCACCGGTGGCGCGCTCTACTTCGACACGGGCGTGATGGAAATTGCGACGCCGATGATCGAGATCGCCCGCGGCTGCGGTGCACGAGGAACACGCTCACTGTGGGAGAACCTCGGCTTCCTGCGCAGCGAGCTGGATGCATGGGAAGCGAAGACGGAGCGCACGGTACGCCTGGTGGGATTCAGCGCGCACTACAACGTGTCGTTCGACCTTCCTACCAGCGAGCAGGCAGACGGCAGGTCCGTTCATCAGCTCGCCTACCTGTTGACGCACGTTCTCGCCGCGCCTGTGATGCTGCTCGCGGCGAATCGCCGGTCCACCGGCGTTGGTGTGCGGCCGCGCGGCAATCGCGTCGAGGTGACGGCGGATTTCACTCCCGATGCGGCGCTCATGGCGGCAACGGCCACACTGATCGTCGGCATTGTGCGCGAGGTGATGACCTGGCCGGACTACTCGCTAGCGCAATTGGCGGCGCACGCCATCCCGGTGGTGCGCGGGTTCGTGCCCGTGCCGCACAGCTCACGGAAAGGCTGGGTAGCGAAGGACGAGTGCTATACCGCCAATCCATTCACCTGCGATGTGGACCGCGATCAATGGTCGCTGCAATCGGGTGAGAGCTTTACGCTGCGCGAGATGGCCGGCCGAACCGTGCGCGCGTTCTGGAAGACGATATCCGAGTTGGGTGATCCGACGTCGCTGCAACTCATCGCCGGCGTGATGCATGGCAGGGCGCCGTCGCTGCTCGAGCTCGACGACCGGCCAGCGGCGTACGATGACGTCGGACGTCTCTGCAGCTGGAACGACCTGTTCCCCGTGACACTGTTGCCGCGCTCGCGCTACGAGCGCGTGCTCAGCAACGCGATCGCGGGCCGCCGCGTGCGCATTGCGGGCGCGTGGCATCGCCCGGTGGGCGTCCGCGGATGGACGCACGTCGTGCTGCGCCGAGAGCGCGATGGAACGAAGCACATTCGCTCGCTCGACGATCTACTCGTGCACCTCGACGCGTGGGACCGTTCGGCGAATCGTCGCCAGCATGAGCGACGCGCCATTCCTCCGATCAGCATTCTCGCCGAGCGCCGCAGAGGGGACCGTCGCGAACCCATCGGCGATACGTCGGAGCGGCGTCGCGAGAGCGATCGGGCGGCCGAGTCCGAGGCGCCCACCGTGAAAGCCGACGTGACTCCTAACACGGATACGCTGGCAGCAGCGGCTGTAACCAAGTCCCGCGCGATTAAGCCCGCGGCCGAATCACCACTCGTGATCATCGCACGCATCTAGCCGGGCAGTGCCGCAGTCGCGGCACGCGCGTAACTTGATTGCATGACGTCTTCCGACGGTCACGCGGACGATCCGGCAGTTCCACCTCGGACCGACGAAGGGGATGCCGCTCGGCTCGTCGCGCTGGAGCAGCAGATGGCGGCGCTGCGCGTGGAGGTCGCGAGCTTGCGCGCGGCGATGCGTCCTTCGACTGCATCGACGCCCGAGCCTGCGGTCGAGAGAGAGCGCGTAGCACCATTGCCAGCGCCGCAGTTGAGCCCCGCGCTCGCCGTTGCGCCGCGTCAGCCACCAACGCGGGAGAAGGCACCTCCATCCGCAGCACAGTCGTTTGCGGACAAGGTGCACTCAGGCGCCGCCATCAGCGGCGACGAGCTCGAGTCGATCGTCGGGCGGTACGGGATGCCTGCGCTCGCCGCCCTGATGATTCTCATGGCGGTGGGCGCGCTGATCAAAGTGGCCGTCGAACATGGGCTGCTGACACCGGAAGTGCGCATCGGCGCTGGAGCATTCGCGGCGATTCTCGTCGGAGCGGCTGGCCTGTACTTCCGACAGCGCGACGAACTGCGGTACGGCAACGTGCTGCTCGCACTGTCGCTCGCCATCCTCGACGTGGTGGCCTGGGGCGCTGGTCCTCGGCTCCATCTCATTCCGACCACAGTCGCGCTGGGCATCGTGGACGTCGTCGCCATCGCGCTCGCCGTGTTGGCGTTGAGCGATGGGAGCGAATTCCTGTTCGCGGTGGCGGTCGCTGGCGCGCTCTCGGCGCCCTTCGTCACGTCCGATGGAGGCGGTACGGCGCTCGGCCTCCTGCTATATGGCGGCACGGTGCTGGTGGGCGCGCTGCGGACCGCGCGCGATCCGCAGTGGTCTCGCGCGTTCGCCGTGCTGGTGATCGGTGCGCTCATCTATTCGCTGGCTGCTGGCCAATTGCCCATCAGCACGTCGTGGTACGGACCATTCCTCATCGCGATGTTCGGCGGTGTCTGCGCTACAGCGGCGCTGTTGTTCGCCGAGCCGGCGTGGCGAAGCGAGTTGCCGCGCGCGTATCTGGCCGCGACGACGATCGGTGTGATGCTCGGCTGGGACGCGATCGCAGGTCGCCCCTTGCCGATGACGATGGCCGTGGCGTTGGCGCTTGCCGTGGTGACGTATGCGTCGCTGATGGTGCGAAACGCGATTGCGCGCGTGTGGACAGCGAGTGCCCTCGTGTTGCCGTTCGTGTCCATCGGCGTCGCCTCAGCTGGAATCGCCAATCGGAACATGAACGCCGCCGTGTTCGCACTGTGGGCGGCCTTTGCGCTGGTCGCGTGGCGCGTCGAGAAACGCGCTGGGGACGACTGGCGCGGAGCCACGCATCTGTTCGCCGGCTCGCTGATGGCCATGCTGGCGGTGACGGCGTGGCTGTGGCCTGAACCGCTCGCATTCGTTGCGGGGTTGGCGGGCGTGGCCGTGACGTTCGCGTGGTTGGGCCGGAATGAGCGTCATCCGCACGCGGTGGCCGGCGTGGCGATGGCGGTGACGTTCGCGGCGCTGTCGGCGATCGATCAGTTAGCGAGTCGAGGGGCGTATTCGTATGTCCCGTTCATGACGCGGTCGTCGGCGTCGGCGCTCTGTGCGGCGCTCGGGATTGCGTTGGTGGGAGAGCTGATTGGAAAGGCCGAGGGCGGGGCGAGCTCGTTCTGCGACCGGCCAGCGCGGCTAGGGGTGCTGATCGGCTTCCTGATCCTGTGGGGGCGGATGGAATTGGCGCAGGCGTTCAACGCGGATCTGGCTGCATTCCTTCTGGTGTCGTACTACGCGGCGTGTGGAGTGGCGTCGATCATCGTCGGTCGGCGGCTGGGGATCGGCCTTTTGCGAGTAGCGGGCTTGGCGTTGGCGATCTATGCCGGGCTCAAGGGTGTTGTACAGGTGACTGATATCGGGTCAGTGCTGCTGCGCGTGGGAGCGTATGCGGCCGTCGGCGTGTTTCTGCTGGGCGCGGGGTATCTGTATCGGGAGCGTGGGGAGCGGAGCGCAAGCATGGGCTGAGTCCGCCAGATGCTTTGTTGAGTTGATTGAGGCGGGGCCGCTAGATTGAACAGTTCCCTGTTCGAGAGGCGCCGCGATCGTTCCAGTCCACTTAAGCGGGTTGATAGTCGCTGCCCCAATTCTCTCGCGAGTATTGGTGCAGCTGCGGAGAATTGCGGCTTCCACCAGTTGACATAGCACCGCGCCCCGATAAATTCATGGGGCTACGGGATTTCCGCCTCGGATCTGTATACCGAGACCGTACATCGGCTCACTGCGGCCGACTATATGGGTGTCCGGGCCCAGGCCAACGGACAAGGTTCACTACCGGCGACTTCGTGTCGCTCCCGAAAAGAAACGCAGGACAACTTGACGTCGAGCGCACGTTACTCGGCGCGCCTTGGGTCCCCACTCGTGCAGCAGAGGCGAGTACACCCTGGCGAGAGCGGATGGATACCGGCCCGTAAAGGGCGCCTGGTCCACCCGCGTTTGTATTTGATGACTTGATTTGTCGCTGGCGCTAGAATGGCAGCCTCGACTGACACCTGACGGGTAGATATGGCACGCGAGACTTCGCTCGAGTATTACCGCAACATCGGCATCATGGCGCACATCGACGCGGGTAAGACCACGACGACGGAGCGCATTCTGTACTATACGGGCAAGAGCCATAAGATCGGCGAAGTGCACGAAGGCGCCGCGACGATGGACTGGATGGAGCAGGAGCAGGAGCGTGGCATCACGATCACGTCTGCCGCCACGACGTGCTTC
>JAQBPV010000056.1 GCA_028287345.1 Gemmatimonadota bacterium
ACAGCACTCCCGTAACCGCACTGGAGCCCAGTGCCGCGAGGACCGCCAGAGGAGGTACGCTCGCCGCGATCGGCGTCATCTGCTTGATCATGAGCGCCACCAGCGCCCCGAGCACCAACCCGATCACGGCGCCGATACCCGTGAGCGTCACCGCCTCCACGAGGAATTGCCACAGGATCGTACCGCGCGTGGCTCCGAGCGCCTTCCGAACACCGATCTCGCGGGTGCGCTCCGTGACGGAGATCATCATGATCGCGATGACACCGACGCCACCCACGATCAGCCCCACACCCGATAGCACGACCATCACCAGGAAGAACGCGCCGAACACCTTGTTATAGATCTCGAACAGCTGGTCCTGCGTGACGATCGCGAAATCGTTGTCGGCGGCCGGCCGAAGGCCGTGACGACCGCGCATCGCCGCGATGACGTCGTCGATCGTCTGCGCACGTGAGGAGTTGGCCGCCGGGACGATCGACACCCAGATGAAGTCGTATGACGCGCTGAGGTGCTTGCGTGCCGCTTCGATGGGCACGATGGCCTTCGGGCTATCGCCACCGCCAAGAAAGCTGGCCTTGTAGTGATAGAGGCCGAGGACGAGAAACGGCTCGCTTCCGATGTTGATCGTCTTGTCGACCGGATCGGACTCGCCGAAGAGCTGCTTCGCCATCTCCTCGTTCACGATGACCACGCGATCACCGGCCGCCGCTTCGGCCGCGGTGAAGTTGCGTCCGGGATAGAGGTCGCCGCCACCATCGATCTGCTGCCAGTTGCCGGTGTAGCCGACCACCGCCGCGGCGGAGATCCGCTTGTCACGATACGAGACGTTGCTCGACGTCTGTATCTGCGCTCCGGCAGTGCGCACGCTCGGCAGCTGCTCCATCGCCGCGACATCCGGCAACGTCAGCGGAGGATTCCTGCGCCACTTGCACGTGTCGTCCGTACCGTCGCACGCCTCGAAGGTGATCGGAAACCGCGAGAGGGAGAACGTCGTCGGACCGGCGCTCTCGAAGTCCTTCGCCACGCTGTCGTTGATGCCATGAATGGCCGCCGAGATCACGACGACGACGAACACGCCAACCGCGATGCCCAGGATCGTGAGACCCGCCCGCACCTTGTTCGCGCGAATGGAATCGAGCGCGATGGTGACGCCCTCCTTCATCCCGAAGAGGCGCTGCTCGATGAACGACATGGACGACATGCTATTCCTGCCTCAATGCATCGATGGGATCGAGTCGCGAGGCCCGGCTCGCCGGATAAACGCCGGCGATGATGCCCACGCCGGCGCCGATGGATATGCCGACGACCACCGACCAGAGCTCCACGGCCGCGGGAAGGGGGCTCAGTGCAGCGATCAGTTTCGCGAAGGCAAACCCAGTCGCCACGCCAAGTGCAGCGCCGACGGTGCTCAACGTCGCGCTTTCGACGAGGAACTGCGACATGATGTCTCGACGCTTTGCGCCAAGTGCCTTTCGGATGCCGATCTCGCGCGTACGCTCCGCGACCGCGACGAGCATGATGTTCATGATGACGATGGCGCCGACGATCAGTCCAATCGCCGGGAGTGCGACGCCGGCCAGCACCAGGTAGCCCTTGATCTTCGTCCAGAAGGCGAGGGCCGACTCGGACGTCTGGAGCTCGAAGTTGTCCTTCTGGTTCGGGCGGAGGTGACGTCGCACGCGCATCACCTCACGCACGTTCTCCATCGTCCCCGTCATGCCTTGGCTGCTCGGCGCCTGGATGATCATCGTGTTGATCACGCCGTGCAGGTTCACGAGTCGATTCAACGGCGACGTATGCGGCGCGATGATGAACTGGTCGAACGACTGACCGAACGCGCTTCCCTGCGGCTCCATCACGCCGACGACGGTATACGGGAGTCCCTTCACGATCAGCTCGCGGCCGAGCGGCTCCAGTCCGGCGAAGTAGTACGTCGCAACGTCCTGTCCGATGACGATGGAACTGCTGCCGTGCGTGTATTCCTGCTGGCTGAAGAGGCGTCCCTTCACGGGCGCCATCCGCTTGATGTCGAAGTAGTCGCTCGTCACCGCGAAGACGCGAACGGCCTTCGGCTTCATCTGGTATCTCGACTCGGCCGGCAGGCTGCCGATTCCCACTGCGGCCCACCGAACATCGGGTGGAAGGATCGCTGCCACCGCCGGCACGTCCTCTTCGCGAATGGGGGGACGGCGCCTCAGCTCACGGCGGTGCTCCTCCGAATTCTCGCCGATGTTGATGCTCGGCCGCTGGCGCAGCTCGAACGAGTTGATCGCCATGATCTTGCCGACGAGCTCGTCGCTCATGTAGCGGTTCATTCCGCCGACGATCGACACGACCGCGATGAGGAACGTCACGCCGATCATCACGCCGAGCAGGGTGAAGAAGCTCTTGAGCTTCTGCACCCAGATGGTCTGGAGCGCGAGTCGGACGGCCTCGAAGAACGGCATGCTGATGGGCGGGGTGGGACTTACATAAAAAAATGCGGCCGGACGGTGGACAGGGAGACGTTGAAAGCTAACGCCTCCCGTCACAGCCGTCCGACCGTTACCTGTCGGACTCTTTATAGTTGCTGTTCGTTACACCGGCAGTCCGAGCTTCTCCACGAACGCCGAGCGGCGGTCGTCGCTTGCCATCAGGCCGTCGCGCAATACGACGATGCGGCGGGCGTGTGCGGCAATGTCCGGTTCATGTGTGACCATGATGACCGTCTGTCCCTGTTCGGCCAGACTCTCGAACACGCGCATGATCTCTTCGGACGTGCTCGAGTCGAGATTACCGGTCGGCTCGTCAGCGAGGAGAATGGACGGGTTGTTCACGAGCGCACGTGCAATGGCGACGCGCTGGCGCTGACCGCCGGAAAGCTCATTGGGGCGGTGATCCATGCGGCTGCCGAGCTGCACGCGCTCGAGCGCTTCCTTGGCGCGGCGCTTCCGCTCTTCGCCACTCACGCCGGCGTAGACGAGCGGGAGCTCGACGTTGTGCAGCGCCGTGGCGCGGGGCAGGAGGTTGAACGTCTGGAAGACGAAGCCGATCTCTTTGTTGCGGACGCGCGCGAGCGCATCGTCGCTCATCTTCGAGACCTGCGTTCCGTTCAACCAGTATTCACCGGCATTCGGCGTGTCGAGGCAGCCGATGACGTTCATCAGCGTCGACTTGCCGGAGCCGGATGGTCCCATGATGGCGACATACTCGTTGCGCTGAATGGCGAGGTCAACGCCGCGCAGGGCGCGCACGATCTCACCGCCCATGTCGTACTCGCGCTTGATGCCGCGTGTGACGATGACCCAGTCCTTGTCGGGAGCGGCGCCTTCTGCGGCAATGACCGCTTGCCGCTCGGCAGTTGCGCCGAGCGGGGCTTCCAGTTCGTGTGTTTCGTTACTCACGATTTCGCCGCCTGTGGCTTTTTCGGGTCGACCTTCGTTTCGCGAACCATAGCACCGTCCTTGAGCTCGCGGATGGCCTGGTAGGTACCGGCGACGATCCTGTCACCGGACTTGAGGCCGCTCAGGACCTCAAAGTGCTTCTCGCCAGCGATCCCTACCTTTACGGGGCGGAAGGTCACTTTGTTGTCTTTTCCGACCACGAAGACGCCTTCGACGTCCTTCTTGCCGACTTCCTTCTTCGGACGCGCCTTGCCGAGACCCACAGCGGTGTCGCCCTTGGTGAGCGCTTCGTTCTCACGGACCGTGAGGGCGATGATCGGGATGGAGAGCGCCGACTTGCGCGTGTCGGTGATGATCTTGGCCGTGGCGGAGAAGTCCGGACGGGTTTCCGCCGGCGTGTTCACGAGCTGGATGGTGACCTCGTAGTCCACGGCCTGGTCGGCACCGGTCGTGGCAGTGGCACCCTTGACGGCGCTGTTGGAGATCTTGGTGACCTTGCCGATGAAGGTCGTATCCGGGAAGGCGTCGATCTGGATGACAGCGGAATCGCCCACGCTGATGCGCGCGACGTCGGTCTCATCGACCTTCACCTTGGTCTCCAGCACACTCATGTCGGCGATCGTGAGCAGCGTGGCCGCATCCTTGTTCATGGTACCCTGGATGGCAGTCTCACCATTCTCGACGACGAGCCGCGTCACGCGACCCGACATGGGCGCGTAGATCGACGTCTTGCCAAGCGCGCTCTGTGCGTCACGGAGCAGGGCGGTGGACTGGTCGACCGAGTGCTTCGAGGCGTCATACTGCGCCTTGTTGACGTCCACCGTGGTGCGGAGCTGTTCCATCTGCTCGTCGGAGATGAGCAATGGGCTGGATTTCTTCATCTTCGCCATGCGGTCGTAGCTCATCTGAGCCTGCGACAGGTTGGCGTTCTGCTGCGCGAGCTGCGCGCGAGCCGATGCCACCGACGCCTGCATGCGCTCGACGGCCGCTTCGGCCTGCTGTGCGTCGATCTGGAGGAGGAACTGGCCCTTGGTGACCATCTGTCCTTCCTTCACCGCCAGCTTCACGATCTTGCCGGAGATGTCGGAGCTCAGGTCGACCTTCGTCTGCGGCCGAACCTGGCCGCTCGCCGTGACTGACGCCACGAGATCGCGATTCTGTACGTCCTCGATGCGCACTTCGACGGCCTTGTTGCCCCGCTTCGCCGCCGTCAGCCCGCCGATGGCGGCGAGAACGATGACCACCCCGCCGAACACGGACAATTTCACACGCTTGCTCATAATTGGATTCTCGGTGGGGAGGTACTAGCGAAGAGGATGGCCGACCGCGTTTTCGAGCGCGGCGAATGATTTGTGATAGTCGTAGACCGCGTTGACGCGATCGATCAGCGCCTGCTCGTAGCTGCCACGCGAGGTGACGACGTCGAGGAACGTGGACGCGCCGACCTTGTAGCGCTCTTCGGCGAACGACAGCTCTTCCTTCGCCTTGGACGCGGTCTGCTCCTGGAGCGCGACCGTCTGGATGGCCGTCTGGAGCGTGCGGTATGCCTGCGTGACATCTGCCGTCATGGCCAGATCCTTCGCCTTCACATTGAAGATGGCGTCATCCTTCGCCACCGCTGCCTGCTGTACGCGCTCCTCACGAGCAAAGTTGTCGAAGATCGGCAGTGAGAGCTGCGCGCCGATGCCGAATGGCGACCGGTTGAACTTGAACGGGAACTGGTTGTTGCTCGAGCGAATCGCATCCGCCTGGGCGGGCGTGAACTGATACTTGGGGCCGTTGCAGTTGGCGCTGGGGAGGCCGACGGCCGTGCGGATGGAATCGGACTGGAAGCACGACGACTGCGCCTGCAGCAGTCCCTGCTGCGCCTGATTCACGAGGAAGTCGCTGTTGGTGTACTGATACGAGTTGCCACCCCAGCCAGTGTTGAGCGACAGCGTGGGCGTATAGGCGGACTTGGCGACGTCCACATCGAGGTTCGCCGAGCGCTCGCGGGCGCGCAGCGCGGTGATGGCCGGATTCTGCCGACGCGCGTCGTCGAGCAGCGCGCTCAGGTTGAAGTTCGGCGTCACGATGGGGAAGTCGGTGACAAGCTGCACGTTGTCCGGCTGCGCCACGCCCATCTGCTGGTAGAGGCGAAGCTTCTCGATCTCCACGTTGTTGCGCTCGCGGAGCAGCGCGACCTGTGTCTGGCCCAGTGCGACTTCGGCGCGGCGGATGTCGAGCGAAGTGCCCGAACCCACCTGCACCTTCGCGGTTGCGAGGTCGAGCTGGGCCTGGGCCGTCTTGACCAGCGTGTCCTGCAGCGCGGCGCGAGCGATCGCCTGCAGCACGCTCAGGTATTGCTGGGTCACGGTGGCGCGCAGCTGCTCGGAAGAGCCGGCGATATCGGCGTCCACCGCGTCGCGGTTCGCCACGGCCGCCTTGGGCGTGAGGAACGTGGAGCGATTGATCCGGTAGTTGAGGCCGAGACTGTAGGCCGATTGCACCGTTGAGGAGCTGCTGCTGAAGGAAAGGCCGCTCACCACCTGCTGGCCGCTCTGCTGGTACCGGCCGCTGAACGACGCGTCGGCAGACGGCAGGAGCTGACCCTTCGCGCTGCGCACGGCAGCGTCGGCAGTGCGGCGGTTGTTGGCGGTCGCGAGATAGACCGGATTGTTGCGCCGGGCGAGCGTGATGGCTTCGTCCAGCGTGAGCAGGGCGCCGGTGGGAGCCGTATTGGCCTGGGCCCGGATCGCGCCGGGGGCCATTGCGGAAACGGCGAGCGCGAGCACCAAAGTACGCATCGGAGGGAAAGTCCTGTGTGTTGGGTCACCGAGCCGTACGGCAGGGTGTGGCAAGGGGTTTCATGCTCACCCGTGCGCTTTTTAGACTGCCCTGCTATGCGAGCGTCACTGGCTCAGGCCGTATCGTCGGGGCCCGGTGCGACGAAGACGCGCGTGCGCACCTTCTCGCGGATTCGCGCGTAGATGGCCGCGCCCTTCGGCGCGGACGCGAGGGTGGGGCGGCCAATGGAGCCGGGGCTGCCCTGCGGGATCTTGAGCCACCCGCGGCGGTATCGCCGTAGCTCGTCGCGCGACATCATATAGTCTTCGGCCAGATCCATTCGCACGAGGTGCGGTGCGAGGAAGAGCATCAGCGACGTATCGACCTCGTCGCCGTGCATTGGCTCGGTCTGTCCCTCGAGCAGGTCGTGCATGTCGATGGCGAAGATGTCCACCACGCGCACCCGTGCCGTGGTCGTGATGACGGTGGCAAGTGCTTCCTGATGTGGATCATGCTCGTGCGCCGTGAGTAGAATGAATTCCTTCACCCCGGTGGACTCCCACGTGTCGAGCAGGTCGTTGAGCATGCGGTGCAGCGTCTTCTTGCGCACCGAGGCATTCCCCGGAAACCCGCGCTCGGTGGCGACATTGACGCCGTACTCGATCGTGGGCGCGCGCAGGATCCCGAACTCCGCGGAGAGGTCGTCGGCGAGGAGCTCGACGATCAGCGTGTCCGCGCCCAGCGGCATGTGCTTGCCATGCTGCTCACAGGTGCCCACCGGCACGATGAGGCGTCCGTCGCGCGCGAGTGTTTCAGCGATCTCGCCGGGACGCATGTCCTTGATGCGGCGCGGAATGGCCGTCGCGAGTGCGGACGTCTCGGGTGCGGAGTAAGTCATTCTGAGAGAAACGGAGAAGCTGTTCGTGCCAGCCGCGGGTGCGCGCGCACTGCTCGCGCCGGCGACCGTCGCCGTGGCGTTGCTCGCCGCGAGCGGTTGGCTCGCCGAGCCGCGCGTAGGTTATCTCGCGGCCTGTGCCATCGCTACCGTGGTGTCGGTGCTCGCGCTCTGGCGGTATGCGCCCGCGCCGGGTCGCACGCCGCTCGTGCTCGCTGTGGTGGCCCTCGGCATTGCCGCCGTGATCGCAGGGCGCGCGCAGGTCCGCCTCGATGGCTTTGCGCGCGCGCCGGACGAAGTCGGACGTCGCGAGGCCGCCGCGCAGCGCCTGCGGCTCAAGCGCGGCGTGGACGACGAGCTGTCTGCGCTCCGGAACGTCGCCCGGCGCGCGCGCACGCTGTCGACGGACCCGCGCACGGCGGTGAAACAGCTCGACGACGCGTTGGGCGACCGGGAGCACCGCGCTGCGATCAGGCTGCACGGCGACACAATGGTGGCGTGGGCCGGGACCCTGCACGCGGATCCAGCGCGGCTCACCGGAACGAGTGGTGTCGTGGCCTCTCCGTTCGGCCTGACCATCTATGTGGCCGACGACAGCGCAGCGAAGCGTACGGTAGTGGCGTCGCTGTTGTATGCGGCGTCGCCGGCCGATCACCTCACGCGCGGTTTCGCGCAACGCCTCGCGAGTGGCGAGGTGAGCGAAGGGTTCACCTTCGCGCCGGCGACGGACAGCGCGAGGGACGACGAGCTGCGGTACGTCGATGAAGGACGACCACTCTTCCTGGCGCGCGCGATCATTCCGTCGGCGGGTGAGGTGCGCTTCCGGCTGTTGGAGCGCGCACGCGTTCGCGTTGGCATCGGCCTGTTGGTCGCGCTTCTCGCGTTCTTCATTGCGGTGTCGCAGCGCGGCAGTGGGGCGATCATGATCGTTGCCGGCGCGCTCGTCGTGATGAGCAGCATCGCGGTGATTCCGTTCAGTGAGTTCTCGACGCGCAGCCGGCTGTTCGACGCGTCGGTGTTCTACCTGCCCGCGGGTCGTGCGTACACGTCGAACGCGGCGGCGCTGGCGCTCACGTCGGTCACGATACTGCTGTTCGTCTTGCTGGCGAAACGCCGCATCGGCCGCAGGATGCCGCGCACCGTGGCAATGCTCCTCGCCGGACTGACCATCGCCACGGGCCCGTTCGCAGTGCGCGCGCTCGCGCGCGGCATCACGCCGCCGGCAGAAGGCGCGGTGTGGGAGCTGTGGCTCATCTGGAATATCCCGCTCTGTCTCGCCGCCACGGCAATGCTGGTGCTCGCGAGCTGGGCTGGCGGCAGCGCATTGGGCGGCCGACGCGGCCTTCCGATCTGGGGCGGGCCCACCATCGCGGCCCTGGCGGCAGTGCTCGCGCCGCTCGTATGGCAGGCGCCGGGACAGTGGCCGCAGTGGTACACGATTCTCTGGGCGCTCGCGGTGGCCGCCGTGGTGCTCGCACGTCCCTCGAATCGTTCGCTGTTGGCATGCGGCACGGTGGCCGCCCTCGCGGCGACGACCGTCGTCTGGGGGAGTGCCTCACGCGGACGTGTCGAGCTCGCGGAGCGCGACGTACGAGGACTCTCGGCCCCCGATGCCTATGGCGAGAGGCTCGGCGACCGTCTTGCGAGCACCATGCAGGGCGATGAGTTGCCGACCACCGCGCAGGGTCTGCTCGAGCGCTACGTGACGTCGGATCTCTCGGCATCGGGATATCCGGTGGCGCTCGTTGCATGGCACCGCAATACGCTCGTCGCCGCGTTTGGCTCTGCGCCGTTCGACGTCGCGTTCGATACGGTGGGCATGGCCGCCATCGCCGCCGAAGCAAGCCAGTCGAAGGTGGTGACGACGACGCGTGCGAGCGTTTACGGCGTACGCGTGACCGCCGTGCCGATGCGCGGCGGCGCGGCAACGATTCTCGTCGCGCCGAAGACTCGACTCATCGGCGCCGACGCGTACTCGCGGTGGCTCGGGCTCGCGTCGTCGGAGAGCAACGAGCCGCCGTATACCGTTCAAGTGCTGAGCGACTCCGCCGCGGCAAGCGACTCCATTCTCTGGCGACGCGTGCGCGGCGAGCTGCACGGCAACTGGCCGGTCCTCGGCCCGTCGGGTCCGGCGCGAGCGCACGTGGAAGTCGAGCTGCGCGGGCTCGATTCACTGCTGCCGCGCGGAGGGCTGCTGGTGCTCATCGATCTGTTCGTCATCTCGCTGGTGTGGCTGCTGAGCGCATTCGCGGATGGCCGCGTGGGCCGCTGGTTACGCATGCGTCGCCGGCAGATTCGCAGCTATCGCGCGCGGCTCTCGGTCGTGTTGTTCCTCTTCTTCCTCGTACCTGCCGCGGCGTTCGCGGTGTGGTCATGGCAGCAGCTGTTCGACGACGCGCAGGCCTCGCGGCGGCTGTTGGTGAGGGAGACGATGCGCGCCTTCGCCGGGAATCCCGCGGAGGCGGATTGGCTGAGCCGAGAGGGACGTCGTCTCGACACGAAGCTGCTGGCGTACAAGTACGGCGTGTTGGCCGAAGCCAGCGATTCGCTCTTCGCGGACTTCGCGCCGATGGGTCGGCTCATGCGGCCAGACGTCGCGCTCGAGCTGAACGTGTCGGACGAGTTGAGCGCGACGAAGGCGGAGCCGCTTTCGGGCTCGATGGGGATGCTCGGCTATCGTGTGTTGCCGGGCACTGGCGGCTCGGTCGTCATCGCTGCGCCCGCGCGGGTCGACGACTTCCTGCTCGATCGTCGTCGCCGCGATCTCGGCGTCCTCGTGCTGTTCGCCACGGCACTCGGCGCGGCTGCTGCGCTGTGGCTCAGCGCTGTGGCCGCACGTCAGCTCGCGCGTCCAATCGCCTCGCTGCGCGAGGCGGCGCGCGCAGTTGCGCGCGGCGAGAGTGAGTTGCCCCTCGAAGCGAACGCCGTGAGTGAGTTTCTCCCCGTGTTCTCCGCGTTCCGTGTGATGGCGCACGACCTTGGCGAGAGCAGGGCTGCGCTCGTGGAAGCGCAGCGGCGCACGGACGCCGTGTTGCGCACGGTGGCGAGCGGCGTGATTGCCGTGGACGAATTCGGGCGCATCATCCTGGCGAATCCGCAGGCCGAGGCGTTGCTAAGCCACGTGCCTGAGGCGGGCGAGTCGATCAGTCGCGTCGGATCCGCAGCTGTGGCGGCGCGCGTCGCTGCATTCCTGCGCAGCGGACAGGAGTCGGATGGCTTCGAGATCGAACGCGGGGGGCGTGTGTTGCGCGGTCAGCTCACGTGTCTCGACCGCGGTGGGGCGGTGCTCACGCTCGACGACGTCACGGAGCTCGCGCGTGCGCAGCGCGTACTGGCGTGGGGTGAGATGGCGCGTCAGGTGGCACACGAGATCAAGAATCCGCTCACGCCAATCCGCCTCGGCGTGCAGCATCTGCGTCGCGCGTTCGGACGGCCGGAGTTCGAGCAGGTGCTGGATCAGAACGTCTCGCGCATTCTCACCGAGATCGATCGGCTCGACGAGATTGCGCGCGCATTCAGTCGCTATGGCAGCGCGCCCGACGAAGGTCCGCCCCCGGTGCCGATGGACGTCGTGGCCATCGTGAAGGACGTGGTGGCGCTGGAGACGCTGGGCGAGGGCAACGTGCATTGGGAGTGCGACGTGGCTGGCACGGTACCGCCGGCGCTGGGGCGTGCGGATGAGCTACGTGAGGTGCTGCTCAACCTGTTCGAGAATGCTCGTCACGCCGGAGCGACTCACGTCGCGGCGCATGTGTCGCTCGCACGGCACGCCGACGACGTTGACCGCGTGCGGATCGATGTCGTGGACGACGGCAGCGGTATCGCGCATGACGTGCTGCCAAAGATCTTCGAGCCGCATTTCTCGACGCGCACGAGCGGCAGCGGGCTCGGGTTGGCGATTACGCGACGTCTCGTGGAGGGATGGGGCGGCGAGGTGTCGATCGAGAGCTCGAGCGGGAGCGGAACGACCGTGCGAGTGGAGCTGGTGCCCGCCTAACAGCGATCTGTTGCGCTCATGACAAAAGCCGGGACCATGCTGAGATCTGATCCTTCGATCCTTGAATCCTTCAATCCTGGTCCAGCAGTTCGCTCTTTCAAAAGGATCTTCCGGGAATTCAGGCAAACGCTCGCGATGACGCCAACTTCTTCCTAGAGACTCGCGCAGCACTCCCTAAAATCCCGAAGAACCAAGAACACCAACCGCATGACTTGAATCATGCGAATTTATGGAATTTGCTCCATCGGATGTTGGGAGGGTCTCGCGCCTTTCAGGTCTCTCACATCAAGAGGACGTTCGATTCCTGCACAAAGAAAATTTCTCGGCGTAATGATTCAATTCGTCTTTCAATTCACATGATTCAAGCCAGCTCATTGCTGTTTTCTGGGTTTCTGAGATGGCAGGGAATCGCTCGCAATCACGCCCACTGCTTTCCTCAAGATTCGCGCAGCACTCCCCGAAATTCCCGGATGAACTTTTCAAAACAACAGCATCACTGACTGGCTAGGATTCAAGGATTGAAAGAATCAGGGGAATCGACGGCGTTGAGAGTGCAGGCCTCTGCTCAACTGGCACGCCAGGAACCCGAAGCAGGCCCTACTCCGTGCCGCCCTTATACGCGCCCGCCGCCTGCCGCATGCGCACCGTTTTGATGTTCGTGAACTCGCGCATACCCACGTCGCTCAACTCGCGGCCGTACCCCGACGACTTTACGCCGCCGAAGGGAAAGCGCGGATCGGACACCACCATGTCGTTCACGAACACGCTGCCGGCGTCGATCTCGCGTACGAATTGCTCGCGCTCCGCACCGTCCGTCGTCCACACGCTGGATGCGAGCCCGAAGCGCGTGTCGTTGGCGATGCGAATAGCGTCGGACGTATCGTTCGCCACGAACACGCACCCCACCGGACCGAATAGCTCATCGTGATACGCTGGTGCGTCCTTCGGGATGTCGGTGAGCACCGTCGCCGGAAAGTATGCGGTGTTGGGATCACTGCGCTTGCCGCCGCAGACCAGCCTCGCTCCCAACTTCACCGACTTCTCCACCTGTTCCTCGAGCTCACCCGCGAGGCGAGCCGTCGCGAGGGGACCAAGCTGCGTCGATTCGTCGATCGGGTCGCCCACGCGAAGTGCCCGCATTCCCGCGGCGAATCCGGCGAGGAACTCCTGCGCGATGCCGCGATGCACGATGAACCGCTTGGCAGCAATGCAGCTCTGGCCGTTGTTGATCGTGCGCGCCTTCACCGCCGTCTCGATGGCGAGCGCCAGGTTCGCGCTCGGCATGACGATGAATGGATCGCTGCCACCCAGCTCGAGCACGGCCTTCTTGAGATTCCTGCCCGCCGCCTCAGCCACGCTGCGGCCCGCACCTTCGCTGCCGGTCAGCGTTACTGCCGCAACACGAACATCGTCGATGATGCCCGATACCGTCTTGCTGCCGACGAGCAGCGTCTGGAACACACCCTCGGGGCCACCGGCACGCCGCACGAGCGACTCGAGCTCCAGCGCACATTGCGGAACGTTCGACGCATGCTTGAGCAGCCCGACGTTGCCGGCGACGAGTGCCGGCGCGAGAAAGCGCACGACCTGCCAGAAGGGAAAGTTCCACGGCATCACCGCGAGCACGACGCCGAGTGGATCGTACGCGACGAACGATTGGTGATCCTCGTCTGCGACACCGTGGTCGGCGACGAAACCGGGGCCGTTCTGCGCGTAGAAGTGACAGGCGCGCGCGCACTTCGCCGCCTCTTCGACCGCCGCGCGAATCGGCTTTCCCATCTCGAGCGTCATCATGCGCCCGATGCGTTCCTTGTCCGCCTCGAGCAGATCGCCGACACGCGCCACCAGGGCGGCTCGTTCGTCGATCGGTGTGAACCGCCACCGCGGTGCCATTTCGGACGCCCGCGCGAGCTTCGCCTCCACTTCGGCCGACGTGTGGTCGGCGAATTCGGCGAGGGTCTCGCCAGTTGCTGGATTCACCGACGCCATCGTCATCGCTGGTCCCTCACGTCTCTATGGCTTCTTCGCGCCACCAACCCTCGGCGCTGTCGTCCGACCCGAACAGCCGCTTCCACCACGGGATGCGGCGTTCGCGCTCGAGCACTGCGCCAGCGGCGAGGCGCCACGACTCCTGCATCTCGGTCGCGTCCGCGAAGCGGTCCTCGGGTTGCGCAGCAAGTCCGTGCAACAACCAATCGCCGATTTCAGGCGCATAGTGCGACACGTCGAGCGTGCCCGAGAGCTCGCGCGCGAGGATGACCTTGCTGTCCGCCTCGCCGAAGGGCGGCGCTCCCGACAGCGCATACGCGACGATGGCCGCCAGCGAAAAGCAGTCCGCCGCTGCTTCCTGCGGCTCGCCGAGGAGTTGCTCCGGCGGCGAGAAGGCAGGTGTGCCTGATGCACCGGTCGTCTCTTCGCCGGCTGGATTCGCGATGCCGAAGTCGGCCACGCGCCAGCGGCGATAGCGATCGATGAGAATGTTCTCCGGCTTGAGGTCGCGATGCACGATGCCGACGCTGTGCGCCGCGGCGAGTCCGCTCAAGACGCTGTCGATCTGCGGCGCGATTTCCGCCAACGTCCGCGCACCGGCGCGCGTCACGAGATCGGCAACCGATCCGCCCTCGGCCAACTCCATCGTGTACCACGCGACATCGCCGCGGCTGTCCCAGTCGTAAATCGGGACGATGGCCGGGTGCGCGAGCTGTGCCGCGAGCCGCGCTTCGCGACGGAAGCGCCCAACGGCGCGCTCATCTCGCGCGACGTGCTGGTGCAGAAGCTTGAGCGCGACCTCACGGCCGAGTGAAAGGTCGCGAACCCGCCACACGGAGCCGAAAGTTCCAGCGCCGAGCGGAGCGAGGACTTCGTAGTCCTCGGCGAGGGCCCAGCGCAGGCGCACCTCGGGCGACTCGCGCGATGCGGCCGTCGTCTCGCCGCTCAGCGTGAGGACGGTGCGGCTGCCGAGCACGCGATCCATGGCGCGAACCATCGCACCCACGGAGCCGAACCGCTTTTCGGGATCATGCTGGAGGGCACGGTCGATGACGCTCGACACAGCTGCGGGCACATCGGGCCGCACGAGCGACACCGGAGGAATGTCGTCGCGCGGCGGCGACTCGCCGGTGAGCAGGTGAAAGCAGAGCGCGCCGAGCTGCCACTGGTCGCTCGACGGCGTGGGATACCAGCTCGCGCGCCATTCCGGAGGCAGCGGCATGCTTGCGGCGTCGGGCGCGAGGCTATCCGGAATGGTCGCGATGGGCACCGCCCACTGCCAGCCAAGTAGCCAAAGGCGGCCCATCGGCGTGGTCCACACGTTGTGGCTGGAGAGCGCACCATGGACGCTCCCCGCGTCGTGCAGGTAGGAGAGCGTGGAACCGATCTCGCGCATGACACGCAGCACCTGCGGCACGTCCTCGGCGCCAGCGCGGCCAAGTCGCGCGCCGACGGTCTCGCCGGCAATCCAGCGACGGAGATAGCCAGGCCCGCGCGGGCTGTCGGCGGACTTCGACCAATAGTGATAGGTCGTGGGGACTGCGGGATGATTGCGATGCGCGAGCGCGCGCGCCTCCGCTTCGAGCCACGTGGAATGCTGCGGATCGGGTGCGGTGACCAGCGAGAGCGAGCGACCCAATGCGTCGATCACTTCCTGGAGGTGGCGATGCTGTTGCCACAGCCCCTCCGACCCCCAATTCCAGGCGGGCGGGAGAATCCACTCCGCAAGATGCTCCGGAAGAGCGAGCGAGACGCGCTGAACGTCACCCGCCGCGCGAAGCGGGCGGTCGAGAATGGCGCGTGTGCGCAATGGCGTGGCAGTCGTACGAGTCACGAGGTGAAGCTAGCAGTCGGGAGGGCTACTGGAGAGTGTGTCGCGACACAATCCTACATGCGCGATTCAGCCAGGATCTCCTCGGCGGCGTGGTGCAGCGCGGGAAGGAGTGAGACGTCGGGCAGCACGCTGACTTCCACGATTCTCACGGAAAGCGGTCCGCCGTTGACTGGAGCGGCCGACTGCAGCGACGGCACGTGAATCGTCACCGCAACGATGCGCCACATCGTACTCAGCCTTGTCGTTCCGTCGCTCTCGAAGGTGTCGAGTTGCAGCACCTCGCCGCGCGCCGGAATCACGTCGCTCAGGCATTCGGCGAGCATCTGCTCGTTGCGGTCGTGACGGGTGACGCGCAGAGTGATGGACATCATGTGGTGGTTGAGGTCGGCGCAAAGCTAACTTCCGGAGCCGGGCGTGAGCCAGCGCAATGGCGAAACCATCCGGTAACGCGAATCGTATGGAGCACTGCACCCGAACCGGATGAGGATACCATGTGGTTTCTCCTGAGCTTTCTCGCCTCAACCGTACTGGCGATTCTCGCCTACGCACAGGCTCGCAATTTTGTCACTCGGCGCCTTCGATATGTTGACGCCGTGCAGTCGGCCATCGCTCCATGGATCGCGGGCGCAGCTGTCGCCGTCATCTGCCTTCCCATCGTTGCATTTCTTCCGCTCGTCGGTGTCGGCACGGCGCTGACGCTTGGCTTGGCAGTCGGGGCCGGTGTTGCAGCCGGCGCTCGCGAAGTCCGTCACAAGCTGCCGGGATATTGAGCTACCGTTCGCTATCTTTCGTAGATGGCGACGCACACCATTCCCGTTGAGATCACCGATCCGGTCAACGCTCGCATTCTTGCGGTGAGCGAAGATCGGATCGCTGGCTTTCTTGATGATCCGTTCGAAGAGATCGCGCGTCTCTCCGGGCTGCCGACCGAAACGGTGCTCGAGCGATTGCGCGGGATGGTCGAAGCGGGAGTGATCCGCCGCATCCGCCAGACGCTGATGGCCACCAACCTCGCGCCGGGCGCTTTGGTGGCGTGGCAAGTGCCCGCTGAGCGCCTCGACGAGGGCTTCGACTACCTGTCGAAGGATGAGCCATTCTCGGGTCACGTCGTCATCCGCTCCACCGACGCGGAGACGCCTGGCTCCGTCTATCGACTCTGGACGACCCTCAAGGTGCCACAGGGCTTCTCGATGCAGCGACACTGCGAGATGCTCGCGTCGCGCATCGGCGCCTCCGCATTTCGTATCATGCCCGCCAAGCGCCTGTTCGCGCTCGGCGTAGGACACGTGCGTCGCAAGGGAATGGAGCCGGGCAGCCGCTCCGACGAGTTGGGTGTCGTGCTCGACACCAACATCGTGACGCTGTCGGAGCTGGAGTGGCAGGTGCTGGGTCCGCTCAAGCGGGAGTTCACCATAGATGAAGTCACGTCCCAGCCGTGGCGCGCACGCGCGCGCGAGGCTGGGGTGTCGTATGAAGAATTCCTCGACGTCGCGCATGGACTGTCGGCGAAGAAGGTCATCGGCCGGTTCTCGACCTTCCTCGAGCATGTGAAGCCGTCGGCGACCGGTGAGCGCGTGACGCGCTACAACGCGCTCTTTCACTGGCGTGTGCCCGAAGGACGAGAGATCGAAGCGGGACGCGAAGTGGGTCGTCACCACATCCTCACGCATGCGTACTGGCGCGAGGGCGGCGCCGAATTCGCGAACGTGAACATCATGGCGGTGGCGCACGGCACCGAGAAAGCAAAGGTGCTGGAACACAAGGCCGCGATCGACAGTCACCTGGAAGCCGTGGGCATTCCAGTGTCGTACACGAACGTCTTCTGGGGCGGTCGCAGCGAGATCAAGCCGTCGGAGATCACGCCGCAGTCCTACGAAGCGTGGCTCCTCGACCAGGGGATCGAACCGGCGACGATGCGCGCCTGAGCGCGACACATGCGCCTCGCCATCATCGTCTACCGACTGCTGCCATTCGCGCTCGCCTTTCGGCGCGACTTTCGGCGTTGGATCTTTTTCGGCGCACCGGCGAAGCGCACATCGGCTGACCACGCGCGCCGCGCCGAGCGGCTGGTGACGACGCTCGCGGAGCTCGGTCCCACCTTCGTGAAGATGGCGCAGGTATTCGCCGGTCGTTCCGACCTGCTCGCGCCAGTCTATGCGAAGGCACTGCTGACGCTCACCGACCAGGTGCCGAGCGTCCCGGTGGAGCAGGTGGAGAAGATCATCATCGCCGAATACGGCGCGCCGGCCGACGAGCTGTTCGAGCGATTCGATCGAGTGCCGCTCGCTGCCGCGTCACTTGGTCAGGTGCATCGCGCTCGCTACGACGGTGAAGAGGTCGTGGTGAAGGTGCTGCGGCCCGGGGTGGAGAAGCTCGTCGCCGAGGACGTGCGCGCGTCGAAGCGCATCGTTGCTGCCGTGGAGCGGTGGTGGCCGAACCAACACGTGATCGGCACTCGCGTGGTGATCGACGAGTTCGCGATTCGAGTGGCCGAGGAGATGGACTTCCGCATGGAGGCGGCGCACGCTGCTTCGATCGGCGCCAATTTCGCTGGATCGCCGCGCATCTGGATTCCGCGTGTTGTCACGCCGATGGTGCGTCAGCGCGCGCTGGTACTCGAGTACTGCGCGGGGCAGCGCATCGACCGGCTCGACACGTGGATCGCCGAAGGACGCATCAAACCCGCGCAACTCGTCCGCGACGTGATGGAGCTGTACGCG
>JAQBPV010000080.1 GCA_028287345.1 Gemmatimonadota bacterium
CGACGACGAGTCGAGCGCCACCACGACGTCGTAGCGTGCCGTGTCGATGGGAAGAATTCCATCATCGCGGACATCGACGTTGGGCGCGGCGGGAATGCGAGCGCGCACGACCCATCCTGCTTCGCTCAATGCCTGCATGACGAACTTCGTTTCCCAGTCGGCGCGGCCGAGCACGAGTACGGCACGGCGCGTCTCCTGCTTGGGCGCATGCGCGGTCGCAGCGAACGTTCCTGCCCCCACGCGCACCGTGCCAACGATGCTCGCGGCGTCGACGGTGGCACCGGCACCGGCGCGTACGGAGTCGAGCAGTCCCGCAGAGTCGACGAGCGCGAGCACCTGTGCGCCTCCGCCGATGATGTGCAAGCGTGCACGAGCCTCGGGCTCGCGTGCGCGCGTGGCTTCGAGCGCGAGTGGCGGCGGTGATCCGTTCCATCGCACCGCGACTCCATTGCGCCGCAGTGCGACGAGCGCATCCCGATCGGCGCGTGATGGCATCGCATCGGTTGCAAGATCGACGGAGCCGACTGCGTTGCTCGCGACAATGCGTTCGAGGTCCTTGGAGAATGCGGTGGCGCTCGTCGTCCGCGCGACACGCGATGTATCGGTGCGCTGAAGGCTGCGCCACAACGCGACCAGGAGCACCGCGAACAGCGCGGCGCGCAACACCCATTCGCCGACGCGGCGACGCTCAGCGCGTGAGCGCATACACCACGATGTTCACGGCGAACTTCGTATTGTCCACCGACAGGAAGCGCTTGTTCTCGGGATGGTAATTCCACTCGGAGCTGTAGTCCTTGCTGCTGTAAAGCAGCACCAGCCGGCCGTCCCGCTCGACACCAGACAAACTCTTATGGACGAGATTGTCGCCCCAGCCATTCAACTCGTGGCTCGTCGTCGGTGGTCCGTCCTCGAAGTGAAAGAACGATTTGTAGATCGGATGCGTCTTCACCAGCGGCTTGGGAACGCCGAAGGTGCGCGAGATCTCCTCCGTGGCCGTCTTGTGAAACACGCCGTCGATGTCGTGGTTGTGATCGTCGACGAAGAGCAAGCCGCCGCGCTCCGCGTATCGCTGCAGGTTGGTACGCTCGCTCGGTCCGAAGCGAACCGGCAGGTGTCCGGTGAGATAGACGAGTGGATATCGAAACAGCGACGGCGACGACAGCGGCACGATCACCCCGCTCGGCGCGACGTCAATGGAGGTGTAGCGCGCGATGGTGTCGATGATGTTCGCAGGCACGAGCGGCGCGCTGTCCCAGTCGCCCGATTCGTACTGTGCAGTGGCGAACACGAAATCGCTCACGGCGCGCCCTCCCACACCGACACGCCAGCGCGCTGCACCGGCTGTCCGCCGAGTGCGCGACGCACGCGGATCCACGCGAGCTCAATGGTCGCGTTGTCGCGCTTTCGCAGCGCACGCGCAGCGTCGTCGAGCGCAGCGGCGAGCGTCGGTGCGTCGCCCAGTGCGTCGACGCGCATCAGCAACAGCGAGTCAGCGGCGGCATCCGGATCGCGCGCCATGAGTGACGTCACGCGGTCGAACGTGGCACTCCGACGGCGGATGACGGGATCGACGATCGGTCGCGGCTCGCGAATGGATGCGATGCCCTTGTCCTTTCCCGCCAGTCGCGCCTTTGCCACATCGACGATCGCCGTGCTCGGCTTGCCGCGCAGATAGATACGCTCGGCCTGACGCGCCTTCTCGATCGCCGCGAGGGCAATGCGCATCGGTGGCAACGCCTTCGCGGGCTCGCCGACTTCGAGCGCGCGGCCTGCGTCCCACATCGCGTTGAATGCCTCGAGCAACGGCTTGTTGATGGCGAGAATCGGTGTCTCGTCGCCTTCGACGTCCATGACGCCACCGGCAGTCGCGCCCGTCACGGAGTCGGCCATGCGAAGCACCTGCTCCGGCGTGAGCTTGCCGTTGGCCGCGATCTCGTCGCTCCCTTCCTCACTGAGGGGCTCACCGCCCATGCGCTGAAAGACGATGTCGCCGACGCGCTTGCGCAGCTTCTTCTGGTCGGCGGCGATGCGCTGCGATTCGGAGATGAGCATCGGACGCGCGAGCGACCGCTGACGCTTGACGAGCGCCTCGGTGAGGTTGATCAGCATGCGCTGGCTCAGCACCGAACCCTGCTCTTCCGGTGGCGGCAATGCCTCAACGGACAGCGAGTCGTACTCGTCGGCCCGCGCGACGCGAAGAGCGCGCGTCTCCGAGCTGCCGATGCCCGGTCCGGTGACGTCGTTCGCATCGCGCGCGACGGCGCGAAGCTGGAGGATGTCGCCCGGCTGAAGCTTCAACGAGTCGAGCGACACGCGCGCGTCGAGCGTGGTTTCCGTGCGTCCGCCGAGCGATGTGCGCGCGATGGTGGTAGTGCGGAAGGTAAAGTTCTCGCCCGAGCCCGAGCTGACGACCAACTCGAACGACGCATCGCGCAGTCCGATGTCGTCGCGCAGTTGAGCGTGCAGCGGGAGCATGCCGGTCGCGCGACGCACGATGGTGTCGTGCTTCGGGATGAGCAGCGTGACGGCAGGCGCTGCGTCGGTGATCGGCGCGAGAACGATGAGCCGATCGCGCCCCGCTGCTGAATGCAGACGGACGACGCCGGGTCGCGCGG
>JAQBPV010000088.1 GCA_028287345.1 Gemmatimonadota bacterium
CAAGCACCGCCGACTTGAGGTCGTTCGAATTCCCGCTCTTGTAGAGAGCATACGCTCGATAGTAGAGCGCGTCGGGAGCGAACTCGGAGTCCGGATATCGGTCGATGACCTGCTGGAAGAGCGTCGCCGCCCGGCGGAAGTCGCCGTCGGTGAGTGCGGTGCGTCCGAGACGGTAGAGCGAGTCCGCGGGATCTACCGGTAGCAGGGTTCGTGGTGCCGGCAGCACGGGCGCACGAACGGCGTCCGTCGACCACGCATACGCACCCGGTGGCGCTTGAGCGCCGGCATCGGCGCCTGAGACGAGGAACAGGGAAGCGAACAGGAGGAGTTTGCGCATTTGCAGATGATCTCAGGTGCCGGTCGTCGCGGAGAGGCCGGCTGGAATGTTGGAGCGGAGCTTTGGGAGGACGTTGCGCTTGTCCATCGACTGGTTGAGCGCGTCGAGATCGACGCGACGACCGTCGTTGGCGTACTGGGACAGCTGCATCAGGACGTACTCGAGGTCCTGCAGCAGGCGAGTGATGTTGGGATCGTCGCCGCGCCGGGTGGCGAGCAAGAGACGTGTGGTGCCAAGCAGCTCGCGAGAGAGCGCGGCGAACTGTGCGTCGACGCGCGCGGCATCGCCTGAGCGATCCTGGGCACGGAAGCTCGTGAGGAGGACTTCCGTACGCGTCAGGTGTTCGACTACAGCAAGACGATAGGCCGCCCCGTCGCCGTAGATATCGTTCGCGTTCACGCGCTCACGCACTGCGCCGCGCGGCGCGGTCGCCGAGCCGACAGCGAGCCGGCGTGCAGCCTGCCTCCGGCTGTCGGAGCCAGATGTGGAAGCGACGGATTCGGTGGGCGCCGCGATTTCCTCCGCGGCTGTTGGTGACATCGCCTTGTTCGTGTCGCGGTTCACCGCCGTCGCGGGGGCAGTCGTGATGGCAACAGTCATCGGACCGCGCGACGCGCGGCCGATGACGATGCCGGCCACCAGCACTGCCGCGATACCAGCCGCCGCCGCGATCCATCGCGGCAACCGGCGCGGCGACCCGATGGGCACCACCGTCGCCGCATTGCGAGCATGGGAGATCGCCTCCCACATCGCCTCCCGCGGCGGTTCGGGGGGTGTGTTGTAGGTCAGTGCGGCGTCGCGAAGCAGATCGTCCAACTCGTCGTCCCTCATGCGCTCTGATCTCCAGCGAAAAGTGCGAGCGCCGCGCGAAGCTTTGCGCGAGCGTCGAACAGTCGTGCTTTCGAGGTGCCCACCGGAATGCCCAGCGTGGTGGAGATCTCGTCGTGCGTGTAACCCTCGACGTCGTGCATTACAAAGACGGGGCGGAGCTTTACGGACAGTGCGTCGATCGCGGCGTGCAGTCGCTCGCGGAGGTCGTGCGGCGCGATGCGCTGCGTCGTCGCCGGGAGCTCGCCCATATCGTCGAGCGTCGTGGAGCGTGCGCGGAGCCGCGTCACCGAGCGCATGCCGTTGAGCGACACGCTCGTGGCGATGGTGTGCAGCCACGTGGCGAGCGATGCGTCCCCGCGATACTGCCCCAGCCGGTCGAAGGCACGAATGAAGGTCTCCTGCGTGAAATCCTGCGCCAGATCGGCGTCGCCCGCCAGCCGAAACGCGAGTCGATAGACGCGGTCGACATGCGTGTCATAGAATGCGCGTTCCGCCGTGCGATCGCCGGCCAGACAACGTGCCACGAGCTGCTTGTCAGTCACTGAGTTGCGGTTCTGGCCGATGCCGTCTGGTGGGTGTCTGGCATTTGCAAACGGGTAGACACGGTATGGTCGCGAAGGGTTGGGTACCAGCACCGGTTACCTTTCACCCTCACAGCTCACCGATCACAGGTTCTGATAGATGCCTTTCGCTGCATTCAAGCTCCACCCCGACCTTCTTCGCGGCACCAGGGAGCTCGGCTTCACGCGCGCGACGCCCATCCAGGAGCAGGCCATTCCGCCCGCGCTCGAGGGTAGGGATCTGCTCGCGTGCGCGATGACGGGGAGCGGGAAGACGGCCGCCTTTCTACTTCCGATCCTCAACCGCCTGATGGGAAAGCCGCGCGGCACCACGCGCGCGCTCATCCTTACGCCGACGCGTGAGCTGGCCGCCCAGATCGAGGACCACCTCAAACAGTTGGCAGTGCACACTCCGCTCTCCGGCGCCGCCATCTTCGGCGGCGTCGGCATGGGGCCGCAGGAGCATGCCTTCCGCAGCGGCGTCGACGTCCTGATCGCCACGCCGGGCCGCCTGCTCGACCACTTCAAGCAGCCATATGCCAAGTTGAGCGGCCTGGAGGTCCTCGTCCTCGACGAGGCGGACCGCATGCTCGACATGGGCTTTTTGCCGGACATCAAGCGCGTGCTCAAGCACCTGCCCGCCAAGCGGCAGACGCTGTTCTTCTCCGCCACGATGCCGAACCCGATCATCACGCTCACCAAGGAACTGCTCCACAACCCAGCGACGATCAACCTCGAGCGGAAATCGACGCCGGCCATCGGCATCCGTCAGGCTGTGTACGCCGTGAGCCAGGAGCTCAAGCCGTCGCTGTTCGTCGAGCTGATGCGCCGAGGAGACATCGGCAACGTCATCGTCTTCACCCGGACCAAGCATCGCGCCAACCGCCTCGCCGACTACCTGACCGCCGAGGGCGTGCCGAACGCCAAGATCCATGGCAATCGCTCGCAGGCGCAGCGCACGGAGGCTTTGGAGGGCTTCAAGTCGGGCCGCTACCGCTGTTTGGTCGCGACGGACATCGTCGCCCGCGGCATCGACGTGGAGCAGCTGGAGCACGTGGTGAACTTCGACGTCCCACACCTGCCGGAGGACTACATCCACCGCGTAGGCCGTACGGCCCGCGCCGACGCCACGGGCGATGCCTTCACCTTCGTCTCGCCGGAAGAGGAGACCGACCTGTCGGCGATCGAGCGGGCGATCAGCAAGCGGTTGCCCCGCGTGATCGTCCCCGGGTTCGACTACGCCACCAAGCCGAAGCAGCGGTTCGAGGTCCCGATCGCGGAGCGCATCGCGGAGATTCGGTCGCGGAAGTCAGAGGAGCGGAAGCGGGCGAAGGAGAAGGCAGAGCGCCGTGCGGCGCACGGTGCAGGGGCAGCAGGTGCCTCGCGCGGCGCTGGCTCCTCCCGGAGCTCGTCGTCCTCGGCACCTTCTCGACCGGCGCGTCCGGCCGCCTCGTCCGACGGCCGAAGCTCATCGGCGCCCGCAGCCGGTTCGGGTGGCGGACGTCGGCGAGGAGGGAGCGGACGCTCGCGCGGTGGGTCGTCCGGGGGTGGTCGGCCCGGCGGCTCATCGTCGGGCGGCGGGCCATATCGGTAGGCGACGCCTCGGTCGTCTGCGGTGCGCGTCAGATATGTGATGATCTGGCGCGTGGTGCCAATTTGGCCCTAGTTGGCCACCGCGGGGCGTGGGCTGTTGGGGCTCGGAAGCGACTCCTCGCTTTCAGCCTCCCCGGTTCCAGCCAATTGAAATAGCTATTAGCTGGTCGTGCAGGCCTCATCCCAAAACTGGAAATGAGGCTCGCCGCAGCGATAGGGCCGAGTATCCGTGTGGATTACAATGTGATGAAGTACATCATTACGTCCATGCTAATCGCGTCTAAAACAGACAGTTAACGCAAGATCACATTCGTGCACAACCGGCGTTCGCTGGCGCTACGTCGGTCTGGTACTCCGATCGCTACTCTAGTTACTGGCTCACTCCGCGGTGAGGTTTGGCCGAGCGACCTGCATTGAAGCGAGAATTCAGTGCAGCGAATGACTGCAATCCGATAAGGCTCTATGTGCCTCGCTCAGGTCAGCTTTGGTTTTTGCGTTACCTGTCATTCTGGCCGATGAGGATGTCGATTCGTGGCGATGGGCGTTTTTTCCACACGGAAAAGGCACGAGGGGAATCCGCATGTCGAGAGCAAAGAAGACAAGAAACGGGGGCGACTTTTCGTCGCCCCCGTCGTGTTCTCGAGCTGCCCAGGAGACTACTGCACCGGCTTCAGCGTGGTGTTGTACTTCGCGTTGATGATGGCGATGAGCTCGTTGGCGATGAGCACGTGCGTCGCCGCCGACGGGTGAATGCCGTCCAATGTGATCAGCGTGCCGAAGGTCGCGTTCGTGCTCGCCAGGTTCGGGAACGGCGGGATCTCACCGTTCGCGTGCTTGGCCGCGAACAGGATGTTCGGATCGTAGAATGCGAAACCGATCGCGTCTGCCTTGCCTTTGATATAGGTGTTGTAGCCCGTGATGGTCGCTGACAACGTGGCCTGCTCCGCCGCGTCGAGGACGTACAGATCACCCACCGGGAAGGGGAAGCCCGCCTCGCCCTTTGAGCAGACGATGAATGGCGGAGCGGCCGGGCTGTTCGCCCGGATCGCAGCTACGAGCGACGGTACATTGATCAACGACGCTGAGCCGAGGCAGTCCGGGTGAACCGTCACGGCCTTGCCAGCCGCGGCCGAGATGCCAGCCTGAATCGCCGGGGACGAGGCGATGAGGGCTCCAGAGCTCAGCAACGGAAGGTTGCCCACCTGCGCCACGCCGATCAGCACGCCTTTGAGGTTGGGCGCGCCGGTCGTCAGCTGCGAGATCATCAGGTCGTAGCTGGTCTGGAACTGTGCCTGGGTGCTGATGATACCGGCCTGCCCGAGCGCTGGCTGTGGCACGATGATGCCGCTCAACCCTGCTACGAGCACATCGTTGCTGCCGATCCAGATCGTCGTGAAGGTCGGCTGGGCCTCGAGCGCCTTCTGCACCTGCGTCTTTCCAGCGAGGAAGATGTCCGTGAGGAGATTCGACGCCGGTGCCGACACCGACGTGGGATCGAGGACGCGTGCGCCCGGAACGGCGACATTGTTGAGGATGTCGGTGATGGAGCTGGACGCGCGGAGCGTACAGGTCGTCGCAGGTGCTCCGCCCACGAGCGCGCCGGTCTGCGTATTCGCGATCGGAGGCGTGCAACCGGGCAGTGGAACGGACGGGTAGTGGTACTGCGTCCCCATCTGAAGGGCGAGCAGGCGAGCGTAGCTCTGCCGCTGCGTGGAGTCGTTGATTCCGCCGCTCTGGAAGCCGGCCGTGATGCTGTTACCGATGGCGACATAACTCTTGAAGATGTCGCCGCTTGGTGGCGTCGCGGGGCCGAGCAAGGAGCGCTTGCTCTCGCATCCGGCGAGAACAACGAGGGCGCCAACAGCCGCCACGCGGGCGAGATTCGTCAGTCGATGCATCGTGAATTCTCCGGGCGTGGTTAGAAGGAGTACTTGAGGCTGAGCGAGAAGATGTTCGCGTCCAGCGTGTAGGCGCCGCTGTTGAGTGCGAGGGCCTGCGCGGACGTCATGCCGACCGTGCGCTCATCGACGCGACCGCGCGAGCCAGGCGTGAAGATGCGTGCGTATGTCGCGTCGAGAACGAGGCCGCTGAACAGGGGCAGCGCACCGCCAATCATGCCCAGCTCACGATCCTGCTCCGGAAGCAACGGCGTCACGGTCTCGGGTGGCGCCGCCGACGCGGACGCGGCAAAGCCGAGGCGCAGGGCCTTGCCAGCCGAAAAACGACGCTCGGCGCCGAAGCGGATGGACGACGTGTTGTTGTAGTCCTCCTGAAGCACGCGGTCCGGTGCGCTGCCCTGAAAGTCCACGGGAAGCGCATTGAACGACTTCCAGCCGACGTAGGCGTAGTCGACGCTCAACGTCGTGTTCTCCACGCCCGTGTACCCGAGGCCTACCTGAAGCTGCGCAGGATGACGGATCTTCGTCTTCACCTTCTGCGGCGTGAGCGCGCCTGTGCCGGTGAACTGCTTGGCGAGGATGGTATCGAGCTGCGTGCCGGCGGGAAATGCGCCCGGAATGGTGGCCGGGAATACGATGCCGGTGAGCGTCTGGCTGAAGGTCGCGTCGGCGTCGTCGTAGTTGAACGACAGCTGCGACAGCGCGCGGACGCCCAACTGCCAATCCTTGCTGATCTTGCCGTGCAGGCCGAGATCGAAGCCGTAGGCCATCGCTGAACCCTTCAGGTTTGCACGACCAAACTCGGTATACCTGGCAACACCGAAGTTTCCGAAGGTGATCGCGGGCGGAGCAACGACCTGGCTCGAGAGGTCGATCGCTTGAACGAGCTCGACCGTCGAGTGGCCGATAACCGGTCCACCCCCAATCGACCAGTTATCCGTGATCTGGTACGAGAGGTTGGGCTGGATGTAGATCGTCTGCAGCGACGCCTTTTTTGCCGAAAAGCGGCCGATGAAGTCGTCGCCCCACTGGGAGGTCAGGCCGTAGGGAACGTACAGGCCGACGCCGTATGCCGCCTTGCCCTTGCGATAATTCAGGAAGACGTGCGGAACGACCGCCGTGGGGACGTCGGACTCGTAGCGCTTGAAGCTGCTGTCGCGCGTGAAGTCACCCTTGAGGGCAATGATGGCCGCGCCGCCGAGAAAGGAGAGGCCGGGCTTGGACGGCATCATGCCGGGATTCCAGTAGATCGACGACGCGTCGTCGCATGGTGCGCCCGTGACGGCAAAGCCGCGGGAAAGGGCGCACGACCCGATTTCGTTGAGCCCGAAGGCTTGCGCGCCGGCCACCGCCGGCAACGCGAGCAGTGCAAGTGCGAAGGTGTACCGTGAGGCACGGTGAAAGGTCATCTGCTTCCTCCTGAGGGGCACGCGGAAAATTGGAATCCACGCGATCGTGTGCCGGATGACGACACGGCGGACAATGTTGGCGGTGCGAATGCCTGCGACGGCAGTTGCGCTAATATAGAACCGGCGACACCGATTTGTCGCTAGTCGGGGCATTACCCTTGTGAAGTAGTCGAACGGGGATAACCCCGGCGTCGCCGCATGCATTTCTCCCTAGTCGAGACGATCACGAATGGTTGGTCCTGCCTCCGGCGTCCGCATCGCGGGCGCCTCTGTATCTGGCGACGAGTCGGTGCTCACCAGCGATGCGCTCGCCTTCGTCGCCATGCTGCAGCACAAGTTCAACTCGACGCGCCTCTCACGAATTGGCGACCGCGCCACGCGGCGTGCGCACCTTGCTGAAGTCCCCGTCGGATCCCCGATCGACTTTCCGACCGACACCGCATCGGTGCGGGAGGCGGAATGGCTGGTGGCGAATGCACCGGCCGACCTGAACGATCGCCGCGTGGAGATCACCGGCCCGGTCGATCGAAAGATGATGATCAACGCGCTCAACTCCGGCGCGAAGGTCTTCATGGCTGATCTCGAGGACTCGTGCTCTCCAACGTGGCAGAACATCGTCGACGGACAGCGTAACCTCATGGAAGCAGTGCGGGGCACCTTGTCGCTCGACGTCGGCGGAAAGGCGTACCGCCTGAACCACCAACGCGCGACGCTCGTCGTCCGGCCGCGCGGCTGGCACATGGAGGAGCGCCACATCCTCATCGACGGCAAGCCGGCATCCGCCAGCCTCGTCGATTTCGGACTGTACTTCTTTCACAACGCGCGTGAACTCATGGCGCGCGGCTCGGGGCCGTATTTCTACCTTCCAAAGATGGAAAGCCACCACGAGGCGCGTCTCTGGAATGACGTGTTCGTCGCGGCGCAGGAGGCACTGAACATTCCGCAGGGAACCATCCGCGCCACGGTGCTCATCGAGACGCTGCCCGCCGCTTTCGAGATGGAGGAAATCCTCTATGAGCTTCGCGCGCACGCGGCCGGCCTCAACGCTGGGCGCTGGGACTATCTCTTCAGCTTCATCAAGACCTTCCGCGGCCGCGCCGACAAGGTGCTGCCCGACCGGGCGCAGCTGACGATGACGGTGCCGTTCATGCGCGCCTACTCGGAGCGTCTGGTGCAGGTATGTCACAAACGTGGCGCACACGCCATCGGCGGAATGGCGGCGTTCATTCCCAGCCGAAAGGATCCGGAGGTGAACTCCCGCGCGCTGGCCAAGGTCCGTGAGGACAAGGAACGCGAGAGCTCGGCCGGATTCGACGGCACCTGGGTGGCACATCCTGACCTCGTGCCCGTTGCCCGCGAAGTCTTCGACGCAGTGCTCGGCGACCGCCCCAACCAAAAAGATCGAAAGCGCGAGGACGTCCACACCTCGGCCGACCAGCTGATCGACGCCACGGTGCCAGGTGGGGTAGTCACGGCCGAAGGCGTCCGGATGAACGTCGAGGTGGCGATCCTCTACATCGAAGCCTGGCTTCGCGGGTCCGGCGCGGTGGCGATCCACAACCTCATGGAAGACGCCGCGACTGCTGAGATCTCACGCACGCAGCTCTGGCAGTGGATACGCCATGGCGCCGAGATCGACGGCGGAGGCGAGATGACTCGCGAATACTATTTGAAGGTGCGGACTGCCGAACTGGCCAGGCTCGAGGTGCTTCCGGATGCGGGAAGCCGCCTGTCGGAAGCAGCGGCGTTGCTGGACACGCTGGTGGAAGGCAACTTCGAAGAGTTCCTTACGGTTCCGGGCGCGAGGCTGTTGGACTAGTTAGGTGTGTCGAGTGATGTCGCCATTAAGAGAAGCGCCCAAAGAACTTAGGGATGTACACTTAACGTGACATAGTAACGCCATTCACCGGCGACCGGAGCATCAAGGGCACGAGCGAAACCCGCCAGCAGCTTGACCGCCGGCGTACCCAGCGCCGCGATAGCGGGGACGCTTTCCCGGAATTCGACGCCGTAGCTGCGGAGGGCGGTCTTGTAGAGATCGGGGCTCGCGCCGGCGAAATAGAGCTCGAAGGGCTCCACGGGAATGCCCGCCCGAAACGTACTGAACGTCGTGGACGCGATGCTCCCGACCGGATAGGCCGGTGCATCGACTCGGCGCGCATCGTACATGGGATCGATCAATGGCGAGGGAAGGCCGCCCAAGACGTAGCGCTCGCGCAGCGCTCCGCCGGATCCGCCGACCGTTCCGTAGGCAAGGCGAAGTGTCGTGAACGGCCGCGTTGCCGCTCCGACTCCGAAGAAAAGCGCTGCCCGTTGGCGCAGGTAGTTGCCCTCCTCGGATTGACCCACCTCGCCGTGGAAGGAGAGCTGCTCCTGGTAGCGTGTGTCCTCGTCGCGCTGGCGGCGAACGACAAGAAATGTCCCGATGGCGGCAGCGCGATTGACGTTCGGGATGTTCGTGGGACGTTGTTGCTCGCCGAGGAGCGCCAGCGCTCGCGTCAGCTCACCGCCGTCGCTCACGCTTGTGCGCTCGACGCGAATTGCTCCGCCAAAGCGGCCGAGATCGAGTCCTTCGTCCAGCGAACCGGCAAATTGGTGTGAAGGACGGTCACGCGAGGCCCAACCATTGGCGACGATGCCAGTGCGCGACCGCCGGTCGCTGATCTCGAGCGCGACTCCCAAAGGAAGCGCCGCCGAGCCGGCAGAGGCGAGCAGTGATGCGCCAATGCGCCCGACCGGGTCGCTGCGTACGAGCGCGATCTGCAGCGCTGATCCGCCAAAGCCACTCGTCAGACCTGGTACGTACCGGAATCGAGACGGACCGACGCCGTAGGTTTGTGCCTCGCTGACGCTGGCGAGAGGAGGACGTCGACTCGAGTCCGTGGCGGACGGCAACCTGCGCGGCGGAAGAACCGGCGAGAGCGAGTCGACGAGGGCGAGATGGAGCGGGGCGGACGCGTTGGCCGCCCGGGCGATGGACGCGCTGTCGGGCAGCAGTCGCCGGAGGTCGTAGCCGTGCGCCTGCAGCGAGAGGAACCAGAGCGTGCCGTCAGGAGCCACGTCCGCGGCGACGGCGGCGCCGGTGACTGCGGTCAGCCGAGTGGCCCGTGCTGTCGCGTCGAGGCGCTCGAGGTTGGCGATGCCGCCCGCCTCGGAGGTGGCGATGATCGACAGCCCATCAACGTCGAAGGCGGCATCATATCGGGTGACGCCGTCATCGGGATCGGCGTAGCGGAGTGCCCCCCCTGCGGCCGGAACTCGCGCGATGCGCCAGCGGTCGCCCGATTGTTCGGCGACGATGATCTCGCCGGTGCGTTTGGATACACGGGGGCGGTAGTAGTTGCGCCCCGGGTCGCCCTGCAGGAGCACTCGCACGGCGCCGGTGGCGAGTTCGACGCGAACGAGGTTGCACCACCCGCGATCGCAGTGGACCGCTGCCGCCCAGCGTCCGTCGGCAGAAGGATCCGCGTCACGAAGGCCGGCGCCGGTGGTGATCCGTTCCAGACTTCCGTCCTCCGCATTCCACAGAAAGAGATCGCTCCGCAGCGAGCCGTCCTTCATCGGCATGCGTCGCGTGAGCAGGAGGTGGCGGTTATCGGGCATCCAACGCGGCGACTCGAATGGCGCGCCGTCGGCGGTCATGATCGAGATCACCACATGCTTTGGCGGTGGATAGAACGAGCGGTCGGGAACGTCCTCAGGATCGCGCCTCAATTGGGCGTCCCGTCGTCGCGCCGCGAGCGTGTCCGGCTCGTCGGCGGTGCGCCAGACCACGAGTTGGCTCGGCTGGTCGATGCGACGGACGGACAGCGCGACGTAGCGTCCGTCGGGCGAGATGGCTGGGTCACCCGTGTTCCGCACGAGGCGTTGCACGAGCGTACCCGGCACGAGCGCATCGCGTGCGAGCGCCCGGTCGAACGCCAAGGCGTCGGCGGTCACCTCGGCAACAAAGCGCCCGTACAACTCCGCAGGTCCGCTGCCGTAGACGCCGACGAACGCTTCGTCGAAGGAGCGAACCGTTTTGGCGGTCATCCGCTTCCACAGGGCGTTGACGCTGGAATCGCCCTCTCGGCGGCTCAACCAATCGAAGTAGGCGGAGCCGGCCAAGTATGCAAAATTGCCCGTCTGCCAGCCACCGGTGGCGCTCACTTGACTATAGGAGGGAAGGCGACCCTCGAGTGCGAACTGACGGAGGATGGCGGCGCGCCACGCGTGGTTGGGGCGGCCCGTGCCGGTGACGCGCCCTTCGACATACGTCGCGTACCCTTCGATCACCCATCGTGGGGCGTTCGCGGCGATGGGGCCGAGTGGAACAGGCGAGAGCGACCAAAGCAGTGAGCGCAGCCGGTTGCGCGACGGGCGTGTGAGGTGCGCCATGTGCGCGAACTCGTGTGTCGCCACGAGCTCGCCCCATACACGGTAGTTGCCGATGTCCTCGCGCGGATCCGGTGGAGTCGGATAGAGGACGATCGTGGGCGCGTCGAGGGTGGTGTACGCCGTGCCGTTGGCGTCGTTCAGGGGATCGTCGATTACGATGTGCACACGCCGTTGCGGGAGGAACCCGACCACCGCACCGACTTGCGTGCGAACGCCTTCCATTCGTTGTGCGAGCGCGAGTGTCCAGGCGCCGAATTGACGAGGGTAATGAAAGACGAAGTGTTCCGTCTCGACGCTCTGCCAGTCGAGCCACGCGCGCGGTTGCTGCGCGTGCGCTGCAGGAGTAGCGGCGAGCATCGCGAAGCTGGCGAGAAGTCGAAGCGCGACGCGCGAGCCTGAATGAAAAAAGGGAAGGGACGCGTGCAACGAGCGCGCGTCCCTTTCCCTGTGTGCTACGTCAACTGGCGTGCGATCAGCCACGCGCGGGGGACTTCCCGCGCACACGATCCTGCAACCAGGTGAGCGGGACAATGAACAGCGGCGTGAGGACCACACCGAGCAGCGTGTTGATCCACACGAGCGCAATGTAGAATGCGCAGAGGCCGAGACCGACCCAAAGGGTGCCGAGCGGGCCGTGAGTTTCCAAGTGATCGCTCCTGTCGCCGTGATTTCGATGTGACGGCGTCAAGATAGCGAGGCGACCAAAATGGAACCAGAGGGGAAACGACTGCGCGAAGGGAGCGAGGTGGAGTATATTTCGCGCCATGCACCACGATCCAGCGTGCGCCGTGCACCATGCGGCACGACGCGCCGCGCAGAGTGCCGACACGCCCCTCTTGCTCGCCGTCTCCGGCGGGCTCGATTCGATGGCGCTCATGCGTGCCATGAGTGCGGTGGCGAGCGACCGCATCGCCGCCGTGGCGACGTTCGATCATGGCACCGGCGCCGTCGCGCGCGCCGCGGTGCGTCATGTCGATGAGGTGGCGAGTGCGCGTGGGCTGACGGTCGTCGTCGGCCGGATGGACGCAACGTCATCCGCTCCGGAAGGGCGCGAAGCGGCGTGGCGTGCGGCGAGACATGCCTTTCTGCGTGAGACCGCTGCGCCGTTCGGCGCACGCGTCACCACGGCGCATACCGAGGACGATCAGATCGAGACGGTCCTCATGCGCATCATGCGCGGTAGCGGCGCGCGAGGGCTCGCGGGGCTGTACGCGGACGGTCCGATCGTGCGGCCCTTCGTCGAGCTCCGGCGCAGTGCGCTCGAGGCGTACATGGCGTCGGCGCAACAGAGCTGGGTGGAAGACCCGAGCAATGCGTCGCCCGAGTTCACACGAAACCGTATGCGACATGATCTGGCGCCTGCACTCCGGCGCGCCGATCCAGGTATCGACGCGTGGGTCATCGCGCTTGCCCGTCGGGCGGCGACGCTTCGGCGCGACGTCGAGGAGTTCGTCAGCGCGACGGTTCGTCCAGACGTGAGGAAGGAAGGACGGCTCGTCGTTGCCTCGCGGGAACTGGCTGGCTATGATCGAGATTCTCTTGCTGTGTTGTGGAGCTCGCTCGCCGGACGCGCCGGACTCGCGCTCGACCGTCGCGGAACTCGCCGCATTGCAGAGTTTACAATCTCACAGCCCCGGTGCGGCAGCATTCCGCTGGCGGGGGGATGGCGTCTCGAAGCCACGCGGGACTCCTACCTACTTCACAAGGCGGTGGCAACGACATCAGCGTCGGCAACGCCGCTGCCGCAGCACGGGTCGCTGGACTGGGGTCGGTTTCGCTTTCGCGTCAGCAGTTTCGCGGAACACGACTCGCCTTGGACGGCGGCAATTCCGTGCACAGGCGCTAGTCTCGTTCGGGCCTGGAGTGCGGGAGACCGCCTCGAGCCAGCGGCGGGACAGCGCCGGCGCCGTGTGAGGCGCTACTTATCTGATGTCGGCGTCCAGGGTGGAGACCGTACAGGGTGGCCCGTGGTGGTATCGGGCGACGATGTTCTATGGATTCCAGGTGTGCGCCGCAGCGACGCGGCAACCGATCGGTCCGGCAGACCGGTTCGACACTATGTCTGTGAACGCATCGATCGCTGATCCACGTCTCGAAGGCCGAGAGCTCAGGCGCGTGGTGTACGATGCCGAGCAAATCGCGTCGCGCGTCCAGGAGATGGGGAAGGAGATCACGGCGGCCTACCCGGACGGCGAGCTACTCGTCCTGGGCCTGCTCAAGGGAAGTTTTATCTTCCTGAGTGATCTCGTTCGCCAGATCAACCGCCCGCTGCACGTCGATTTTCTCGTCGCCGCCAGCTACGGCGAGGGAACGGTTTCGAGCGGAAATGTCAGACTGGTGTATGATCCGGAGACCAAGCTCGAAGGAAAGCACATTCTGCTCGTGGAAGACATCGTGGACACGGGCCGAACGCTCAACCGGTTGATGGACTTACTGAAGGCACGGAATCCGCGATCACTGGAGATCTGCGCCTTGCTCCACAAGCACATCGCTGACGAGCTGAAGTACGAAACGAAGTTCATTGGGTACGACGCACCACACGAATTCCTGGTTGGATACGGGTTGGATCACGCCGAGAGTTTCCGGCATTTGCCATACATCGCGAGCCTGCTGTAATGCCTGCACCAACACCGCCGAAAAACGGCAACAACAATGGATTCAACTGGGGGCGCTTCTCGAAGACGCTCTCGTTCTGGATCCTCATCATCCTGATCCCCGTCGCGCTGATCCAGATGACCGGCGCCCGCGCCGAGTCGGCGTCGGAGATCCGTTACGACTTCTACCGGCAGCAACTCGAGAGCGGCAACATCGCCGAGGTGACTGTGCAGGGCGGAAAGAACGTCATCGGCACCTTCAAGGAGCCGAGGACGATCCAGAACAAGACGACAAAGAAGTTCACGATCCAGCTGCCCGCGGCCAACTCGCCGCAGGAAGTGGATCTGCTGATGGCGAAGGGCGTGCAGATCACGTCGCAGGATCCCAAGCCAAGTGTGATGGCATGGGTGATCAACTTCCTGCCTTGGCTGCTGCTCATCGGCTTCTATCTGTTCCTCTTCCGCCAGATGCAGGCGGGAGGCAACAAGGCGTTCTCGTTCGGCAAGTCGAAAGCGAAGCTCCTTACGGGCGATACGCCCAAGGTGACTTTCGCGGACGTCGCCGGTGCGGATGAAGCGAAGCAGGAGCTGCAGGAGATCATTGAATTCCTGAAGGACCCGCAGAAGTACACGAAGCTCGGCGGCCGTCTGCCGAAGGGCTGCCTCCTCGTGGGACCGCCAGGAACAGGAAAGACCTTGTTAGCGCGTGCCGTGGCCGGCGAAGCCGGCCGTCCATTCTTCTCGATGTCCGGGTCGGACTTCGTCGAGATGTTCGTCGGCGTCGGTGCAAGCCGCGTCCGTGACCTGTTCGAGCAGGGCAAGGCACACGCGCCCTGCATCATCTTCATCGATGAAATCGACGCCGTGGGCCGTCATCGCGGCGCCGGCCTGGGTGGTGGACACGACGAGCGAGAGCAGACGCTCAACCAGCTGTTGGTCGAGATGGACGGCTTCGAGTCGAACGAGGGCGTCATCCTGATCGCCGCCACGAACCGTCCCGACGTGCTCGATCCGGCGCTGCTGCGTCCGGGCCGCTTCGACCGACAGATCGTCGTCGACGCGCCGGATCTCCGCGGCCGCGAGGGCATTCTCAAGGTCCACCTGCGCAACAAGCCGGTAGGCGACGACGTGGACATCACGACGCTCGCACGTGGTACTCCGGGCATGGCCGGCGCGGACCTGGCCAACCTGGTGAACGAGGCGGCGCTGCTGGCGGTGCGCCGTGGCCACGACAAGATCTACATGGACGACCTCGAAGAGGCGAAGGACAAGGTCATGCTCGGCGCCGAGCGGAAGTCCATGGTCATGAAGGACGAGGAGCGTCGTCTCACGGCGTATCACGAGGCGGGTCATGCGCTGTGCGCGATGAAGATCGTGGGCAACGATCCGCTGCATAAGGTGACGATCGTGCCGCGCGGGCGTGCGCTTGGTCTGGCCTTCACACTGCCTGAGGACGATCGCGTGTCGATCACCCGCCAGCAGCTCGAGGCGATGCTCGTGATGACGTACGGTGGTCGCACGGCCGAGGAGTTGGTGTTCGGCCATGATCGTGTGACGACTGGCGCGTCGAGCGACATCCAGAAGGCGACGACGATTGCCCGCCGCTACGTGACGCAGTGGGGACTGTCCGATGCGATCGGCCCAATCCTCGTTGGCGACAACGAGCAGGAGCTCTTCCTGGGTCGCGAGATCCAGCACCGTCGCGAGGTGAGCGAGCAGACGGCTCAGCTCGTGGATGCCGAAGTGAAGCGTGTCATCACGAAGGCATACGATCGTGCGAAGGCCGTGCTCAGCGAGAACATCGACCTGCTGCACACGCTCGCGTCGGCCCTGTTGGAGCGCGAGACGCTGACGGCGGAAGACATCAAGATGATTGCGCGCGGCGAGGCACTGCCGCCGCGGATGAGCGGCCTGCCCGCTGCTCCGCCAATCGCCGCGGCGCCGACTCCGACGCCGGTGATGGAGCCGCGCCGGAAGCCGTTGCTCGGTGGACCGGAGCCGTCGCCGGCCTGAGGCGCGGCGGGATTACAGGATGACAGAACGACAGTAATTGCGGAGGGCACACCCAATCGGTGTGCCCTTCTTCATTCTTACTTCCTGTCCTCCTATCCTCCCATCCTCCTAAGCAGGTATCTTCCGCGCCATGACCGGCACCTGGACCGTCCGCGGCCGAACGGTCACCCTCGAGCATCCGCTCGTGATGGGGATCGTAAACGTCACACCCGACAGCTTCAGCGACGGCGGCTATTACTTCTCGCCGAGCGCCGCGCTGGCGCACGCCGCAAAGCTGCTGGCCGAAGGAGCGGACATCCTCGACATCGGCGGAGAGTCGACGCGGCCGCAGGGAGCGGAGAGCGTCTCCACTGATGAGGAGTTGCGACGCGTGCTGCCGATCGTGCGCACGCTTGCCGTCGAGCATCCCGATGCGCTGATCTCCGTCGACACAGTAAAGAGTGCGGTCGCCGAGGCGGCGATCGAAGCGGGTGCGCACATCGTGAATGACGTCTCGGGCATGCGGCTCGATCCGGAGATGCCGAGCGTCTGCGCGCGACACGACGTGGGCGTCGTGTTGATGCACTCGCGCGGCGGCGTTGAAGACATGGCGTCGTACGCTCATGCCGTGTTCGCAGGCGATCCGCTCGACGAAGTGCTCGACGAGCTTCGAGAGCGTGTCGAAGTCGCGTTGGAAAGTGGCATCGCGCGCGATAGCATCGCCGTCGATCCGGGAATCGGATTCGGAAAGAAGAGCGAGCATTCGCTGCGGCTGCTCGGCTGTCTCGAACGACTGGCCGCGTGGGATTTGCCGGTGATGGTCGGCGTATCGCGCAAGCGGTTCATCGGCGAGCTGACGGATACACCCGATCCCTCTCGTCGCATCTTCGGCAGTGTCGGCGCGGCGGTGTCGTCGTACGAGCGCGGCGCGCGCATCTTCCGCGTGCACGATGTGGGCGCAACGCGACAAGCACTCGATGTCGCTGCGGCCATTCGCGCGGCAGGCCGAGCGTGACGGAGCTCGAGCAGCTTCGCCTGCTCAATCCCGGTTGGCGGGACGTGCTCGAGGTATTGGTGGTGGCGTACGTGCTCTATCGAGCACTCGTACTCTTTCATGGTACCCGCACGTTGCAGATCGTCACTGGATTGCTGATCCTGCTCGTCGTCTACGCTGCGTCGTGGCTGCTCAAGCTCGAGATGATCAACTACCTGCTCGGCTTCGTCTTTCAGTACGGCGCAATCGCCCTGCTCGTCGTGTTCGCTCCCGAGCTTCGATCGGCGCTCGCGCACCTTGGCCAGGCGCGCTTTCGCGGACTCTTCCAGGCAATGGAACGCGGCGAAGTCGCTGAGGAGATCACCGAGGCCGTCGAGCGACTGAGCCGTTCGGGTATCGGCGCGATCGTGGCGATCGAGCGCGAAGTACCGCTCGACCGATTCGCCGAATCGGGATCTCGCATGGAAGCGAAGGTCTCTGCCGATCTGCTGACGACGATCTTCACACCATACTCTCCGCTGCACGATGGCGCGGTGCTCGTGCGCGACGACACGATCGTCGCGGCCGGATCCATCCTTCCGCTGTCCCAGCGACCACTGCTCGACCGCTCGCTTGGCACGCGGCATCGCGCTGCACTTGGATTGAGCGACGAGACGGACGCGCTGGTGATCGTGGTAAGTGAAGAGCGCGGCACGATCTCGATCGCGGAGCGCGGTCGCTTGTTTCGCGACCTCTCGCCCGTGGAGGTGCGCGCGTTCCTCGAGGGTCGCACGCCGGTGCGTGACGCGGTCGAAGCCGCGGGAGCATCGAGCTGACCTCGCGCCGCGCGGGGTGGACTGCGGGCGTCGTGTTGCTGCTGGTGTACGTGGTGACGCTGGCACCTGGAGTCACCTTCTGGGATGCGGGCGAGTTCATCGCGGCGGCGCATGTCTTCGGTATTCCGCATCCGCCGGGAACGCCGCTGTTCGTGGCGCTGGGGCGCGCGTGGTCGATGTTGCTGGGCGGCGCCATCGGCGTTGCGCGCGCGATGAACCTGTTGTCGGCAGTGAGCACGGCAGCGGCGGGAGCGTTGAGCGCGTGGCTGTTGGCGCGTGCGGTTGCCGGCGAGCGCAGCGCATCATGGGGCGCGGTCGCGGGCGCGCTGTGCGCGGGGCTGATGACGAGCGTGTGGGCGAACGCGACCGAGACCGAGGTGTATGCGCTCTCGTTGCTGCTCGTCGCGCTGATGTTGGCATGCGGTGAGCGAGCGGGAGAAGGGGACAGGTCGCACCGATGGGTGCTGCTCACGGCGTACCTCATCGCGCTCGCGCCGGCGGTGCATCTCAGCGCGCTGGTTGGCGCTCCCGCGGCGATTGCCTTTGCGGCGCGAACACGCGATGGCAGGTGGTTCGGCGACAGGCTTCTTCTCCTTGGCGGCGTGTTGATCGCGAGTGCTGGAGTGGGGCGGATGTCGTGGCTCTTGATTGGCGTCGGGGCGCTGGTTGCCGCTACTTCGGCGCTCGTGAAAAGAGCGGAAGAGCAGGTCCCTCACTTGGTTCGGGACGACAATTCCTCGCGGCCGAGGGACCTGCTCTTCGCGATACTGCTCACGGCAATAGCCGCGAGCGCACTGCTCATCATGCTGCTACGCGCTCGGCACGATCCGGGAGTCAACCAAGGCAATCCCAGCACGCTGACGACGCTTGCCGACGTCGTCGCTCGGCGGCAGTACGACGTCTCGCCGATGTGGCCGCGTCAGGCGCCGGTCTGGCTCCAGGTTGCGACGCTCGCGCAATACATCGACTGGCAGTTCGGGATCACATTGGGCCGTGGGATCTTTACTACCCCATGGCGGCTACTGGTCACGCTGCTGTTCCTGCTGCTGGGCATTCGCGGCTGGCGCGCGATGCGCCGCGACGGAAAGCGAGCGGCGGACGCGCTTGCAGTACTCACGCTCTCCGGCACACTCGGCGTCGTGGTTTACCTGAACCTCAAGGCTGGCGCGACGATCGGATACGGCTTCGTGCCTGCCGGTGCGCACGAGGCGCGTGAGCGCGACTACTTCTTCGTGCTCGGCTTCTGGGGATGGGGACTCTTCGCGGGCTACGGCGCGCTCGCATTCGTCCGCGCGCGGAAATGGCCAGCCTCGATCGCGCTGGCGTCAGCCGTGGTGCCGCTACTGGGAAACTGGACGGCGAACGATCGGCCGCGATCGGATGGCGCAACGGCGGCGCGCGTCGTCGCCCAGGCGCTTCTACAAAGCGCGCCTCGCAATGCGCTGCTATTCGTCGCCGGGGACAACGACACCTATCCGCTCTGGTATCTGCAGCAGGTCGAAGGCGTGAGAACGGACGTCACGACGGTGACGATGCCGCTTCTGCCTGCGGACTGGTACGGCGAGGAACTCGCTCGAAGGACCGGCCTCAAATGGGGCAGCGGCTTCGTGCCTGGCGCCCAATGGGCGCATCAGGAGCTGGCCGCCCACATCGCTCGAGCAGCGCGAGCAGCAGGACGACCGGTGGTTGCGTCGCCGTCCGTGACGGCAAAGGAGCGCGCGCTGCTCGGGTCAGCATGGCGGCTCACGGGTACCGTCTACCTCTCGTCGGCCGCCGCAAATGGTTCGATCGATCCGCCCGTGATCGACAGCCTGAGCGACGTAGACGCGGTGCTTGCCAGAGTCCCCATTCGCGCGCGGAAGGCGACGCTCCCCGACGACGTCAGCGCGAGCATGCTCGGGATGCTCCAATGCGCCCGGCTTGCGAGACTTCCTGCGGGCCCGGGGCCGGTGCGGGACTCGCTTGAGTTGAGGTGCAACCTCCGGTAAATTATCGTGTTATGCCATTTCAGGACCTGCCTGCCCGGCTCGCCGAGGTGAAGGCGAAAATCGAGCGGGCGCGGGAGCGGGGTGGACGAGGTCAAGAGGTAACAATCGTCGCGGTGACGAAGACCTATGGCCCCGATGCCGCAACCGCGGCGTGGGATGCGGGATTGAGGGACGTCGGCGAAAATCGGGTGCAGGAAGCGGCCGTGAAGATGACTGAGGTCTCCGCGCCAGTTCGCTGGCACCTGATCGGGCACGTGCAGCGGAACAAGGTGAAGCAGTTGGACGACTTCCATCTGGTGCACTCGATGGACAGTGGAAGGTTGGCCGATGCGCTGGACGAACATGGTCGAGCGCGCGGCAGGCCAATGGCTGTGCTGCTGCAGGTGAACGTGTCGGGAGAAGGAACGAAGGGCGGCTACGAGCCGGCCAACGTCGAAGCCGAGGCGGAACGGCTGGCGGGAATGACGGGTTTGCTGGTACGCGGCGTAATGACGATGGCGCCTTTCGAGTCGGACGAGGCGACGCTGCGGCGGGTGTTCGCTGGAGCGCGGGATGTGGCGGCGAGGCTGCGCGCCGCCGGGTTGCCGGCCACAGAGTTGTCGATGGGGATGTCGGGCGATTACGAGATTGCTGTGGAAGAGGGCGCCACCCTGGTGCGCCTCGGAACCGTGCTGTTCGGAGCGAGATCCGCATAATGGACGAGACCTTTCATCTCACACCGCTCGATGTGCGGCG
>JAQBPV010000125.1 GCA_028287345.1 Gemmatimonadota bacterium
GGCCAATGCGGCTCCTTCATCGTCAGCCAACGGCGATACGCCTTGAGCCGCCAGTCGAGCAGCCATTGCGGCTCGTCCTTCTTGCCCGAGATGAGGCGAATGACGTCTTCGCTCACTCCGGGGGGCAGAGTATCCGCTTCGATATCCGTCACGAAGCCGTACTGGTATTCGCGATTGACGAGCGAATCGATGGACGAACTCATGTCAGTAAATCTCCCGACGTATTGGGATCACACCATCTCGGCGCATCGCAAAAGCGAGCGGCGTCGCGAAGCGGCAGCGGCGCATTTCACGAGTGTGTGCGATATGAGACTAAAGTAGTCGGTTATCCCCGCTGCGTCAACACGGGTCCAACCGACCTAAAACAAGCTGTGACAACGTTTTAGCTAGTTTTTCCGGTCTCCGGGTGCCGCCATGTTTCGGACTGGCCCTGCGGATGCGTGGGGGCCATCTTGAGTCACCTCGCACTGAGAGAGCGCACGAGCATGATACCAATGCCCATTTCCATCGCCAACGCAGATCACTACCGGTGGGGTAGCGATTGCGACGGATGGCACATGGTCAGGGCCGCGACCTTCAGCGTCATCGAAGAGCGAATGCCTCCGGGCACAGTCGAGCAACGACACTGGCACGCACGAGCCAAGCAATTCTTCTACGTCCTCTCAGGAACGCTGAAGATGGAAGTCGAAGGCGCCACGCATGACCTTCCGGCCGGCTTCGGAATCGAGATTCCAGCGGGCACCGCGCATCAGGCACGCAACGAAGGCAATGCCGACGTGAAGTTTCTCGTCATCTCCTCGCCGCCGGCGCAGGGCGATCGCCGCGAGGCGGACACAGACGCTTGAGCAACGCACGCGAGCTGCACCGGCACGTCGCATCACGGTACGTACAGCCACTGCGCGAAGGCGGGTCCCTTCCCGCGGTGGTCGATACGGAAGAAGGCGGACTGTACGTCGTGAAGTTCCGCGGCGCGGGACAGGGCGCGAAGGTGCTCGTCTCCGAGCTGATCGTCGGCGGACTCGCGTTGCGGTTGGGACTGCCGACACCGGAGCTCGCGCTCGTCGAGGTCTCGGATCGATTCGGCCGCAGTGAACCCGATCCCGAGATTCAGGAGCTCCTGCGGCGCAGCCACGGCATCAATGTCGGCATGCGCTACCTCGAGGGCGCCTTCAACTTCGATCCCACCGCGGCAGGCGATCTCGTATCGCCGGAGCTCGCGGCGAAGATCGTGTGGCTCGACGCCTTCACGACCAATCCGGATCGCACACATCGCAATCCCAACCTGCTCATCTGGCAGCGCAGTCCGTGGCTCATCGATCACGGCGCAGCGCTGTACGCGCATCACGACTGGGGCTCGGTCGACGCCGAGCGGACGCGTACCCCCTTCCTGCTGATTCGCTCGCACGTGTTGCTTGCCGTCGCGGGCAGCCTCGCCGAGGCGGACGCAGAGAATGCGGCGAAGATCTCGCCGAGTGTCATCGGCGACGTAATGGCGACGGTGCCCGACGAGCTGCTGATGGACACGGCCGAGGGCAGCGGCGACTTCCCGTCCGGCGATGCTGCGCGTGAGCGCTACGCACGTTATCTCACCGAACGGCTCGCGGCGCGTGCGGTGTGGCTCGCCACGGCGACAGAGGCACAGGAGCAACTCCGCGTGGAAGCGCCGCAGCGGCTGGAGGCACGCCGTTGAGCGACCGGCTGCGAATTGCGTACGATTTCGCGATCCTGCGCGTCGTCCCACGCGTGCATCTGGGCGCCTTCGCGAACATAGGTGTCGTGATGCATGCGCGGACGGTGGAGTTTCTCGCCCTGCGGACGATCACCGAGCGGGCGTCACTCACAGCACTCGCTCCAGGTCTCGATGTGGATCTGTTGTCGCGATATCTCCAGTCGTGCGCAGCGATCTGTGCGGGCGACGAATCAGCTGGTCCCGTGGCACTCGCTCCACCATCCGAGCGCTTTCATTGGCTCACGGCGCCGCGATCCGATGTCTTGCAGAGCTCGCCCGTGCACGAAGGGGTGTGTGAGGATCCGGCCGTCGAGCTGAACGCGTTGTTCGACGCGTACGTAAGGTCCTCATGACCCCCAGCGGCGGCGGCGTTCACGGACCACTTCTCGCTGGTTAGCTTGCACCACGTATCCCTCTCGACACCGGAGCGCTCGCGATGAACGAAGCCCAGCTCAAGGCTCTTCTCAGAAAGACACAGGCAGCAGCGGCGGCGGCCAAGCCGAAGAAGAACCGGACGTACGACGCCACGCTCGATGCCACGCGTCCGCTGCAGACCGAAGCGGAAGAGGCCGCGTCGTCGGACGCAAAGGACCTCTTCCAGCAGATGAAGAAGCGCGAATTCTAGATCGCGACGATTCCCCCGGTGAGCGGGCTCGATCGCGTCGTCCTGCACTCCGCGGATGGCGCTTCGGCCGAGGTGCACCTGCATGGCGCCCATGTGACGTCGTGGCGTCCCGCGCTCAGCGGCGACGAGCGGCTTTTTCTCAGCGCGAAATCCGGTTTTCACGGCAACGCGGCGATTCGCGGCGGCATCCCCGTGATCTTTCCGCAATTCGCATCTGAAGGACCGCTGCCGAAGCACGGCTTCGCGCGGACGAGCGCGTGGACGCTCTCCGAGGAGAAGAAAGGGCAGGACGGCAGCGCCATCGCCGTGTTCACGCTCGCCTCCTCGACACAGACGCAGGAGATCTGGCCAGCGACCTTTCTCGCGACGCTCACGGTCCGTGTGTACGCATCGACGCTGCGCGTCGAGCTCGAGGTACAGAACACTGGCGCGGAAGCCTTTGCCTTCACGGCGGCGTTGCACACTTACCTTCGTGTGCACGACGTTCGGCAGACGGAGCTCGTCGGCTTGCGTGGCACCAGACATCGAGAGTCCGCGGCGCCCGGCGTCTTCAAGGCCGACGACGACGAAGTTCTTCGCATCGTCGGCGAGGTGGATCGGGTGTATGTCGATGCTCCTCACCGGTTGGTGATGCGGGAGCCAGATCGTGAGCTGGCCATCGAAGCGGCCGGCTTTCGCGACGTGGTCGTGTGGAATCCAGGTGCCGCGCGCGCTGCTGAGTTGAAGGACATGGAGCCGCAGGGCGAGCTCAGAATGCTGTGCGTCGAAGCGGGTGCGGTGCAAAAGCCGATACGACTCCATCCCGACGATCGATGGGCGGGATCGCAGACGTTGATCGAGCTGCCGCGCGACGAGAACCATGCCATGAGGTTGCAATGACTGCAGAAGGCGAAACGCCCGGCGCGCCGGTCTCCTCGCCGCGCGAAGGGCTGGCACAACAACTTCGCCAACTCGAGGACTTCGTGACGCGCACGGAGAGCGAAGGTGGCGAGATGCCGGCCGAGGCGGTGGAGATGATCGCGCGTCTGCGCGAGATCATGGAAGCGCTCGATGGACTGTCGGCAAGCATGGGCGACGACCCCTCCAAGGCTTGACGACACACCTCGGCTTCGTCGTGCGTGAAGTGAGCGCCGACCGCGACATCGAACACGTGCGTCGCCTCGTGCGCGCGCATGGCGACGCGAGGGCGAGTACACCAGGCGTCGAATACGTCTACGCCGACGCTGAGCGTATGCCAGGCCCGTACGCGCCGCCGCGAGGCGGCATCTGGCTCGCGATCGCGAACGAGGACGCCGTGGGCTGCGTCGCGCTTCGTCCCCTCTCAGCGCGTGTCGCGGAGGTAAAGCGCATGTTCGTGGATGCAGCGTGGCGCGGACAGGGCGTAGGCCGTAGCCTGCTCGCCACCTTGATCGAGGGCGCGCAAGCGCGCGGCTATGAGACGCTGCGCTTGGGCACCCTCGCCGACATGGATGCAGCGCAGGCGCTCTACCGGTCGCTCGGCTTCACGCCGATCGAGCGCTATCGGCCCGATGAGCTCATCGACACGCAGTTCTACGAGCTGTCCCTCACGAACCACGGGCCCGCGACAGATGAGCGCAAAGAAGAAGACGGCGTCGGCGGAGCATGACGTAGCGTCCGTGCTCGCTTGGTTGAAGAAACACAGCAGCAAGGCCACGCGCGATGGCATGGCGCGGTACGGAGTGCCGTCGGACAATGCGCTTGGCGTGACGATGGCCGACATGAAGGTGATTGCCAGGGAGATCGGCAAGAACCACCAGCTCGCCGCCGAGCTGTGGAATACGGGCATCTACGAAGCGCGCATGCTCACGTCATTCGTCGACGATGCAGCGCTCGTCTCCGCGGCGCAGATGAATCGATGGGCGCGTGACTTCGACAGCTGGGGCATCTGCGACACCGTATGCTTTCATCTCTTCGACCGCACGCCCCACGCGTGGGAAAAGGTCGAGCAGTGGCACGATCGGAAGGAGGAGTTCATCAAGCGCGCGGCATTTGCGCTGTTGTGGGGGCTCACCGTACACGACAAGCGTGCCGCTGACAGCGCGTTCGTGGACGGCCTCGGCTACATCGAACGCGCGGCCTCCGACGAGCGGCATTTCGTGAAGAAGGCGGTGAACATGGCGTTGCGCGCCGTGGGCAAGCGCAATGCGGCGTTGAACACAGCGGCGGTTGCAACGGCTCGCCGTCTCGCTGACTCGGCCGAGACCACGCCGCGTTGGGTTGGCAAGGATGCACTGCGGGAACTCACCAGCGCGGGCGTCACGCGCCGGCTCTCCAAATAGAGGTAGTGGATGGGTCGCACTGGTTCCTCGTGCGTCAGCGGCATAGACTCACCAACACTGAGGCCCCACCGCTTCCACCCCCGATTCCATCACATGCGTCGACTCTCGCTGTTGCCGGTGCTGTTCGTCGTGCTCGCGATGCCCCTCGATGCCCAGACGCCTGCCGCCAAGGATTCCGCGGCCGCAAAGACTCCGCCGAAGATCGAGGACAACAGCTTCCTCATCGAAGAGGCGTACAACCAGGAATACGGCGTCGTGCAGCACATCAGCACCTTCCAGCGCACGAAGGAAGGCAACTGGGCGTACAGCTTCACGCAGGAGTGGCCCGCGCCTGGTCAGAAACATCAGCTCAGTTACACCGTGCCCGTGCTCCGCAGCATCGGCAGTGGCACGGGCGTCGGCGACGTCGCGCTCAACTATCGCTATCAGGCACTCGGCGCCGACGAAGAGCGGTTCTGGTTCGCGCCGAGGGTGAGTGTCTATCTGCCGACGGGCGATCTGGAGAAGGGTCGCGGAGCGGGCGGGCCGGGTCTCGAAGTGATGCTCCCGGTGAGCTACGCAGTGACGGACGTGTTCATCACGCATTGGAATGCCGGCGCAAACCTCACGCGCGCCGACAACGGCCTGGGTGTTCGAGGTACGGCGCGTGGACTCAAGGCCGGCGCGAGTGCCATCTGGCTCGTCGCGCCGACATTCAACCTGATGCTGGAATCGATCGCGACGCGCACCGAATCGCTCGACGAGAATGGGCGGCGGGAATCAGCGACGAGCTATCTCATCTCGCCAGGGATGAGAGGCGCACTGAACTTCGCGTCCGGATTGCAGGTCGTCCCCGGCATCGCGTTTCCCATCGGTGTGGGATCGAGCCGCGGTCAGCGAGACGTCTTCCTCTATCTCAGCTTCGAGCACTCCTTCCGCTGACGCGAGCGCGCTAGCTCACGCCTCGCCGAGAGTCCGTGCTGCGCGAGGGCCGGTCCATCCAGTGCTCGCCGGTCACGTGCGGAATCTTGACTGAGGGCCGCTTGCGCAGATCCTCGATCTGTTCTTCGGGTTCTTCGGCGGGATACGAGATGCTCCCGAAATGGCGGCCCACCGGCGTCTTTCTCGGCAGGGGATACTGCTGCTGTTTTTCGCCGGCGTCGGTGGGTTCGTTCGTCATCACCGTGTCCCCTGGGCTCGTAGTCGATATAGTTCTAAACAGAAACGTACAACGAGATCACCCGAATGCTGTGATGTACGTCACTCGGCAGCGATCTCCCTGATCGCGTCGCGGAGCAGCGTAGCAGCAAGTTCTACCTTGTAACCGTTCTTGGCCAGAGGCACTGCGTCGAGCAACGCGCGTTCGGCCAGTCCGATGATAGTTTCCTCATCCAGGCCGCCCGACATCGTCTCCTCCTCAACCGACGTGTAGACCCGATATGGCCGTGGGGACACGCCGCCGAGTACGAGTCGCACTTCGCCGTCGGTGCGGCGCGTTGCGGCGAGGCTTACGAGAGCAAAGTCCCACGCCTCGCGCTGCATGAGCTTCGTGTATCGCTGCATGCCTCCGGCGGCGACGGCCGGCAGCCGCACCGCGACGATCAACTCTCCATCGCGCAGGACGGTCTCGCGATCCAGACGCTCGGTTGGAAGCACGAAGAAATCGCCAGCAGCGATGGTGCGCGGACCACTTGGTCCGTCGACGTCGATCTCTGCTTCGAGCGCGACGAGTGCGACAGCTGGATCGGACGGATGCACGATCCAGCACGGCCCGCCCTCGAGGATGGCGAGGTACTGGTTTTCGCCGTCGCGCGCGGGACACGTCGTGCCGCCTGACTTGAGGCACGACACACCTCGCCGGAAGTACCAACAGCGTGGACGCTGCTGGAGGTTGCCCGCGAGCGTTGCCATGGCGCGAATGGCCGGCGTGCCGACCTGCTCGCACGCCGACGCGAGCAGCGGATAGCGCGCCCGAACGGTTTCGTCGTCCGCGATGTCGGCGAGACGACACGCGCCACCCACGCGCAGCGTGCCATCGGGCATGTCGCCGACACCCGTCAATTCACCGAGCGCACGAACGTCCACGACGCCGTCGGGAGCGGCCAGTCCCTCCTCGATGGTGACGAGAAGATCGGTGCCGCCGCCGATCGGCATCTGACCGGGAACCGCCAGGCGTGCGAGTGCGCTCGTGAGGGCGACTTCGCTGTGGTAGGTGAACGGCGACACTATGTCTCGCGGGTTACGTATGGTGTGAGCGTGAGGTTAGCCAAATGACCGCGAGCGTGCCAACTTTTGCTGACACACAAGCGAGGTATCAGTGGAATTCTCCGTCATCGCATTGAACGTGTTGTACGCTGTCATCGGCGTCGTCATCATGTTCATCTCGTATCGCCTCATCGACCGACTCACGCCGGAGGTCGACTTTCCCGCCGAGCTGCAGAAGGGGAACGTCGCCGTCGCGATCTTCATTGCCGCGATCTTCATCTCCATCGCGATGATCATCGGCAAGGCGCTGGGCTGATGGACATGATGGTTGTGCGCAGGATCCTGCTCATCGGCGTGATCGCGCTCATTGGCGTGCCTTCGATGGCCGCGGCGCAGAACCCCGTGACGCAGGTGAAGAAGGCGGGTCGAGCGCTCGAGCGTGCGGCGGTGAAGCGGCAGACCGATCGGGCCACCGAGCGGTTCGATCCGATCTTCAAGAAGTACACGAAGCGCTACTTCGGCATCGGCACGGATTGGCGCTGGTTCAAGGCGCAGGGAATGGCGGAGAGCGATCTCACGCCCACGGCGCGCAGCCGAGTGGGCGCGCGGGGCATCATGCAGCTCATGCCGTCGACGTACGGGCAGATCCAGACAGCGCTGCCACAGTTCGGCGCCATCGACAATCCGGAGTGGAACATCGCCGCGGGCATCCTGCACGACCGCGATCTGTGGACGCTGTGGAAGAACGAGCTGGACGAGCCGGAACGCTGGCGCTTCACCTTCGCGGGCTACAACGCTGGCGAAGGGACGATCATGCGGGCGAGAAAAACCGCCTTGGCGGCAAAGCTCGACAACCGCACCTGGCCGAATATCGAAAGCGTCGCACCCACGGTCGAGCGGTGGCGGTACACGGAGACGCTCGAGTACGTCCGGAAGATCCAGGCGAACAAGACGGCGCTGTCGCCGTAGCGAGGCCTGAAGGTGTCAGAGGTCAGGTGTTCAGGGTTCAGCCACAGTAGTCAGCCGTCAGGGGGTGTGGTGATCGAGGTGTGATTCACCAGCGCGCCACACCCCCTGATGGCTGAGCACTGGGGCTGCTCCCTGAGCACCTGATGCCTGCTACCCTGAGCACAGAGATCGAACTCCAAGAAAAAAGGCCGGCTCCGAGTGACGGAGCCGGCCTTCTACCGAGACAACGAGGTCAGTGCTTCGGCGCTTCGGCGGCGTGCGGTCCCGTGCCGACAGCGTGAAAGCGAACGTCGGTGGGATGCTTGTACGTCGTCTTGTGGACGTACCAGGCGCTGCCAGCCGATGCGACAGCCAGCATACACACGAAAAAGGCGAAGCCCCACCCTTCCTTCTTGAAGGGGATGTGCTTGCCTTCGTTTGCGGTCGACATTTCCTGCATCATGGTCTCCGTTCGGGTCTCAACCTGGCAGGAAAGCTAGTCCGGCGGCCCCGCCTTGCAACAGTCGTCCCGGTTCGCTTTCTGCACGGTGGCCCGCAACCCCAATGCAGACCTTCGGAGGATACGTGGCCACGACCATCGCACCCATTCCGCAGCGCGTTTTTGGCCGCACCGGAGAGACGATCTCCGCCATCGGACTCGGCGGCTTTCACCTCGGCCTCGTCGGCACCGAACGTGAGGCTATCTCCATCGTACACAAGGCGATCGACGCCGGAATCACCTTCATGGACAACGCGTGGGAATACCACGACGGCAAGAGCGAAGTGCGGATGGGGAAGGCGCTAGCGGGAGGCCGGCGGCAGCAGGTGTTCCTCATGACGAAGGTCTGCACGCACGGCCGCGACGCAAAGGTGGCCATGCGGCAGCTCGAGGATTCGCTCCGCCGGCTCAAGACCGATCATCTCGACCTCTGGCAGGTCCACGAAGTCGCCTACGCCGGCGATCCGGAGCGGCACTTCATGAAGGGAGGCGTCATCGAGGCCCTCGACCGTGCGAAGCAGAAGGGAATGGTTCGCCACGTCGGGTTCACCGGGCACAAGGATCCCTCGTTGCACCTCAAGATGCTCTCATACGGATATCCGTTCGACAGCTGCCAGATGCCGCTCAACTGCTTCGACGCCACGTTCCGGAGCTTCGAGGAACAGGTGCTGCCGGAGCTCGCGCGACAGGGCATCGCCGCGATCGGCATGAAGAGCCTCGGCGGAGAGGGAGTGCCAGTGAAGAAGCGCGCCGTGCCCGTGAAGGACGCCCTGCGATACGCCATGAGCCTGCCCGTCGCCGTCACCGTCACCGGCATCGATTCACTCACGGTGCTTCGACAGAACATCAGCGTCGCGCGAGGTTTCCAGCCCATGGGTGCGGTGGAGATGGAGAAGCTGCGCGCCCGCTGCGCCCCGTATGCCATCGACGGACGGTTCGAGCTGTACAAGACCACGTCGAAACACGAGGCAGACGTCGGGCGTAAGCAGCATGGATTCCCGCTGCAGGCCGAAATGGCGGGGTAGTTTTTCCCCCGGCAAGGCATCGCGTTCCAGAGGGCGGAAGTGCATCCTTTCGGGTGGTCGGGCTGTCACACAGTTCAGACTCTCGATACATGCATTCCCTCCTCGTCGACCAGCTGACCGCCGCACTCGGGCCGGGCTACGTAATTGAGCGCGAGCTCGATGGCGGCGGCATGTCGCGCGTGTTCGTCGCCTTCGAAGAGGCACTGCAGCGGCGGGTGGCGGTGAAAGTCCTGCCCGAGCACCTCGCCGCGTCCGTCTCCGTGGATCGCTTCAAGCGCGAGATCCTCCTCTCGGCGGGATTGCAGCACCCCCACATCGTCGGCGTGTTGAGCGCGGGCGAAGCGGCCGGCCTGCCCTACTTCGTCATGCCGTACGTCGAGGGCGAGTCGCTCGGCACCTGTATCGCGACGAAGGGCGCGCTTTCGGTGCGCGAAACGGTGTCCATCCTCAAGGACGTCGCGCGTGCGCTCGCCTACGCGCACGAGCGTGGCGTGGTTCACCGCGACATCAAGCCGCACAACATTCTTCTTGCCGCAGGCGCGGCGACGGTCACCGACTTCGGCGTCGCCAAGGCAATCAGCTCGGCGCGCAGATCGGGCGCGCAGAAGCAGCACGGTACGCTCACGGGCACCGGTACGTCGCTCGGCACGCCTCTGTACATGGCGCCGGAGCAGGCGGCCGCCGATCCCGACGTCGATCATCGCGCCGACATCTACGCCTTTGGCATCACGGCGTACGAGATGTTGACCGGGCATCCGCCCTTCGCGGGTCTCGCGCCGCGCGCGCTGCTCGCCGCGCGCATGACACAGGATCCGCCGTCGGTCTGCAGCCTGCGCCCCGACGCTCCGACTGCGCTGGACGCGCTCGTGATGCGCTGCCTCAAGCGCGAGCCGAGCGACCGGCCGCAGTCGGCCGCTGAGCTCCTCGCTGCGCTCGACGACCCATCGATGGTGAGCGGAGCGCACGTCGCGCCAGGGAAGCCCTTCTCGGTCTGGCACTCGCTGCGCGACTGGCGCGTAGCCGCTGCGGCAATTCTCGTCCTTGGCGGCGTGGGAACCGCGACAGCCGTTTCGCGTCGGCCCACTGCGGTCGTGGCGCAAGGTGCTGCGGTGCTGGCAGCCGCGGTTCCTGCTCCGTCGTCCATCGTCGTGGTGCCGCTCGTCAGCATCGGCGCCGACTCGGGCAATGCCTATCTCGCCGACGGCATCACCAACGAACTGGCGGCAGCGCTCGGACGCATGTCCAACGTGCACGTGGTGTCGCCTTCACGCGCGGCGGCGATGCTCGCATCGGGTCATTCGCCGAGCGACATCGGCAAGGCGCTCAATGTGGCGCTGCAGCTCGAAGGCACCGTGCAGCGCGAAGGCAAGCGTCTGCGCGTCACGGCGCGGCTCGTCAACGTGAGCGACGGCGTGATGAAGTGGTCCGACATGTACGAGCGCGACGCCACCGATCTACTCACGGTGCAGGAGGGACTCGCGCGCGCGATCACGGACGCCGTCGGCAGCGCGGTGGGCGGCGGCGCAACACAGCTTGCCTTCAATGACACGACGTCGGTCGACAACGGAGCGAACAAGACGTCGGGTCAAGCGTACGATCTCTACCTGCGCGGACGCTTTCAGCTGAACCGCAGGAGCGCTGCCTCGCTCCAGCAGGCAATCACGTACTTCCAGCAGGCAATCTCGAAAGACGGGAGCCTGGCACCGGCATACAGCGGACTCGCGGATGCGCAGGGACTGCTCCCACTCTACACGGGCGCGGCCGCGCAGCCCACGCTCGCCGCAGCACTGAAGAGCGCGGACCGCGCCATCGCGCTCGACACCACGCTGGCCGAAGCATGGGCATCCCGCGGCGTGCTGCAGGGCAGAAGCTGGAAGTGGATCGATGCGGAGCGCGATTTCCGTCGCGCCATCGCCTTGAACGGCCGGTATGCACCGGCGCAGCAGTGGTTGGGCGAGATGCTACTCGTCACCGGCCGCGTTCCGGAGTCGACGCGGGCGCTCGAGCGCGCGGCCCAGCTCGACCCGTCGTCGCCGGTGATTGCCGGCGCGCTGGGTCTCTCGCTCGGTATGGCCGGTCGTAGCGAAGGGGTGTCGACGGCCGAGCGGGCGGTGTCGTACGACTCGACGCTGGTGGTGACGCGGGTGATGCTGGGGATGACGCAGATGTACCTGCATCGCCCAGCGGCGGCGATCGCTCCGCTCGAGGCGGCCATTCGCATCGATCCCACATCCCGTATGGCACTCGGGCTGCTCGGCTATGCGTACGGTGTGTCCGGTGACACGACCGCCGCGCGCCGCATGCGTGCGCGGGTGGAGTCGATGCCAGCGGGGCCGGGCAGCGACGTGGCCATCGCGCGTATTGCCATCGGGTTGCGCGACACGACCGAGGCACTCAACCGGCTGGAGAAGGCGGCAAGGGCGCGTGATCCGTTCTTTGCCACAGAGTCGGCGACATCGCCCATTTTCGACTCTCTCCGCAGTAGTGCGCGCTACTCGGCGTTGCTGCGATCAGTCGGGGTGTTGCCACCGCGCGTCGTCGCGTCGCGAGGATCCTCGACGTCAGGCTGAGACCACGCCCGTGTTCGCCGCATCATCACTCACTGGGTGACTGCGTGCTGACCACTCGTTGACCGGCCGCTGACTGGTGCGGTGCAGGGTGCTGGCGGCGATGACCAACCCGGTCGTCGTCGTCCACCAAATGCACGGAGCTCGTCATGCGTCGCTCGCTCTCCATCCTCCTCGCAGTAGCACTCGTCGGTTGTGCCGAGCAGTTGCCCACCTCGCCCGCGTCCACTGCGACGCCGTCGATGATCGTCCCGCAGGCGCTGAAGGCGAACCTCTCGTCGACTTCGAGCGTCTGGTCGCGGCAGATCACCGGAGAGACCGGCTCCGGCGCGCTTTACGCCTTCTTCGTTCCGGCCAACTGGAACGGCGACGTCGTCTACTATGCGCACGGCATCGTGGACGCGGCGCTTCCCATCGCCCTCCCGACCGGCGATGGATTCCCCGACGTGCGCGACGCACTCGGCGCTCGAGGCTACGCGGTGGCGTACTCGAGTTTCGCGGAGAACGGATGGGCGGTGAAGGATGGCGTAGAGAGCACCCACAAGCTCCGCGGGTTGTTCAACGACAAGGTCGGCCGGCCAGAGCGCAGCTTCCTGATGGGCACGTCAATGGGCGGCCTGGTGGCGCAGAGCATCGCCGAAAAGCACAAGAAACAGTACGACGGCACGCTCGCCATGTGCGCGCCGCTCGGCGGAGCGATCGAAGAAGTGAACTACATCGCGAACGTCCGCGTGCTGTTCGACGCGATGTATCCGGGAGTCATTCCGGGCGATGTCCTTCACGTGCCCGCGGGCATCGACCTGAATACGCAAGTGCTCGGACCCGCGCAGGCGGCGGTGATGGCCAATCCGACCGGGCTCGGGATCATCGCGCGCATCGGCCAGACGCCACTCGCCGGCGCCGACGGAACGGAGCTCGCGACCTCGCTGCTGTACGCGATCGCCTATGACGTCCGCGGCATCGACGACTTCCTGGGCCGCACGCACGGTCATTCGATGTTCGACAACTCGGCCACTGTGTACGCGGCGGCTGCGCCGGGTCTGTTACCGGACGCCGTGGTGGATGCTGTGAATGCCGGTGCCGGCCGCTTCACGGCGACGAAAGATGCGCTGCGGTATCTGGATCGGTATTACGTGCCAGACGGCGAGCTCGACATTCCAACGTTGACGCTGCACACGACGCGCGATCCGCTCGTGCCGTTCTTCCACGAGGCGTCGTTCGCGAAGCTGGTGTCGCACGAACACGATTCACGGCAGCTGCTGCAGCGGAGCTTTGATCGCTACGGGCACTGTGCCTTTTCGACTACAGAGATGGTCGATGCCTTCCAGGACTTGGCGCGGTGGGCAAAGACCGGCCTGAAGCCGGCGGCCTAATTTCGGGGCGTGCGGTGTGCTTCAAAGCACACCGCACGCACTCGTCTACGAACGCCAAACGCCGTCTCTCGGAATGCGGAGAGTGGCGAAGGCCGCCGTACGCCGTACGAATCGCCGCACCCCTCACGCTTCCACTCAGCACGTCGCGCCGTACGCCGCATCGGACGTTGCGCCGCCCGCCTCACGCCGCCCGCGCGCGTAGCGCCAAGCCCCCACGCCGAATACTTTCCAGCCAATAGACCGGGGTGCCAATGACACGTCCGTCAATGGCTGAGAGAGACCCGTTGAACCTGATCCGGTTTGCACCGGCGTAGGGAGTCAATCCGATGAAAAGCAACACGCAGATGCGCTTCGCGCGCGATGGCATCATCACCGATGCCATGCACTTCGTCGCCGAGCGGGAGCAGTTGAGCCCAGAGCTCGTGCGCAGCGAGGTCGCCCGCGGGCGACTCGTGATCCCCGCCAACATGTTCCACCTCGCCGGCTCGCTGAAGCCGATGGCCGTCGGCAAGGTGAGCAAGGTCAAGATCAACGCGAACATCGGCAATTCGGCCGTCACCTCCGACATCGAAGGTGAGCTGGAGAAGCTGCAGTTAGCGGTGAAGTACGGCGCAGACACAGTGATGGACCTGTCGACCGGCACCGCGCTCGACGAGACGCGCGAAGCCATCATCGCCGCGTCGCCCGTGCCCATCGGCACCGTACCCATCTATCAGGCGATCCAGCAGGTCAAGGAAGTCACCGACCTCACCATCGACCTTTTGCTCGAGGTCGTCGAGCATCAGGCGAAGCAGGGCGTGGACTACATGACCATCCACGCAGGCATTCTCTTCGAACACCTGCCGCTCGTGTACGGTCGGGTCACCGGCATCGTGAGCCGCGGCGGTTCGCTGCACGCCGTGTGGATGATGCACCACCGCAAGCAGAATCCGTTCTACGAGTACTACGACGACGTGCTCGACATCCTCCGCAAGTACGACGTCACCATCTCACTCGGCGACTCGCTGCGGCCTGGCTCCATTCACGACGCGAGCGATCGCGCGCAGTTTGCCGAGCTCGAGACGCTCGGTGAGCTCACGCGTCGCGCATGGGACAAGGACGTCCAGGTGATGGTGGAAGGACCCGGACACATCCCGATGCACCAGATCGAGATGAACGTTCGGAAGCAGAAGGAGATCTGCAACGAAGCTCCCTTCTATACACTCGGACCCCTCGTCACCGATATCGCGCCAGGCTACGACCACATCACCAGCGCTATTGGCGCGGCGATGATCGGCTGGTATGGCGCCGACATGCTCTGCTACGTCACGCCCAAGGAGCACCTCGGCCTGCCGAACGCGGAAGACGTACGCAATGGCGTGATCGCCTACAAGATTGCCGCACATGCGGCCGACATCGCACGTGGACGTCCGGGTGCGACGGATCGCGACGACGCGCTCTCACGCGCACGCTACAAGTTCGACTGGAACGAGCAGTTCAACCTCTCGCTCGATCCGGAGCGGGCCCGCGAGTATCACGACGAAGCGCTGCCGGCCGAGTACTTCAAGAGCGCGGAGTTCTGCGCGATGTGCGGGCCGAAGTTCTGCTCCATGCATCACACCCGCACCATCGACGAACAGATCGAGGCGATGGCGCAGGAGCAGGGGCTGCTCGCGAGCACGCGTGAGCCGCGCGAGACGGACTACGCCCGCGATCTGGTGCTCGAGCGCGGAGAGATGGCGGGCGCCGGCGACTAGCAAGCCGGCATGATCGACGTCGTGGTCATCGGCGCCGGGGCGGCAGGTCTTGCTGCGGCGCGCGCCCTCTCGGAGCGCGGCGCGAGCGTCACCATTCTCGAGGCACGCGATCGCATTGGCGGTCGCGTGCTCACGGTGCGCGACAGGCATTGCCCACTACCTATAGAACTGGGCCCGGAGTTTCTGCACGGCGACGCCCCGGAGCTCCGCGAGCTCGCGCGTGAGGCGTCGCTCACGGTGATGGATATCGCGGGTGAGCGATGGCGCGCTGCGCACGGACGCCTCAGGCCCGCCGACGACTACTGGCCGCGACTCAATCGCATCCTGAGTCACGCCGATCCGCAGCGTACTCCCGACCGGCCGATTTCCGAACTGTTCGCCGAGCAGCCGGGGGGAAAGCGCTTTGCGGAGGATCGCGCGCTGGCGCGGGAATTCGTGGGCGCATTCCATGCGGCCGAGCTGGATCGCATGAGCGAGCGAGCAATTGCCAGCGGCGGCAACCCCGGCGAGGATGCGCATGCGCAGCGCATGGGGCGATTCGTCGACGGGTACCATCGCGTCATGGAGGTGTTGGCTGCGCCGGTCAAGCGACGGGTGAAGCTTGGCCACCTGGTAAATCGCATCGAGTGGACGCGGCACTCGGTGAAGGTGTCGGCGCGTGCCGGCAGCCGGAGCGTCAGCATCGCTGCGCGCGCCGCGATCGTCACCATTCCCGTGTCGCTGCTGCATCCCGACGCACGTGGACGGGGTACCATCGCCTTCGAGCCGGATGTGCCGAGCATTCGCCAAGCGTCGACAGGTGTCGCGATGGGGCAGGTCGTGCGCATCGCGATGGTGCTGGACCGTCCGCTCGCCGAGCTCGTGAGTGAACGACGTCAGGCAAGAATGCAGCGCGCCGCGTTCTTTATTGCGACCGGTGCGGACGTTCCGGTGTGGTGGACGTCATATCCCCTCGAGAGCAACCTGCTCATCGGCTGGACTGGAGGTGCCGACGCCATCGCACTCGCCGGGGCGGGGCGCTCGCTACCTGGCATCGCGATCCGCTCGCTCGCCGACAGCCTCGGCATCGATACAGCGCGGCTCGCGCGACACGTCGTGGCGACCCATCATCATGACTGGATTGCCGACCGTCTCGCTCGTGGTGCCTACAGCTATTCACTGGTCGGCGGAGCGGACGCCGCGAAGGCGCTCGCGCGCCCGGTCCAGGGTACGCTCTTCTTCGCCGGCGAGGCGACGGACGAGGAGGGACGCACCGCGACGGTGCACGGTGCCATCGGCAGCGGTCGTCGCGCGGCTCGGCAGGCGTGGCGAGCCCTGTCGCGGAGCTAGGTTGTCGTAGCATCCACGTCGAGGATCAACATGCGAGCCATCCGCGTTAACGAGACGGGCGGACCGGAAGTGATGCAATACGAGACGATCGACGATCCGGTGCCCGCTGCCGGTGAGGCGCTCGTTCAGATGGAGTTCATCGGCGTGAACTTCATCGACATGTATCATCGCAAGGGACTCTACAAGTCAGCGCTGCCATTCACTCCTGGAACCGAGGGAGCAGGCACGGTCGTCGCCGTCGGCAGTGGCGTCACCGCGGTGAAAGTGGGCGATCGCGTCGCGTCAACGAACTTCGTTGGGGCATACGCCCAGCTCGCGCTCGCGAAAAGCGATCGACTCGTGCGCCTGCCAGAGAGCGTCGGCACGCGAGAGGGAGCGGCCGCGATGCTCCAGGGCATGACGGCCCAGTATCTCACGACGTCCGTCTATCCATTGAAGGCGGGCGACCGGTGTCTCGTGCACGCTGCTGCCGGCGGGGTGGGGCTGCTCCTCTGCCAGTTAGGCCGGCGTATCGGCGCCCATGTCATCGGCACCGTCTCCACGGAAGAGAAGGCCGCCCTCGCGCACCAGGCCGGCGCGGAGGCGACGATCCTGTACACCAAGCAGGATTTCGTCGCGGAAGTGCTGCGGCTCACAGGCGGCGCGAAGGTGCATGTCGTGTACGATTCCGTTGGCGCCACGACGTTTCTCAAGAGCCTCGATTGTCTCGTCGTCCGAGGCATGATGGCGCTGTTCGGCCAGTCGAGCGGTCCGGTTGCACCCTTCGATCCAAACATCCTCAACCCGAAGGGCTCGCTGTTCCTCACGCGTCCTACGCTCGGCCACTACGTGCACACTCCGGAGGAGCTCGCGTGGCGGGCGGGAGAAGTACTGACCTGGGTACGCGACGGTTCGCTCGTGCTCAACATCGATCGCGAGGTGCCGCTGGTGCACGCGGCCGAGGCCCATCGCGCTCTCGAGGGACGCCGCACTACGGGCAAGGTGTTGTTGACACCATGAGTACGTGGCCGCCGTCCGGTGACTGCGCCACGTGTCGCGCGTCTCGATAGCGATGCGAAAAACGGCGTTCGTCCTCCTCGCGCTTGCCGTGACGGGCTGCGCTCGTCAGGTCTATTCGTCGGGGCCCGCGCCGGTAGAGACACGGCCGGTGTCGGCGCCGGCCAGGCCTGCCGTCGTCATCGATCCCGTGACGAGCACCGAGGCCGTGGACTATCTCCTCGCGCGAGGAATGCTCATTCCGGTGGCAGGAGTGTCGGTGAGCCAGCTACACGACACCTTCGACGAAGGGCGCGACGGGGGACGCGTGCATCGTGCGCTCGACATCATGGCTCCGCGCGGCACGCCGGTGCTCTCCGCAGACAGCGGGCGCATTCTTCGCATCTCCAGCAACACGCTCGGCGGCAACATCGTCTATGCAACCGATCCGCTCGGCCGCGTCGTGTATTACTATGCCCATCTCGACGCATACCAGCCGGGGCTCACGCAGGGCGCCATGGTTGCGCGCGGCGACACACTCGGATTCGTGGGAACCACTGGTAACGCGCCGAAGGACACTCCGCATCTGCACTTTCAGGTGATGCGCATGCCGTCCGACGGAAAGTACTGGGACGGCGAACCGATCAATCCGTACCCGCTCATCCTTCTCTCGCACGAAGCGGCTCGACCATGACACTGTCTTCCAAGGAGCGCGCTGCGCTGCGCGCCGAGGCGCATCATCTTGCGCCACTCGTGCACGTGGGACATCAGGGGTTCACTGATGCCCTCGTCCAGACGCTCGACGACACGCTCCGCACGCACGAATTGGTAAAGGTCGCGCTCGCCAAGACGACGGACGTGAAGCCGAAGGACGCTGCGCACGAGGTCGCGGAAAAGCTTGGCGCGGATGTCGTGCAGACGATTGGACGAACCTGCACGTTCTATCGCGAGAATCCAGATCTCAAGCGCAAGAAAGGAAGTCCGCCACCATGGCGCGCGTGATGATTCGCTGATTGCGCTGCGCTCGAAGGCAAACATCTGATGGGCTCGCTGAAATCTCAGCGAGCCCATCCTGCATTTACGAAGTAAAACCGCAATTCGCAAAATTACCAAGAATTGTGTGTTTGGAATCACGGAGCGCTGAAGGGTAACTGCCGACAATACTTTTGCTGGCGATCCTCTCACCCGATCGTACGGCGAGCGAAACAACCTGATGGATGCGTTACTGACCGAGCTCTACTGCTCGCGTCATGGTTGAGCAAGCCTGAAGCAACGGCTGCGACGCCCGATCGCTCCGAAAAAACAAAGAAAGAGGAACTGCAATGAGAAACACTCTGGCGCGCCGCCTCGTGCTCGCGGGAACGTTTGCGTTTGCCATCGGCTGTGGCCATGACAACTCGGTTCTGCCGACGAATGCTCAGATCGGCACGGATTCACTCTTGCCCGTAGAGATGAAGTACGGTGACCTGCGTTGGCCATACAAGCTGGTGATCACCCCAGCGCCCGTGCCTGCAATGGCGCCCGGCGCAACCGTGAAGCTCAGCGCCAAGGTCACTGACCCAGCCGCTGCTGTCCTGAACGCCACCGTGATCTGGACCAGCACGAACGCTGCGGTCGCTACCGTTGGAACGGATGGCATCGTCACGGCCAAGGCCGTTGGCACCGCTGTCGTCCGCGGCAACTCGCTGGCTGTAGCCGCCGTACGGGACTCTGCCGTCATCGTCGTGACGGGTACGCCAAGCGCTCCCGCGCCCGCTACCGTGAAGACAGTCACGGTGGCCCTGAGCAACACCAGCATTGCGACCGCCACCAACTCGCAGGGCACCGCCACCTCAAAGGATTCGCTCGGACGGGCTGTGTCGGGTCGCCCCGTGACATGGATGAGCCTGAGCCCGACCGTTGCATCGGTCAACGCCTCGACGGGCGTCATCACTGGCGTGGCCGCGGGCACGAGCACCATCACTGCCACGGACGGCAGCGTGACTGGTAGCGCGACGATCACCGTGACGGCGCCGGCGCCGACCGCGCCGGTCGGTTCGGAAGTGCTGGCCAATCTTCCGCAGGTGTTCATCAACACCACCATGCCGGCGGCTCCAGCGGCTGGCGGCAAGGTCATCAGCGTCGCAGCGGGTGGAAACCTTCAGGCCGCAATCAACAGCGCCTTTCCGGGCGACGTGATCGAGCTCGCCAACGGCGCCACGTTCAGCGGCAACTTCACGCTGCCGAACAAGAGTTCGTCGAGCACGAACTGGATCGTCATTCGCCCGGCGAACATGAGCGGCGTGCCGGCCGCAGGCAGCCGGATGACGCCCTCGCAGGCCGCGGCGGCGAACCTCCCGAAGGTCGTTTCGACCTCCAACCAGGGTGCCTTCAACACCGACTTCGGCGCGCACCACTTTCGCCTCGTCGCGCTCGAAGTGACCGTCCCCGCAACGATCAACAACACCGGCCTCATTCGCTTCGGCACTTCGTATGAAGCGACCGTCGCGCAGCTGCCGCATGATCTCGTGCTCGACCGCATGTACATCCACGGCACGGCGAGTGGTAACAACCGCCGCTGCGTCTCGCTCAACGGCGCGTCAACAGCCGTCATCGATTCCTACATCAGCGACTGCCACGAGCAGGGCGCCGATGCACAGGCCGTGGCCGGCTGGAGCGGACCGGGTCCGTTCAAGATCGTGAACAACTACCTCGAGGCATCGGGCGAGAACATGAGCTGGGGCGGCGGTGATCCGCTCATCAACGGACTCATCCCGTCGGACATCGAGATCCGCCGCAACCACTTCTTCAAGCCGACGAGCTGGAAGGGCAAGTGGCTGGTCAAGAACCTGTTCGAGATCAAGAGCGCGCAGCGTGTGCTCATCGAAGGCAACATCTTCGAGAACAACTGGCAGGATGGACAGGGTGGCAGCGCCATCGTCCTCAAGTCGGTGAACCAGGGCGGCGCGTGCCCCTGGTGCGTGGCAAAGGACATCACGTTTCGCTACAACCTGATCAAGAACACGGGCTCGGGCTTCGCACTCACCGGGCACGATGTCGGTGCGCAGTCGATCATGACGCGCGTCACCATCACGGACAACATCGTCACGGGCATCGACGTTCGCCCGCAGTGGGACGGCGACGGTCGCGGCTTTCTGATCAACAACGATCCCATCGATCTCGTCATCGCCCACAACACCGTTCCCGATCCGACCAACATGGCGGTCGTCTTCGGTGGCCCGACCACGCAGCTTCCGACACGCCTCGTCATCCGCGACAACCTCATGGGCGGCGGTGATTACGGCGTGAAGGGTCCCGGACTCGCGACGAACACGACCTTGGCCACGTTCATGCCCGGCGGCTGGCGCGGCAATGTCCTCGTCCTTGCTCCTGGCAACACGAGCGGCTACCCAACGGGCACGCTGTTCGCCTCGACGTTGAGTGCCATCGGCTTCGCCAACTCGAGCGCGCTGGACTTCCATCTCGCCGCGTCGAGCCTGTTCCGCCTCAGGGCGACCGACGGTCGCGATCCGGGCGCTGATGTCAACGCGGTCAACTCGGCCATCGCCGGCGTGATCGTTCCGTAACAGCAGCAGCAGTTTGAACTATGAAAGGGCCGCTCTCGGGAGCGGCCCTTTCCTTTTTTCCGGTTCATCCGGGAATTCCGGGGAATGCTGCGCGACTCTTGAGGAAGCACTGGGCGTGATTGCGAGCGCTTCCCTGCAATCCCAGAGACCCCAGAAAAACAGCAACGACCTGGCTTGAATCATGTGAATTGAAAGACGAATTGCATCGCAGGCCGGCCCTCTCAGCAGAAAAATCTTTCAGTCGCGACGCACGCTGGTGGATTCGCGAGTAGAGGCTGCCAAAGCTTTGATCCGGCAGTTGTCCGTCAAATCCGTCCAATCCTCCCTGCGGTTTGCCGTATTTCTGGCCCCTGCGGTTTTCCGTAGTTCAGCCCTGTCGCAGAGCAGCCAACACCCGCCACGGCGTAAGGGGAATCTCCCCAACACGAACTCCAATCGCATCCGCAACCGCATTCGCAATCGCCGGCGCGGTCGGAATGATCGGCGCCTCGGCGATCCCGCGCGCACCGACGTGATTCGCCACGACGTCCGAGCTGTCGACGAAGAACGCATCGATGGTCGGAATATCCGACATCGTGGGCATCTTGTAGTCGTGCGTGTTTGGATTCATCGAGATGCCGAGTGAGGTGTCAAGCACGCGCTCCTCGAACAGTGCGAAGCCAAGCCCCTGTATGATCCCACCCTCGAGCTGACTCTCGGCAAGTGTCGGATTGATGATGCGGCCGGAGTCGTGCGCGCTCGTGATGTGCAACACGCGCACGCGACCTGTCTCGATGTCCACCTCGACCTCGGCGAATTGTGCTGCGAACGCGCAGATCGCCGTGTTCTGTGGATTCGCTCCGCGACTACCCTGACCCATGATCATCACGTCGCCGAGCTTTCGGCCGATCTGCGCCAGCGTCATCGTGCGATCCTCGCCGGGCACGGTCACGACACTGCCGCTGAGATCGAGATTCGATGCGTCCGTGGAGAGAAGCTCAGCGGCCGCTTCGAGCACACGCGTGCGCGCCTGAAGCGCGGCGACGCGCACTGCAGGTCCCACGGACGCCGTGGTGATCGAACCCCACGAGTTGCTCGCGAAGGGCAGACGCTCCGTGTCGCCGAGCACGGTGCGCACGCTGTCGTAGCGCGCGCCGAGCGCCTCGGCGGCGATCTGCGCGAACACCGTGCGTGAGCCAGTGCCGAGGTCCTGCGCGCCGGTGAGGACGTCCACCGAGCCGTCGGGATTGATGCGCACCGTGGCATACGCGGGGGGCCCGCCGCCGGCCCCCCAGATCTGCGACGCCATGCCGACCCCTCGGCGCAGTCGTCCGCCGTGTGCACGCGACGCCGCGGCTTCGACGCGACGGTGCGTCCAGTTGAAGCGTGCGGCCCCTTCGTCGTAGCAGCGATCGAGATGCTTCGCCGAATAGCGGCGATTCTTCTCCTGATCCTGCTGTGCGTAGTTGCGCCGCCGGAGCTCGAGCGGGTCGATGCCCAGCTCGTGCGCGAGTGTGTCTATCGCACACTCGAGGGCGAACGCACCTTCTACGTGACCCGGAGCGCGGAAGGAATCCATCGCGCCGGTGTTCAGGTAGACGAACGTCTCGCTCGTATGGACGTTCGCGCACTGATACAACTCGTGGAAGATCTTGGCCGGACTCGCGAACCAGCCGCTGTATCCGTAGGCGATCTTCACGTCTGCCGAAATGGCGACGAGCGTTCCGTCGCGCCGAGCGCCGAGCTTGACGACGTGATGTGATGCGGCGCGGTTGCCGGCGTCGGTCTGTTCTCCTTCACGGTCGAGGATGCAGCGGACCGGCCGGCCGAGCTGTCGTGCAAGTGCGATGGCGGCGTAGGTGTTGGCCGCGGCGTAGTTCTTCGCGCCGAAGCCGCCGCCCATGTAGTCCTTCATCACCCGGACGCGATTGAAGGGCAGCTTGAACGCGCGCGCGACGTCCTTCCGTACCTGGAAAATTCCCTGCGTGCTCTCCCACACGGTGAGGTCGTCGCCCATCCATTCGGCGACGGTGCCGTGCGGCTCGAGCGGCGTGTGCACCGCGCACGGCGTGCGATACTCGGCGGTGATCACCACGTCCGCGCGGGTGAGCGCGTCGAGTCCCTCGCCACGCTGTTCGATACGCGGCATGCTCCGCGGCACGTTGCCACCGGGCTTCACCAGTGGCGCATTCTCCGCGAGCGCCACTTCGAGTGTCACGGCGTGCGCTGATGCTTCGACCTCGAGCTCGACGAGCGAGCACGCCTCGCGCGCGAGCTCCGGCGTGTCCGCGCAGAGTGCAGCGAGTGGCTGGCCGGCCCAATGGATGTCAGCGTCGAACAGCGGAGCGCCCATGTGCGAGATGCCGGGAACGTCGGCGGCGACGAGTGCGCCGCGCACGCCAGGCAGTGCGAGTGCGCGCGAGACGTCGAGCCGCGTCACGCGACCGCTGGCGATCGGCGCCCGCACGAACGCTGCGTGCAGCATCGCGCCGCGCTGGACGTCGGCGGTGTAGCGCGCGCGTCCGGTCACCTTCTCGAGTGCGTCCGAGCGAGGAAGGCGTTGACCCACGATGGTGAGCGCCGCGTCGGAGTCCCAGGCTGCGGGCTCGATGTCGGGCAACTCGACGATCTTGATCTCTTCGCGCCCCTCGACTTCGACCTTCGTGCTGACGAAACGCCGGTCAGTCATACATCACCAACTGGCTCATGAGCGCATCACCGCTGCCGCAGCGAGCACAGCACGCTCGATCTTGGGATACGTGCCGCACCGGCACAAGTTGCCGCTCATCGCCGCGCGGATGTCCTCAGCGGTTGGGTCGCTGACCTTTGCGAGCAAGGCGCTTGCCGCCATCAGCTGGCCTGGCGTACAAAAGCCGCATTGCAGTGCGTCGGCATCGATGAAGGCCTGCTGCAGCGGATGCAGCGCGCCAGGTGCGCCGAGGCCTTCGACGGTGGTGATCGGCTCTCCTTCACAGGCGGCGGCCAACGTGAGGCAGCTGTACGCCAGCCGCCCTCCCACGAGGACCGTGCAGGCGCCACACTCGCCGCGGCCACAGCCGAGCTTCGTCCCCGTGAGGTCGAGCCGCTCGCGCAGCACGGTGAGCAGAGTCTCGTGGCCCGCAAGCGCCACCTCGTGCTGCTCGGTGTTGACCGTCAATTGCATCGTGACTCTCGGTCGACGATTCTCGTTGGGTCTTCCGTTGTGAGACCCGCGATTCGCATTATCTTAGCTGGAGCGCCCACTCTCCGCAGTATCATCTGAGGCGATCATGCCCTACGTCATTACTGAAGCCTGCATCAACACCAAGGACAAGGCGTGCGTCGACGTCTGTCCGGTGGATTGCATCTATGAAGGGCCGGACCAGCTGTTCATTCATCCCGACGAGTGCATCGACTGCGGGGCGTGCGAGCCGGAGTGTCCGGTGACCGCCATCTTCCCCGAAGAGGATGTGCCGGCGCAGATGCAGCAGTACGTGCAGCTCAACCGGGACGTCTTCAAGAGCGACAACCCACCCGGCCGTCCCACCCGCTAGGCAGACACGGGAGCGGTGCGCGATGCTTCGCGCCCTGACCTTCGACTACTGGGACACGCTGTACGAGGGCGGTGCGCTACCAGAGCGCGTCGCCATGCGTCGCAGCGCTGTTGGCGCCCTGCTCGGCGCCTACGGCCGCTCACTCCCGGAAGAACAGCTGCGCGCGCTCTACGAAGAGTCGCATCACGAAGCCGAGCGGTGGTGGAGCGAAGAACAGCGCGGCTACAAGACGGATGACCGCCTGCGCTGGATCCTTCAGCGCGCATCCGTCACGCCACGCCCAGGCTGCGAACACGTCGCCGCCGCAGCAGACGCCGTCGACAATGCGCTGCTGATGCTACCTCCGGCGATGCTCGTCGGTGCGTGGCAGATGCTTCGGACGCTCAAGCGCAGCTACAAGCTCGCCGTCATCAGCGACACCGGCTTCGCATCAGGCCGCGCCCAGGACAGGCTGCTCGAGAAGGACGCCGCGCGCGATTACTTCGCGTCGACCATCTACTCCATGGACGTGGGCCACGCGAAGCCGCGTCCCGAGATCTTCCAGGTGGCGGTGGATGAGTTGGGAGTGGCGCCGCACGAGATCCTCCACATCGGCGACAACGAGCGGACGGATGTGCGTGGCGCACTCGCCGCTGGCTTCCGCGCCATCAGGCTAGACGTCGTACGCACGGGTGGGCCGAGTGAGGCGGAGTACGTGGCGCGGTCGTTCGAAGAGCTGACGAGCTACCTGACTACAGCGGCCACCAGTTCGCCTTCTCCTTCGCGATGAACAGCGCCGTGATCACCACGTACTGCATGAACGTGCTGATCTCGCTCTTCCACGCTTCGCCCCAGTGGTGCTCGCCTTCCTCATCCGTGCCCGGCGGACGCGGGAACCAGCGCGACGTCCGCGACTTATAGCGCAGGTACTCGTCGCCGAAGATCGACTCGAGCACGCCCTCCTCGTAGCGCACGATCAGCGTGTACTCGATGGCGAACAGCACGATGGCGACGGGGATGAACCAGAACACCCCCGAGATGACGATGAAGCCGAGCCAGATGAGGAAGTTTCCGACGTAGAGCGGATTCCGCATCCACGCGAAGATTCCGTACGTCACCAGGCGCTGCACCGTCCGGGAGCGGCGACGCGTCACCGTTCCGGCCGCGGCAACACCAGCCAATCGAATGGCCTCGCCAAGCACGATGAAGACGAAGCCGAGAATCCAGTTCATCGCGTCCGTGTTGCCGCGCGCGAGCAGCGGCACGAGCAGGAACGGCACGGGCAGCCATCCGCGATGACGGAACAGCACCGCCCCGATGCGCGCGCTCGGACGACGCTCCGCCTCCGAGATCGGCTGCTCGAGTGCGCGGTCGGATGGCGAGGTTGGCATGGAGTGCGTCAGGGGAACTGGATGCTTGCTGGCAAGACGTGAAAGGTCGCTGGCTCGGCAGCGTTACTCAAGGATCGTCGTCAATCGTATACCAGGCTCGCCAGGTATTCGCCGACGACGTGATTGAACGCCGCCGGCTTCTCGTACGGGCACACATGGCCACCGCCACGGATCACCTCGAGACGGCTGCCGGGAATCGCATCGGACAGCGCCCGCATCTCATCGGGCGCGGTGAAGGTGTCCTCCGCGCCACTCACCACGAGCGTCGGAAAGTCGATCCCCGCGAGCAGGTCCGTGGAATCGACACGGTCGGCCATCGCCTGCAGCCCGCCGACCACGCCTTCGCTGGGCGCCTGGGCCATCATGAACCGAAGCGCCTCGAGGACGTCGGGGCGCGACGAGAACGTTGTATCGCCCACCATGGCCTTGAGCTGGCGAGCAGCCAGCGCCTGCATTCCCTGGTCGCCGACCAACGCGATGAGCTTCATGCGCTTCTCGCGCGCCTCGGAGGTGTCGGCAGTGGCGCGCGTGCTTGTAAGAATCAGTCCGCGCAGCATTGCGCGATGGCGCCGCAGCATCGAGAGGGCGACGTAGCCACCCATGGAAAGACCGCATACCACAGCGCGCTCGACTCCAAGCATCGCAAGCAGCGCAACGAGATCGTCGGCGTACTGGTCGATGGAATACGGCGCCCTCACCGACGAATCGCCGAAGCCGCGCAGGTCTGGAGCGATGCAGCGTGCCTGCGTCTGAAGGCCACCCAGCTGCGCGGCCCAGAGCGAGCGATCATGGGGCCAGCCGTGAATGAAGAGCAGGGGAGTGCCGCTGCCCACTTCGTCGTAGGCGAGCTCGAGGCCTCCTGGCAACATCGCGATCATTTCTGGCGGCGCTCCTCACCATCCTCAGGCCAGTGGGGCAGCAGCGTCCTCCACTCGGTGGGAACGCGCACCGGCTTGCCGCTGCGATCGATCGCCACGAAGACGATGGACGCCTGCGCGACCACGACGTTACTGGGCACCTTCCGCACGTCCTGCTTCACGATGTAGCTCGTGTTGCGGACGTCGAGCAGTCCACTGCGGATGGCGAGATCGTCGCCGGGCAGGGACTGCGCGTAATAGTCGATGTCGACATGCCGCACGACGGAGTAGATGGGGACGGTGGCGAAGTCCCGCACGCCGCCCACCTCCTCGCGCTCGAGCAGCTCCCACCGCGCCCGCTCGAGAAAGCCGAGCATCGTGGCGTGATTCACGTGCCCCAACATGTCGCAGTCGGCCGGATATACGTGAAAGACAACTTCCGGAAGGTCGTCA